>CALLOA010000172.1 GCA_938005265.1 uncultured Granulosicoccaceae bacterium
AGCTCGAACGTTGCAGGAAAAACTGTTGTTTCATCAGGCGGGCCGGGAAAGTCCCCACCTATCGCCAGATTCGCCAGTATGTACATCTGTTCGTCAGACACTTCATCGCCTTCGATTCGATGTGTTTCCTGGCCATCGATAAAATACACAATTCTTCCCGGTGACCAGTCAACCGCATAAGTGTGGAAGTCGGCAGAGAAATCCGGCATCGGTGTGCGGAACTCACGGCTCATCGGCCCATTGGGCGAATTGTAGTGATAAGCATGATTGGCTGTAGTCACTTGGTCACCAATCGCTTCAATAATATCGATTTCCGGGTCTTCAGGCTGGTCTTCGTTGTAATACCCGTTTAACAACCAGAAAGCACTCCACATACCTTTACCTGCAGGCATCCTGGCTCGCGCTTCTACACGACCATAGAGAAAACGAAAGGCATCGTAGCTGGTAATGATGCCGGACAGAAACGGTTGCCGGTTAAGTGCAAAACTGTTATCCGCAGTATTGATTGCACGGCGACGGCTATCAACCAGATTGCCATCAGCATCCAGTGCATTAACTACAAACCGTCGATCAAAACCGGGGACCAGACCATCAATGAAAATCGATCTGGCTGCATTCGCCTGTATTACAACGCCATCACGAACCACTTCGTAGATCGCAGCACCCTGAACCTGGTTCCAGAACAACTCGGCGGTTGATTTGGAATAAATAATGTCCGAGAGCTTAAGCCGTTCATCCAGAACAACGGCGGGTGATGGATTTGCCGTGTTAAGTACAACACTACCGCGAACGATTTCTTCACCACAACGATCAAATGATCTGACCTCATAGTTGTAATCAACACCCTGCTCCAGACCATCAACATAGAGGCTGGCAAAGTCAGCACCCACCAGCCGCCGCACCAGGCTACCATTCAAGTACACATCATAGTGGCCAGCGCGATTCGGTGTTTCCCAAACCAATTCCCCATCTGACGGCCCATACACTTGTGCATCAAGGTATAGGGCGAATGGCCTGGCAGGTACGGGCACATCCCGCTCCCCGGTATTGATCGTTGTCTGACCTCTCAGAATTTCGCGATCATTGGCATCGAAGGCAATAACTTCAAATTGAAAATCGCCACCATCATCAAGGCTTGAATCCAGAAAACTACCGCCGGTCACGTTACCCACCAAGGCACCTTCACGGTATACCTCATACCTGACAGCACCTGCTGGCACACGCCACAACAACTCGGCTGTTGACGCCGAATATATCGAGCGTGTCAGATACAGTACATCACGACGAAAAGGTGTTTTGATCGCAGTGATTTTCAGCGTACCGTTACTGACAGTGAAAGGGTCATAGTCAAACTGCCCTTCGTTAACGTAATACTGTTCTTCATTGTTGATGATGACTCCGGGGCCCCAAAGAAATTCGCGATTCCATTTATTGTCATCAAGCTCGGTACCATCGAAGTTCTCTTCAAAGACCAATTGGTACTCGGCATCCGGGTTGTAAGCAAAACAGGTATCTGCAAAAACCTCGGCTGGTAAGAGATAAGCGCAAGCCATGCAGACCAAGGTGGCGCAGGGCTTGAGCATGGCAAACGGTTTTCTTGTCATGATAAGTTGTTGCATAGTTTTATCGGTTTCTTACTTTTCGCAACCTGCTAGTTGATTCTTGCAAAAGCGTCCTGAAAAAGTACCAGCTTGGTAATTCTTGAAAAAGCGCTTTAGAAATAGCAGCAGATATACCGCGATTGGGATGAACCAAGTGTAAGCGGTATTCAGCCAGATGGCAGGTTTCCGTTTGTTAAAATCGCGCTTTTCAGATTACCTTTCCGTAGCATTCGCGCAATCAACACAAAATTGCGTTTCAGGTTTGAATTTAAGCCGTTCAAACGTGATATTTGCGCCACATTCTTGACACTTTCCATAATCGCCTGCGTCGATACGTTGCAGGGCTTTGCGGACTTCACGCAACTGTTCTTTTCTGCGACGCAGTACTTCCTTCGACATGGCCTGCCCCTGCAGCGCATCCATACGGGAGAGTCGCCCGACGCGGGCCTGATCAAGCTCAACCGTACTCGCCGCAGCTTGCCCGGCTTGCGCAAGTTCCATAATGTCGTTTTCCAGATCTTGCAGCTGCTGCTGAAAAAGCCTCCTGTTTGCCTCAGTAATCATCTATTCCACCTTCCGGATTGAATATCTTGTTCTTTGTTATACCTTGCAGCGTTGGACAGGAACAAGTGATTCGGTTAACGTCCAGCTGCGGCTGAATAATGCCGCTAGTCCTCAACATCATCCCGGAAACCATAAATCGTGTTGGTCAACTTCAAACAGGATTCATTAACAAATATCCAGCATTGGATATTCGATATGGATGGCACCCTCACACTAGCGATTCACGATTTTGATGAAATTCGGGCACAGCTTGGACTGCCTGCCGGTGAGCCCATACTGGAAGCTATCGCGCGGTTGCCTCAAGAGCAGGCAGAGACCACACATAAACGGCTGGATGAGATTGAATTTGAAATTGCTGACCGTGCTACCCAACAGCC
>CALLOA010000173.1 GCA_938005265.1 uncultured Granulosicoccaceae bacterium
GCTTATCTTAAAGCCGGCAATGCTGACGAAGGTGACCGGTTTGGCATGGCCACCAGCCTGAGTGCTGATGGCAATACGCTGGCCGTCGGGGCGGGTGGTGAGGGCAGTTTGACGACTGGTATCAATGGTGATCAGAACGACGATTCGGGTATCTCCGTAGGCGCTGTCTATTTGTATTAAGTTCCTGCCAAACAATGCACCGGCTTACACGCCATGGATGAGCCGTCTGTCAGATCAGCGTTGCTAAGGCGCGAAACAAATCGTAGTCAATCTATTTTTCGCGCTTGCAAAAAAATTTTCTCAGCAGTGTTTTGAGTGAGTTCGATGGCTTTGTCGAAGTGTAGAATGGCCTCCTTCACTTGACCGGCTCGTTTCAGAATATCGGCGCGGGCTGCGTGATAGGGCTGATAGTTCTGAATGTCTGTACTTTCAGCTATCGTGTCCAGCAGGGCAAGTGCGTCCTTTGCCGATTCGGCGTAGGACACAGCAACTGCATGGTTAATTTTTATGACCGGTGTAGGTTGTAGCGTATAGAGTAGTTGGTACAGAGCAGCTATCTGTGTCCAGTCAGTATCTTGCCACTGTTGTGACTCCGCATGAACTGCACTGATTGCAGCTTGTAGTTGATAAGGCCCGACTTTCTGTTGTGACAGTGCCGCTTTTATAAGCTGAGTTCCTTCAGTAATCTTCTGCTTGTCCCAGGACTGGCGGTTTTGATTTTCCAGGCTGACCATTTCACCGTTCGCCTTCTGCCGCGCGAACCGTCTTGAATCATGGAGTAGCATCAGTGCCAGAAGGCCTGTTATTTCAGGCTGTTTGGGAAGTAGATTCGCGATGATCCTGCACAATCTGATTGCCTCATCTGCAAGATCTCCGCGCGTGATTAGTTTTCCCCTTGAGGCTTGGTAGCCTTCATTAAAAATAAAATAGATGACTCTTAACACGGCGTTTAGTCGTTCAGGCAGATCTTCAGTACAAGGGACTTTGTATGGGATGCCGGCAAGAGCGATCTTCTGTTTTGCACGCGTCAATCGCTGTGCCATGGTTTGGGGTTTATCTAAAAACGATTTGGCGATTTCTTCTGTACTCAGGCCACCTAGTGTTCTCAAAGTAAGTGCGACTTTGGTTTTCTCTTCTATTGCTGGGTGGCAGCAGGTAAAAATAAGTTCAAGCCGTTTATCAGGAATTACTTCAACGTCTTCCAACTCGGCTCTATTTTGTAAATCGATCAGGTAGCTGATCTCAGGTTGCAATCTTGCGAAGTTAGACTCCCGTCGTAATCGGTCAATTGCTTTTCTACGCGCTGTTTGAATCAACCAGGCCGCTGGAAATTCAGGAAGACCTTGTATCGACCAATGTTGAAGAGCGCTTTCCACCGCATCCTGTAACGAATCCTCCGCCAACTGCAGATTGCCAGTAGATTTTGTTAAAGCTGCCAGTATGCGCCCCCATTCTTCCTGAACAATCTGGTTGATCGCTTGTTCAAGCTTGAATGGCGGGAGCATGTCGGGCTATCCAGTGAAGAAAAACCGGTTAGTTGTCAAATACCATAACGGGTCTTACCTCGATTCTGCCATGCTTGGCAGAAGGAATTTTTGCGGCATAATGTAAAGCTTCATCCAAGTCTTTGCAGTCCAGCAGGTAATAGCCGCCCAATTGTTCTTTTGTTTCTGCAAACGGGCCGTCTGTAGTTTCCACTTTTCCATTATGATTGGTGATTGTCGTTGCTGTGGCAGCCGGTTGCAGTGCATCGCCAGCTTCAAACACGCCATCTTTTTGAACTAGCTGGGTGAATTCCTGGTAAGCCTGAATGTATGCTCCAAATTCTTCACTGCCAGGTTGTGGGCCTGCAGCTTCGTTTTTGTAGATCAAACAAATATATTGCATTTTTTTCTCCTCTTGAGAATTAGAGATTCCACCGGTTAAACCGAGTGTCAGAGCACTTTTTATGCTCTGTAGCTTGTAGACGAATGGCTTACTGCAAAATCGACACTTTGATAAAAATAATTTGACTTTGAAGTGTTAACCAACCCGATTGGGCATGCTAAGTTGTTAATAGTAATGAGATAATTCAATATACGAAGAATAAGGAGGCACCTCGCGATTCTCTGTTTGAGAACAGATTGTGCAAAACAATACCCGGTTTGCACCTCGTTTTATCTGCAGCTCCATAAAAATGAATGACCACATAAGGGGTGACCACAATAGTTGCGGTGACCGCAGTATGCCTGACAACTTTAAGCATATAATTTATCAATGTCTGGTTCACTGACAAGAATCGAAATCAAGTTCAGCCGCGTTAAGCTGCTTGTTCCGCTCGCCTTGTTTTCCTTCTTTATGGTGGTTTGTCTGTACTTTTTTTTCAATCCGGAAACAGACAGCGAGGATACAAGACAATACGCCACGTGGCTTGTTCGAGCACTTAGTGCTGTATTTGTCGTTGCCTTCTTTGTTGGGGCCAGATCAATGTTCAGGCAGCTGATCAGTTCCAAGCCCGCATTGATTCTGGATTCAGAAGGTATTACTGACAATTCTTCGGATTTATCTCCCGGATTTATCAAGTGGTCTGATATAGAGGAGGTATTACAACGGAGAGTAAACGGCGCCAGGGTAATTAGCCTGCGAGTGGTTGATGATATTGATATTAGCGTGCCCAATCTTGAGTTGGCTACGAAAACATTTAGAGCAGTTCATGCATTAGGCGGTGAGTCTGAAAATATTAGCGACACGGCACTGGTTGTAGCGAAAGAGTCTGGCACTACAAAGCAATGGAATACGCTTTCAGGAGAAGAAAATATAGTCGATATCTATGCCGAAGATTTGTCATCGGATTTTGAATCACTGTACGAGGATATTTTCAATTTTCATAATCAGCAAAAAACCTCGACCAAATAGCCGCGTTGAACTGAGCAAACACGAAAATTTGTAGACTCGAATATCACTCGTCCCTGCGTTTGAGAAACGTCTGGCCATTTCGCTTTAGAAGGAGAGATTGTCGCATCCTTTACTTGATACCGCTCGTCATCATCCCAGCCAATCTGTGAATCAGATATAGAGGCCTAAACTTGTTTCCGAAGCCCGTTTATATCTAGGGATTGTTAAAACTCTGCCACTCACTCCACACTGAAAATCCGTTGCTGTTACCTGCACGGACCCGCCAGCGATTCTCGCCTGTTAGTGCTGCATCGGGTTTGCTGTAGATACATTCACCTGCATCGCAAGCCTCCGAGGCCAGCAGGTTGCTTTGATAACCGCGGATAATTCCTTGATGCTGTACTTCTACAGCGTACACGGTCGCACCTGAAACGTCGCCCCATCGGTAGTCTACAACCGGCATGCCGCTTTCACTGGTTGGTGAAATGAGGGTCGGTGTTTCAGGAATGAATGCATCAACGGGAGCGGTTGGATCAACGGCCACATCGGTTACCACAAAGCTAAACCAATCACTCCACGCGGATGCTCCAGCATTGTTGATCGCTCGCACTCGCCAGCGATTTTCCCCGATAAGTGCAGCATCGCTTTTAGTGTAGGTGCATAGCTCTGAACTACAGGCTTCGCTTGCTGCAATCGCGGGCTCGTAACCACGGATCGCGCCCTCGTGCCGCACTTCAAAAGCATATTCAATAACACCAGGTGAGGCGGACCAAACGTAGTCGGTTACCCCAACGCTACTACTGCCGAAAGGCAGTTGCAGGACGGGTACTGCAGGTATCTCGGCAAACGCCGGATCACTGAAGTCACCACTATTGGCTCCTCCGGCTTGGCCGACAAAGAAGTCCACCCATTCGCTCCACGGTGACACACCTGCATCATTGCCGGCTCGCAAGCGCCAGCGGTTTCCGCCGTTTCGTGCCGCATCGCTCTTGATATATTGGCACTGATTGTTGAAACAAGCAGAACTGGCGGCAATGAAAGGTTCGTATGCACGGATAGAACCGTTGTGCTGTACTTCAATGACATAATAACTTGCGTCGGAAATGGCGGGCCAGCGAAAATCGGTTTCAAGGGCAATGCCGCCACCAAACGGCCATGAGGGTCTGGGTGTTAGCGGTGGTTCACCTGAGCCGTTGCTGACAGGTGCATCCTGGCGGTCCGGGTCGAGTGGAAAACCATCACTATTATCTTCTACACCATCATTGTCATCATCCAGATCGCAGAC
>CALLOA010000174.1 GCA_938005265.1 uncultured Granulosicoccaceae bacterium
ATCTGATGATGCTGTCGCACTGATAATGGCCGCACAATGGCCGGATGTAGAAATCAAGGCGGTTACAACCGTGGCTGGCAATGTGCCCGTTGCCATGGCTACCCGAAACGCGCTGTACACCCTGGAAGTCTGCGGCAGTGATTGCCCGGTCTATGAAGGAGCAGCGGCCCCGCTAAAACGCGAAGCATCTATGGCCGATTGGTTTCACGGAGCCGATGGCATGGGCAACATGAATTACCCCGCACCACGGCGAAAAGCTGAAAGCCAGACAGCTGCTACCAAGCTTGTTGATTTGTTTGCCAAACAACCGCAGCAACTCACCTTGGTAACACTTGGCCCACTAACCAATATCGCCAATGCCTTAAAGCAGGATCCCGGCTTTGCAAACAATGTGGCGCATTGTTTTGTCATGGGTGGTGCCGCATGCACCAATGGCAATGTCACCCCGGCTGCGGAATATAATATCTGGTGCGATCCGGAAGCCGCTCATCAGGTATTTCATTCCGGCATACCCATTACGATGATTGGCTGGGAACTCAGTTGTGGTGCTGCCACGCTGGCTGATGACGAGATTGCAGAAATCCACGCACTTGGCACCGAGCGCGCAAAGCTTGCCATGGATTGCAATAATTACGCACTCAAAGCTGTACGTGAAATCCAGGGTGAGAGCGGCTTGGCGCTAGCTGATCCGGTCGCCATGGCAATCGCTCTTGATGCAAGAGCCTGCTGCCATCGTTCATCTCATTTTGTTGATATTTCTTGTGACACTGAATTAACTCGTGGCATGACGGTGGTCGACAAACTCAACGTCACCGGCAAACCCGCGAACGTAGAGGTTTGCTGGAAGCTTGATAGCGCACATTGGAAAGCCATGCTGCGTTCAACACTTGAATAACGCTTACCGAGCGGAGCAACAAGTAGAACGTTTAATCGCGAAATTGTCTTGATCTAACAAAGTTTAGTAAGAATCCTCAAGATATCGTGCGCGCAGATGCACAAGATAAGACTCGGGCGATGTCTCCTGGCCTGTCGCTGCAACCATTAGCGGTTGTGATTCCAGTAGCGAAGCTTGCGACCAGATTTTTTCCTGCAACCATTGACGAATAAACACCACATCGCCTTCAGCCAGCCGTTCCTGCCAGTCAGGATGTTGTTGCTTGATGCAGGCAAAAATTTGCGCACCATTGACCGCGCCCAAGGTGTAGGAAGGAAAATAGCCAAAGGCACCATCCGTCCAGTGAATGTCCTGCAGGCAACCATCACTGTAATTGCCATCAGTGGACAGGCCGAGATAGGATTGCATTTTCTCGTTCCAGCAATCGGGAATATCGCGGGCCTCAAGGTCCCCATTGATCAGGTCACTTTCAATTTCATAGCGTAACAACACATGGAGAGGGTAAGTCACTTCATCGGCGTCAACCCGAATAAATCCCGGCTCAACTCGTGTTGCAAGATGCCATAAATTCTCGGCACTGTGCGATGCCATCTGCGGGAACGCAGCCGTTACCTGAGGTGTGACGTACGACATAAAGGCACGGGACAGAAAAATCTGCTTCTCGAACAACAGACTCTGGCTTTCGTGAATACACATATTGCGATAGCCACCGACAGGCAATCCCTGCCAGGCTTGCGGCAAGCCGCCCTCATAACTGGCATGACCGGTTTCATGGGCCGTTGCCAACATGGCATCGAGAAAACCATCATCAGTAAAACGCGTGGTTATTCTCAAGTCGCCTGCCTCTCCGGTACTGAAGGGATGCATACTTTCATCCAGCCTGCCTGCGTCAAAATCAAAACCCAGTGACCGCATAAGCTGATGATTCAGTTGCTGTTGTACATCCGTTTCAAAATGTCCGGTCATCTCAAGCAGCGAGCGTTTTTTTTGTTTGGCCACTACTTCGGTAATCAAACCCGGCAATTCATCACGCAGGCGCTGGAACACTGAATCAATCAATGCCTTGCTGTCGCCACAACAATGTAAGTCCAACATCGCGTCATAGGGTGTTGCGAATGCTTCCGCATCAGCTGCCTGACGCAACCTTGCTTCCTCACGCCCAAGCTCCAGTACCTCCGTGAAATTCTCCAGAAAACCGGACCAGTCATTGGCGTGACGCTGAGTTCGCCAGCCGTGCTCACAGCGACTGCCCGCCTTGATTTTCGCTCGCACAAGCTCAGCCGGCAGACAGGTAGCTTGCGACCATACGCGTTTCATTTCGCGAATACTTACTGCCGTCTCATCATTTGCTTCGGCCGAGGCTTTGGCGAATTGCGCGCCCAGCTCATCCGCTGTTAACAGATCGTGATGAATAGCCGCCAGCTCAGCCATCGCATCAGAGCGCCTGCTTACACCTTGTTCCGGCATGACCACCATCTGGTCCCAGGACAAGTACGTCATCGCATGCTCAAGGCGTGACAGTTTTCGAAAATGTTCAGCAAGCGTTTCGTAGGTCGTTGACATGGAAAATCCCTATGGGTGAGCACTGTCAGGTAAATAGGTATAAATCACATTCTAGCTGTGGTGAGCGATGAATGCTGCATTAAAACACGACTGCCAAGTAAGCGAGAATCCACGATATAACCTGCTCATAGTCACGATTTGGCCAGACTCTTTTGAACACGGCCACATTTTTCAAAGGGGCCATCAATAAACTGTTTCCACGTGTCGATCAACAAACAAAGAACGACTAATTAATGACCATGAAATCTTTTGCTTACATCGTATCCAGCAAAATAAATCGTAGCCAGAATAACAGTAGCGAAAACGCTGATTTACACAATCGCGCGGCTTCCGGTTGGTTCGCACTGGCGACGTTTGGCCTTATCGCGCTGTTGGGATGGCAGAATGAGGCAGCCGCCAGAATCTACAAGTGCGTTGCTGCTGACGGCAGTATCTCCTACTCCAGTTCTGAATGCCCCACCAACGAAAAGACGGCCAAGGTCATGAGCAGCGCGGGTCGCGGCAAGAGCACCATCGACTGCGCAGTTGCTGACACCTTTATCCGTAAAACAGCCGCACAGATGCGTGACGGCATGGCCTCAAAAGAAGTATTCAGCAGTTACGGCGGTTTAAGTGCCATGACCGCAGTGTCTGTCAGCATGGTGAACTACATTTACACCTTCGCAGGTGACCTCTCCACCACCCCGGAACGCGTACATCAATTGGCTCTGCAGAGCTGCAGTGCAGGTACTTTCGGTGTACCGACCTGCAGCGCTTTACCAGCCAAGTTTGTTAACGATGAGGGAGGATGTGCGGCTCTTGATGGAAGCCAGCCTACGACCACAACAGTTGACAAAGACGGACAAAGTCGCCGCCCGAAACGCGAGGACCGACGACAGGCCAGCTTTGAAGAAGAATAAAAGTCGCAACCACCGAGCTTACCAACCTTAACGAAAAAACCTGGCTAACTTAACTGGCGGTAAGAAATTGCCTCAAGCAAGTGCCCGGCTTGTATACCATCTGATTGCTCCAGATCAGCAATGGTTCGGGCCACCCTTAAAATTCTGTAGTGGGCTCTTACCGAAAGGTTAAGTTTGCGACTGGCTTGCTCCAGTAACTTTTGATCACTTGCCTGAAGAGTACAAATTTCTTCGATTCGGGCAATGCTTAATTCAGCGTTATCGCATTGCTGGCGCTCATGCTGTGTTTTGTAGGCATGATTCACACGGACGCAGATGCTCGCACTGGACTCACCACCCCGTTGTTTTGAAAGAGTAACCGGATCAATCCGCGGCACGCCCACCTGCATATCGATACGATCAAGAAACGGCCCTGACAAGCGTCCCTGATAACGCCTTTTCTGATCCTCCGTGCAACGACACGGTATATCCGGATCACCGCTGTAACCACAAGGACAGGGATTCATTGCAGCAATTAGCTGAAAGCGCGCTGGGAAGCAGGTGCTACGCCCGGCCCGTGCGATAGTGACATGGCCGGCTTCCAGCGGCTCACGCAAGACATCCAGCACATGGCGGGGAAATTCGGTCAGTTCATCCAGGAACAAGACACCATGATGGGCCAGTGAAATTTCCCCGGGCCGGGGACTGCTGCCACCACCGACCAGTGCGACACCGGAGGCCGTATGGTGAGGCGAACGAAACGGACGCTGCCGCCAACGTTTAGAACTAAAACCTGACGAACTAATCGACTGTATGGTCGCGGATTCCATAGCCTGCTCGAGACTCATCGGCGGTAACAAGCCCGGTGTGCGACTTGCCAGCATGGATTTGCCGGTACCCGGCGGACCAACCATCAACAAATTGTGATTACCGGCGCAAGCAATCTCAAGCGCACGACGTGCGGGCAACTGACCTTTAACGTCGCTCATATCAGGCACGACTGATGGTGTGTGATCGGCCAGGGATGGTTTGACCCGCTGCAGTCGTGCAGTGCCGGCAAGTGCTGCAATCAGCTCAGACAAAGAACAGGCACCAAGTACTGCGCAGCTCTCACACAAAGCAGCTTCGGCAGCACTCTGCATGGGCAACACCAGCTTGGCAGAAGCGCGAGCCACCGCCATGGCAATTGGCAAGGCACCATTGACCGGCCTTAATTCTCCGGAAAGGGATAATTCGCCGACAAATTCAAACGGCGCGCATTGTTCCTGAGTCAGCTGATCCATTGCCTGCAAGATCGCAAGAGCGATGGGCAAGTCAAAACAGCCACCCTGCTTGGGCAGATCGGCAGGTGCCAGATTAACAACAATGGCGCGCTGCGGAAATTCAATATCGCTGTAAGTCATGGCACCGCGAATGCGGTCACGGCTTTCGCGAACCGCCGCTTCCGGCAAACCGACAATGTTGAATTTAGGCAAACCGCTGAGAAAGGTGGCCTCAACAGTGACAGGGATGGCATCAATGCCAACAAGGGTGCGGGAGAGAACTTTGCCATGCTGATTCATGGCTGACTCCTGGCAGCACCCGGGCAAACAGATCGTACAGGCTTTGGCTCAAGCTTTTCAGAGGGCCTTATTGAGAACTGCGGTAGAGGCGCTGGATCGTTATTCGCCCTGTTGGTCCGGATTTCCTTCCAAAGCTGCCAGACGCTGCTCCAATGCCTGTAATTTACTTCGGGTTTTTTGCAGCACCCGCTGCTGGATTTCAAATTCTTCACGCGTTACAAGTTCCATTTTTCCGAGCGCGCTCTGCAGCATGGCTCGTGCGTTATCCTCAAAGTCCGTTTTGAGTTGTGATGCACCCGGTGGTAGCAGGGTGCCGAGTCGGTCAGTCAGTTCTTCAACTGTTTCCCGAAGTTGTGCCGTTCCACCGAATGGCGTATTAGATTGAGATTGATTTTGTTGATTCATGAATTAACTGTCAACGGGCGGGTTGATCGCGAGCAACCGACATAGTATCAGGATTTCCACGGATGAAAATGCAGAAAAGGAATCTGCAGCTGCACGTCCCGGCGTTTGAAAAAATAGACCAGCAGCATACCCGCTATAAAACCGCCAATATGCGCCCCAAAGGCAACACCCCCTCCTTCCTGGCCTCGTGCCATGGCAGAACTGACCAGCTGCATCACAAACCAGCCCCCCAGCACCAACATCGCTGGAACTTTGAATGTTTTTATAATGATCAGTATGGGAACGATGATGGTCACGCGAGCTCTGGGATAGAGCAGCAGATAGGCACCCAGCACACCGGAGATCGCGCCACTAGCGCCTATCATCGGAACAACGGAATCTGTGTCGGGTAAGGCCTGGGCAAGCACTGCAGCAACACCGCAAACCACATAAAAAATAATAAAACGCAGGTGACCCATTGCGGATTCGATATTATTGCCAAACACCCACAGGTACAGCATGTTACCGATCAGGTGCATCCACCCACCATGCAGAAACATCGACGTAAACACGGTTACGTATTCAGGTACCCAGACCAGATTTTCCGGCAGTTCACGGTGATCAAATATGACCGCCGGAGTGACACCCAATGCATATACAATCGCATTTTGTGCCTCGGCTGATTGGCTGAACTGCCACAGGAATGCGCCAATACAAGCCACCATCAGGGTGTAGGTAACCCAAGGTATGATCTTTATCGGGTTTTCGTCATGGATTGGGAACATGTTGTGCCTGCCGCAGACCACGTATCGAGATTGATAAGCTGTTCATATTACTGCAACCGAGCTGCAAAAGGTCTGACGCGGCGCGTAGCCCGGGTTGATAACTGCCAATCAGTGCCGAATTTACGGTTCGGCATTATAGTCAGTGCAACCATTGACCGCTAAAAGGGCATGATATTTTTCTCCCTACTCGGTGTTCTGATTATCGCTGCAGAAATTCGGCACCGACTGCTCCTGAACAAGCACAATCGCGACACACTTGGCATTTTGAGCACTGAGGACGGCTAACCTTCAATTTGAGCGGCCGCTTAGCTTGAAATAACCAAAATTCCGCCGGTTTTACAATCCCTGACAAGCCGGCCCTGTTTTTCTGGTCAGAAAATAATTCCTTGGTTAGCGATCTGCAGCCCCCCTCCTGAACCTGCAACTCCCACGGCGACTGTTGTGCGGCAGACAATAGGCTTGCCATGTACACCAAATGAAGAGAGCGTCACAGCTTTGGCGGTTTGTGGGAGCCTGTACAAAAAACTGTTCCTCAAACTGGCACTTTCCTTCCAGCCAGTGCCCTTTTGCATGCGACACAATGCTCGTTTGATGTTTTGTCAGTAAAGTGACCTGACACTTACTTTTGCAGTGTTCAGTGGTGCGAGGTGCCATTACTGGATAAACTCAAGGAATCAGCAATGTAGCAGCCGGTATTACGCTTGAATTCGTGACTTATCAGGCTGGCACAGCGATCCTGATAGGTGCCTGATATTGGAAGTTGGTGCTTGCGTTACTGTTTTTAGTGTTTTTACTGTGCGATTGGCCGGAAATGCAATATCCAGGCAGACTACAGCCAGGCAGACTACAGCCAGGCAGATTACAGCTTGGTTTGACAAGTCAAGTAGCGAACATCGACGCCCGTTTAGCATCTATATAAGCAAGTAGTATTAAAGCAATATAGCTATTGCGAAGAATAATAAAACGCGAACATTTGAGAGTCTCTGCCAACAATGCGTTCCGCCCCAGTCAACATAGCTTTTAATCCAACAGCTGGCTTCCGCAGAAGCAGGCGTTTTAATGGATGGTTAGTACTTACGGCTCTGATCGCTCTGGGACTAGCCACCACAGACGCCGGCGCAACAGCCAACAAGGTTGGGACTTCCTGGGTAGTGGCTCAAAATACTGGTGAAACCACGGGCAATACCACCAGAACCCCTCGTGTAATTTCAAAACCACAAACAGTTGTCGAGGACTCAGCCACCGCTACGCAACAATCCCAAGCAGCCAATGGCACAGGTCAGGCGGACTCTTCATTTGATTTACTTGCCATGCTGCCCGAAAGCTGGCGGCAAAAACTTGAACAACTCACCGGTGGTACCGCTGATGGTTCTAACGATGAGCTGGTCAAAAAGATTGCCTTACCTGCGATACTCGTTGTTGCTTTGCTCTTTTTACTGCCATTTTTTCTCGCCAGTTTGATTAAGCACCTGTTTCGCCGCCGCACTGCAGACCCCGCAATGACAGCAGCGCGGTACGACGACGATCTGGCGGACCTTGATCTCGAAGATATAGATTTAAGCGCTACAGCCAGCAGTCACGATGCTACGAACACCCCGTCGCTGAACGATGAAAAGCCGGATCTGCAGATGAATGAAGCCACGGCACAACGATCTCGTGAAGTGGCCAAACCGGACGTCCCTGAACACGCGAACAATCCCAATAAGTCGGAGCAAGATGTCACTGACCAGAGTGCTGATGCCTCGTTGCCAGAATCACCGGCAACTCAACAGTATCCGGCATCGCCAGCCAAGCTTGAAGTCAATCATGATCTGGCCGACAACCCAGCCTTCCTTGACGCCACTGTCGAGCTATCCCACCAGGATGTAACGCTGACTAATGACCAAACCAGCAGCGTGCAAGCTGTTACCGATGCTGAAATTACACCAGACACAGCTGTAACCAAAGGACAAGAAACGATGACAGGAATGCAAAGCCGTCACCCTGAAGACCTGCAAGGCAAACTCAAACCACCAGTATCTGCTGCGGGTTTAACCGGCGGACTATCTCCGGAGAAGTCACAACCTTCCGGGCCAACAACAGCACTTCCAATGACAAAATTTGGTGTGTGGCTGAATGACTTACCTGCAGTAGAAGGAGCTCAATACAGTACCGAAGCTTTGCTCTACTGGATTTCCTATGGAGCCGGTAATGCCAGCCCACAGCTGCGTGAAGAACTGAACAACGCAACTGAGCTCAATGACCGGGGCCGCATAAAGAGAGCTGTACTTTCGGCAAAACCGGAAATCTTTCACGACATCCTGTTATCGGTTCAAGTGCGTTTTTCACCGGCACAACAATTACAGTTACTCGACCTGATGCTGGCAGTGCTTGTTTCCGGCGACGGCATCAAACCTGTAGAAAATCTGATGTTGAGGTTTTTCTGTGATTATACGGGCATTGGCCTGAACACTCTGGAAAGCCGTTATCTTGAAGGCTTTAATTCCGAATTACCCGGTATCCCCCGGCCTGATCGACTGAAGTGGTGGGAACAGACCGCAACTGATCACAGCGCCACCACCACCAAACGCCTTTTTGGACTTCGTTCAGACGCCTCTGATTCGGAATTTCAACAGGCATACAAACTGGCAGAGCATCGCCATGACCCTTCAAGGTTTGGCCTGCTTGGAGAGAAGCAGCAATCATTGGCTTTGCGAAATCTGCAAAAATACAAAGCGGTAATCGAGTCACGCATGGAGCAAGAAGCATGAGAAATCTTTATGACGCCCTGGGTATCGAAACAGATGCTTCCGAGGAAACCATTCGCCTGGCTTGTAGAAAATTACTTGATCACGAACCGGAATTTGCAAGGGAAACATCCGGTATTTTGCTAGATGCCGAAAAACGTGAAAGCTATGATCTGGCACATCAACAGTACCTGGCGATGGCGCTTGTTGCCGGAAAAGCCAGTGACAATAGCCTGGCTTCATTCACTGACAGCAATCACTGGTCAAAACGACTGGTAGAGTTTTCAAACTAAGCCGGCAGCGCCCGCTACCCACAGACTCTCAAGCGGGTTTGCGTGCTTGAACAGAGACGAGGGCTTGTCTAGTTGGAGGTATGCGACTGGCAATTGCCGCGCGAGCGAGTTATTGCACGTTTGGAGCCGATGAGAGAATAGCTGTATACGCTGTTGTTGCCGTCAGGGTATCCAAGCTCAATCTGCGCGGAACTGCCAGCTTCAACCAGAATCCTGAAATTATTTCTTCGCCTGAGCTCAGTATCGTAGTGGGCCATCAGGCTGGCATCGCTATATTCGGTAAGAGCTGGAAAAGCTATCCTTGTACCATCCACCAGGAATCGCAATTGGCTTAGTGTCGAGAGGATTTTTTTGCGCTCTTCTTCCTCAACATTACTCGCGGGAAACACCACCGAGATTATGGGAGCACAATTAAATCTTGGAATAAAGCTGAGTCTTAGTTTGGGTTGCGGCAAGACCGGTTTTTTTGTGGAGCTTGCCGAAGCATCTTCTTTCGATCCCGAATCCACAGAAGAAACCTCAGACACATAATGGTGCAGCCTGGTGCCATCAGCCAGGCTGATGGAGCGCTCATACGAATCCCAGTCTTTCAATTGCACCAGGCTTTTATCCACGATTTCCGATTTGATTTTCGAAATAACCGGATCAGTCGCGCGAGCAGAGTTTGGCAGCCCTGATAGGAATGAAACAAACACGACCAGCACCGCAAGCTTGAGCGTACCGACAGGCAGCAATTCATAGCAAGCAAACTTGCGCCGAGGCTTGCTAACAGCACTCTGGCAATGTTGGCCTTTAACCTGACGCATCTGTCGCCACCTCGATGCGGTCACCGGCAAAATATGAAACGGACAAGAAACAAGGACCCTCAATACGCACTGTTTGCGTAAACACTCACTTTTTGCGGATTCATACTAGATAGCAAACAATACCGAAACACCGGTATTGTTCCGAGGCTATTGCCTAAAAAGACGCCATCATACCGCATGCTGAAACATAAGTTAACACACACCCAAAACGGTTTGGGAAAAACCGGTTTTTAAACCAGCACTCGACGCACTTAGGGTTAAGCAATAAAAATACCCAACAAATAGGGAGTGTAGTCTGAGAATTGTATTATTTTAATACTATCTATGGTATCCAACACAACAACTATTGCCAGAACAAAGCATAAATCGTCTCAATTGAGGACAACCCCACATGGCAAGATAATTGCAAAACTGGTTCACAAAAATATTACGGTTGTGAATCATGATCGAAACAGTAGTCCGTTTAATAACACCAATCATCTGCGGGTATTTGGTGTTCGTTGTGTTTTCCAATAAATTTCTGCCATGGCCCAAGCCCGCGGCATTGTCATCCAGGCCTCGATGGCTGCTGGGTTGCTGCTGCGGGGCGGCAGTCGCTGCCAGTCTTTTGCTGTTAATGCATTTCAGCTATGGCAAATCACTGCAGGAACTCCTGGTTGTAGCCCCGCCATTAGGAATTATATTTCTTACCTTGATAACAGGCTCTGTGCTGGCCTGGCTGGGTTATCGGAAACGCTGCATTGACAGGGCTCAGTCCGAGGAAGCCTATTTCGATATACTCGAATCAACCTACCCCGGGGACCAGCCCGCTGAATCCGACAAAGCGATTAGCACCGAAGGCACTGGTCGCTATCTTGGCGAAATGGTCGATCAGGCTGTTTACGACGACGCTTTCGACGCGGCCTACCGCAACACGCTAGATACACTGGGTATGCAGGGTGCAGGGGCGACCATCGTAGACAACACTGTGGCACAAGAACGACCTCTGGGTCGCGCCGAGCAGGATTTCCTGCAGCAGGCACAACAAATAGCAAAACAACAATACGGTTTGCGGTGTGAGGTAGAAAAAAACCTGCGAATTACACGCAAAGCACTGCTTAAGCTGGAATCCGAACAGCATCAGGCAAAGGCTGGTAAAACGGAAAACGAATTGCTCCTGGAAAGCCAGCTACAGGAACAGATACGAAATACAGCCAAAGCCGAAAACAGACTACTGCGCGAAGTTGATCGTAGCGGTCAACTACAATCAAGACTGGCTGTATCAAAAGATCTGGTGCTGCAAGCCAAGGCTGAGGTACGAACCAATATGGAGGCTCGTTCCAATGCCATCCTGACAGCACGAAAATCAGTTAATTTCGCTAAACGATCTCTGGAAGCACGCGATCTAGCCGAACGAAAGCTCCGCAATATGAAGGCGCAACTGGATATTCAGAGCCAGACAACCAGTAAGGTTATCAAGGCGCTGGAGCAGGAAAAACTGAAGAATCGTGAGCAGAGTAGTTTGATTGAAAAACTTGAAGCCGGGCAAGAAACCACTGGCCTGCGTAAAATTCAAACCGGTAAAACGTCTAAACCATGGCTTTCCAGAGTAACTCAGGGCAAAGCAGGACCTACTCGCATTGTTCGCAAGGTTGCAGAGCATAGAGCGAGCAGCACGATACAGGAAACCGGAAATTCCAAAACGAACGAGAAAGTTGTGGAGGGAAGTAAAGTTGCTGTGAGCCGCAAGGCAACGGAAGCCTGACAGCTCGTGAGTCCAGACTCTCAGGCCCAAGGTGCCTTGCAGCACATTGAAGTCGCCTGATTTAGCTGGCTTTCATCTGTTCGCTTGATGGTGCCGGATTAAACTTCGCACTAATCTAATTAAACTTCGCACTAATCTAAGTTTCTGCGCTAAGTTTCTGCGAAGTTTAAAAAGGTTTTGCCGACTTTGTTTCCAAAATTAGTTACAGAAAAAACGGTATCAAATTAAACAGTAGCAAACAGTGTAGAGATCAGTACTATCTTGCGTCGAGCGCCCCTACCGCGGACGTGGTTACACGCAGATCCTGGTTAGCGGCTTCTTGTTCCAGCAGCTCATCCTGTTCTACCAAGCGGTTCAGGCTAACCGGTGCAGTTAATGGAACACCCAAGCTTGGAGCAGCGATAGTTGAAGCAGCAATAGCTGGCGAGCGACGCCTTTCCATTTGCGGAGTATAAGCTTGACGCGCCCGCTTTTGCATACTGTACATGCAACACAACATGATTGCATATACTACAATCATTGATATACCAATTGACAAACCTGTCAAAGTTACTGCTACGACCAGCAAAGCGTAGATAAGCATGCTGCTCGCAATGACACCTATAATAAAGTATGGGTTCACTGCAACTCTCCTATTCGTAACTTATGGTTAAATATACTCTCCGAAATGTAAGAGAGTCAATATCAAAGTATTGACCACATCAACAGGGTGCCGGTTCACAGCTCGACTCAAATAAAACATTACAGTCATTATTTTGACTACAATTGCGCCTGCAGTGGGTGCAGGAGCTTAGGACACTAATCAAATAAGGACAGGTATCTGTTGTTAAAAAACCACTTTTCTTTACCGCGTTGTTCTTCTGCAAGAACGCCTTCTGTTGCAAGCGCTTTTAGATAAACGGAGGCCGTTTGACGCTTGGCAACACCACGTTCGACAAGATCGCGAATGCGACACACGGGTCGCAAAAACAACAAAGAAGTTAGCTCTTCATGAACTAGTTTCGGCAACACCGATCTAACGTTTTGTTGTACATCAGTTTCAATATCTTCATAAGTGTGCAGCAAGTTGCTCGAGCGTTCAGCGGATCGGTAAATTAAATCAGAACAAAAAATTAACCAGTTGTGCCAGTTACCTGTCAACGCCACTTCTTCGAACAATAAACGATGTTCCGTTTCACGTAGTAAAATTTCCCTACTTAAACCAAGCACTGGCTGATCAGTCAATCCCATGTCGATTAGCAACAGTTGCAACGTCATTCGTGCAACAGCCGGGTTGCCCTGTAAAAACGGACTGATAGCCAACATCTGGTAATAAGCGACTGCCACTACCACCAGAGGTTCAGTTTGCCGACCCGCCAGTTCAACGTATTCAACCCAGTTACGAAGCAAACGATCAATGTCTGAGCGATTGGCCGGCGGGTTAACACGTGTTGAAAAACTTTTTGATGAACCCAGGGGTGAATCGCGAAAAAGATCATTTGCAGGCAGGTGATCTTTGGAAGACAGGTCTTTTGATCCAAGGGAGTCAATAGGCTCCTGACTCTGGTTTTCAACCACCAGACTTTGAGAGAGCTTGTGCAAAAACTGCAATCCCATGCCATGCTTGTGCATCAGCGGTAAAACATCCGGTACCGCAGCTCTTTGCAATACAACATCATCAACCTTATCCGGACTACGAAGCGGATTCGCAACAGAAGACACATGCCCATCCAGACGGCAACTGAAAACAGCTTCAAGCAGTTTCTGGTGCTGTATAGCCGGCAAATCCTCACGCAGGTTTCTGTAAGCCTCTTTATGGGTAGCCAGGGCTATTCGGGCTTTTAGAATAGACGGGAACAACTGTGACGACGCGTGCTCGCGATTAAATCCCGGGTTGAGTAACACAGGCCCCGATTTCTCTGGCTCTTCATCCAGAACTACATCAATAAACGGGGCGTTTTCAATAATATCAGTCAGCATGGAATTGCAATTACTCAGACGAATCAATATGAGACTAAGGTATTTTTCAGGTCGCTTTACTTATGCCGCTTTAGCCAACTTAGAGCAGCGACAAACGAAGCAAACATCCAGCAAATTCAAATGTGAGACAAAGCCTGCGACAAGTCGGCCAGCAAATCATCAATCTGTTCTATACCTACTGCCAATCGCAGCAGTGCACCAGGCACACCAGTCTCAGGAGGTTCCACCGATGCGCGATGCTCAATCAAAGTCTCAACGCCACCTAATGATGTAGCGCTGGTGATCAGTTGCAACGCACCGGCCACAGCCAGTGCCTCATCCTCTCCACCAATCACTTCAAAAGACAACAGGCCACCGAATCCTCCGTTCATCTGCCGGCACGCGATATCGTGGCCAGGATGTGAAGGCAAACCCGGATAATGAACCTTATCCACTTTTTCATGCCCATCAAGAAATTCAGCAATTCGAAGGGCGTTGTCTGAAGCCCGGCCAACACGCAAAAATAATGTGCGCATCCCCCGGCTCAGTAACCAGGCTTCCAGATTGCCGGCAACGGCACCACTAAGATGCCGCTCTTCACAGACAGATTGCCATGTAGCATTATCTTCCTTGGTCAAAACGGCACCACACAAAGCATCACTGTGACCATTGAGATATTTCGTTGCTGAGTGAACAACAAAATCAGCACCCAGATCCAGCGGACGGGTCAGAACCGGGCTGGCTGCCGTGCTATCTACACACAACAGGCTACCCGCTGCGTGAACGATGCTGGACACGGCCTGAATATCTGTAACATGAAGAAATGGATTGGATGGTGTTTCGACCCACACTAGATCAGGGCGTACACCCTGTTCTTGTAAACTGGACAACAGATTTTGCAGTGAATCCTTGCCTGCGTTGTCATAAAAATGAATCCGAATATCATTCTTTTCAGCAAATCGCTTTGCCCAACTGAACACACCCCAATACAGTGATTCCGGCAAAACCAGATTTGCCCCGGATCCAAACGCGCGCATTACCGAGGATATGGCAGCCATGCCACTGGAAAAGAGACAACACCCGTCAGCGTTTTCCAAATCTGACAAGGTCTGCTCGGCTATAGGATAGGATGGCGAATCATCACGAGAGTAAGCGCAAGCTGCATTAAGCAGGCGATATTTGTCGTCCCGAGCGAAGGTCGTGGCGGTATGTATCGGCGCTACCACGGCACCAGTTTGCAAGTCAAGGTAATGCGAAGCTTTTACGGCTAACGTTTCATAGCGATTACCATCATGAGCCACCTGGGAAGGCCCGGCAACATCGGGTAATTCTGATACATCTTTTCTTTCAGTCATACGTAATTATAACCCAGCAGCCACATGAGGCTTAGCATTGATGTGCTGGCTGGTACAATCCTCCTTATTATAAGGTAGCAAGCAGTACTCACACTCAGCCATGGCCCAACTCTATTTTTACTACTCAGCGATGAATGCAGGAAAATCTACTGCGCTGCTGCAATCCGCACACAATTATCGCGAACAAGGAATGAACGTGCTGTTGTTTACCGCAGCCATTGATGAACGCTTCGGGCGCAACAGTATCAGCTCCAGAATTGGACTCAGCGAGGTAGCAACCACTTTTGATAATGACACTGATCTCCGGCAATGTATTGCTGCCGCCACTCAGGAAAAAGCCATCTCCTGTGTGCTACTTGATGAGGCTCAGTTTTTAACACGCGTGCAGGTTGACCAATTAAGCAGGGTGGTAGATGAATTGCAAATTCCTGTTTTGTGCTATGGCATACGTACGGACTTCAGAGGTGAACTTTTTGCCGGCTCGGAACGCTTACTCGCCATTGCAGACAAATTAAAAGAACTGAAAACGGTTTGCCAATGCGGGAAAAAAGCAACGATGGTCGTGCGCCTTGACTCAAATGGCATGCCGATGAAACAGGGAGAGCAGGTTGAAATCGGCGGCAATGAGCGATATGAATCCAAATGTAGAAGGCACTTTTACGAGTTGGTTGGTTACTGAATCCAACTTTTCTATTGACGGTAATGGATTCCCGCCTTCGCGTAGGCGGGAATCCAAAACACCGGAACTCAGCTAGCTCCCAGCTTGGTCAGCATTAGTATCAGGCATCAAAATAATTTCTACACGACGATTACGATTACGCCCTTCAACCGTTTCGTTGCTCGCAAGTGGCTTGAATTCACCAAAGCCAGTTGCTGACAGCCGTGTAGGCTCCATGCCTGCCTGTGTATGCAAGAAATCCACAGCATTGGCCGCACGGGAGACCGATAAAAACCAATTGCTTGGAAATATATGCCTGAACTTCTCAGCTACAGGAACAGAATCAGTGTGCCCCTCAATACGCACCATAACCGAATCATCTGTTTCATTAAGTGCATTACCAACCTGTTGCATCAACGTTCGTCCGTTCTTGTTGAGACGCGCACTACCAGAGACAAACAGCAGCTCATTGGGAATCTTGAAAGTTACCGAATTATCGGCCCGAATACCCAGCACAGTATTTTCAATCCCCTGCTCCTTGAGTTTTTGACCTACCTGATTACGTAAGGCCAAAGCGGCTTCGCGTGGTGATGTTACCTTGTTACGCAGTTCTACAAGATGCTTTTCGAGTGCTTCACCCTTCTCGCGACTTGCTACCAGTTGCTCCGTGACATCATCGTTGCCACGCTGTAAATCAGCAAGGGACTGCTTAAGTTTATCGACGTTAGTCTGTAAAGCTTCGACCTCTTCTGTACGTTCAGCCAGCTCACTGCCTGAATCAGCCAAACGAGTGGTTAACTCCGAGTTTAATCCAGCGAGTTGATTTTTTTCAGAACCAAGCAATTCCAGATCGCCAGTCGCTTGCGTTAGCTGCCCCTTCAAATCACGATTCCGGCTCTTCGCCTGCTCGGCAACACGACGTGCATCATCAAGCAGTCCAGCCAACTTCATTTCCTGATTTCGTGCCGCTAGCAGATTAACATTTACCTGTTCAAGCTCTTGCTGTAATGCAGCCCCCTGCTCAAAAGATTCAGCCATCATAGCGTTCAACTGGGCAGCTTCCTCACTTGATTGTTGAACCAGACGATTTAAACGCGTATTTTCACCACCAGCCTTTTCAAGCTCCATCTGGATTTGAGCAATTTGTTTTTTAAAGTCCCGGTTTCGCGCTTTGGCGGCATCCGCAAGCTCGCGAGTTTCATCCAGATGTGCCTGCAGCACAGACTGCTGTTCATTAGCAGCTGCAAGCTGACTATTTACATGATTTAACTCAATCCCCAGCAATCCTGCTTTTTCATCACTCTTTCTGTAAGCCGCCTGCATGCTACGGTTATTCATTCTCAAATCACGCTGAAGCGACTTGTTAGCGGCCATATCAGATTGTAATTGCGTAATTTCCGCAACTAAATCAACCTCGCGCTGCTGAGCGGCCTCGTTATCAGCAAGCAACTCGTCTCTTGCAGCATCCAATTTGGCCAACAAGCGACTTATACCTTTATCCTGACGTTTAACCACAGCAGTTCTATTATTCAGTTGCTGCAACAATTGGTCATTTGTCTTTTGCACGGCACTTAGCTCATCTTTCTGGCTTGCAACTAGATTGGCACCGTCAGTTAGTTGTGCGCTTAGCTTTTTAACACGGATGTTGGCACTGCCCAATTCAGCACGCAGACCGTCAATCTGTTTCTGCTTGGCTACTACATCAGCCAGGGCGGCTTGCGCATCTGACTGAGATTCGTCCAGCTGCTTTTGCTGAGCAACCTGCGCTGCATTCTTGGAGGTTATGGTCTGCAATAGCTGTGATTTAAGGTCGCTCAGGCGCGCTTCCCGGCTTTTCTCCATGGCACGCAATCCATTGATTTCATCTGACAATACGGAAGCCTCCGCCTGAGCTTCGGCCAATTTGTTGCCTGAGTCTTCGTTTGCAGCATCAAGCGCATTAGATGCCTGAACCAATTGCCGCTGCAGTTGCTCTACACGCTCTGCGTGCTGTGTGCGCAAGTTATCGACTAGCGAAGCATGTTGGGCCATTCTTCTTTCAGCCAAACCCAGCCGGCCACGAACATCACCAAGTTCCGCCTGTAAAGATTCTATCTTCTGCTGGTAGTCAGCCCACGGATTATCACCCGGTGAGATGCCTAACCTGTCAGTGAGCAACTCCAATGTATTCAGTAACTCTTTGTTTTTTTCAAGAACCAGCTGCACCTCTGCTGAAGTAGCTTCGCTTTGCGCTGTCGCCGCTTTAGGTACAGTTACGCTGATCAGCCCCATAGCAATGGCACCAATAACAGCGCAAGCCACAGGTTTCATACGTAGCGCCGCCGAGCGACTAACGCATTGCATATTATCTTGATTTAATTTAGCCATTGCCTTCCTCGCCAGGTAACAACATTGATAACAGTAAACAGACTGTTGCCGGGTTCTTGCTAAATCTAATCATTTAATTTCTCTATATATTTTTTCTTTTTTATCTTCAGCAAGGATGTGGATTCAATTGAAATGAATTCTAATCATGGTTCCACATGACACCCGGCATTACATGCTACGGAACGATTACCACGCATGCAACAGTTTATCTGGCAATCCAATTCAAATTTTAATAGCAGTTACTATTCTATTTTTTTCGTAAAATATTTTTTACCAATTCCGGGAGATTACGGTTGCAGTGCCTTGCAATAATTTTGAGTTTTCTCCTGTTATGAAAAAATTACCAACAAAAGCTGAACAATACTTCGGCTTGCGTTGACTATTTTTTTCCCACAAACTGCAACTACGCCAACATTCACAGGTTGTTTCACCCTCCGCATCCGTCCATGCGTTGACCAACCTTCGGGGCAAGCCCGAACGCAACAGGCGATAACAAATAAGACGGAGAAAATATCAATGACTTATCTTGTGTTGCAGAACCCGAAATTGAGCCGACTGAATCTGGGTCGACCGAATCTGAGCCGACTACAACCAAACCGTACAGCCACTCTATTCACTACCCCGCATGCCAAGCTGCGCAGAAAACACACGTTGCCATGCGGCGTGCTATCACAATCGCCTAAGTTACTGATAATCTGTTTTGTCTTTCTTACATTGTTTCAGACCTCTACAGCTAGCACGCAAGCAGCGGATAACGACCCTGGCAAAACGTTAACGCGAATTAGTGCCGTTGCGGCTAACAGTCTTGGCGATCTATTTATTGCCCTGCATTCTGACTCAACCAACCAGACCATGATGAGCCAGGTAGGGACCGTTCAACAGGCATTACTTAATGAAGCCAGAATTGAGGCCAAAGTTGAAGCCACGGTTGAAGCCACGGTTGAAGCCGAAGTTGAAGCCGAAGTTGAAGCCAAAGTCAGCGACGGCAAAGCACAGCAGCTGAGTCCTGAACAGCAGCAGGCAAACCCAGGCTCGACAATTTTTAAATTACCATCCGCCGCAACCCATGCTACTGAAGCAAGCGACACCAGGATGCAGTCAACTGTTCTATTCACTGCAAACTTGCATGCCAGCGCCTTGCGTTACATACCACTTTCCAACTCATCCACACCCGGCTCGAACGACGCTACACTTCTGTCCGGCCAACAGAACAACAATCTCAGAGAATCTGAGAATAACTCTACTGATTATCAAGGCGCACTCTATATTGCTGCCAATGAATTTCCAGTCTGGCAACCACACGATATCGAAAAAAAAATCAGTTACGTGAAAAAAAACAATGCTGGATTAACAAATCTGCACAGACTCGCACTGGATAGTATTGATGGTCAATGGCGACTCAATGAGGAATATTCCAAAGAGCTCGATCTGACTCAGATTGACGGCCTTTTTGATGTGGGAGAATTACTGACCAGCCCCTGGGAAACCCTGCTTGCCATTGAGTCCATTGCTGTGGAGTCCACAGAAATCTGGAACGCGCCGCAACAAGCAATGCTGAATCACAAGCTTGCACACATCAGGGAATCGGCCGAAACGGTGAACCAGTATCTGAATCGCGAATCAAACCCTTACCGTTATGGCTATGTAGTTGAGCTAATAGACCAGCCTTTACAAAACAACTATGCCGGACCTGAAATTCAACGCCACTACGCAACCGGTCGATTACCAGCAGGTAAAACACTTTTGTCACCGGATGGCAAAACCCTTTATCGTGTGGCAGCCACATCCGGAATACTGTTTCGATTCATATCCGAGTTTCCTAACAATCTGGCGGCGGGTACGCTGTCAGTTGGCCGTTTTATACCTATCCAACCAGACGCAGGGAACCCCTATATCTTTGAAGCATTCAACCTCGAGTGGATAGAACTGGGAAGGGGCAACAATGAAGAAATAGCTGGCTGGATCGCAGACTACGAAGGCATGAGCGCAAATGACTTTTCAGCGAACCAGACAAGCTACCTTTCTGATGAAGAAGTTGCAGCATGGTTTAAAAATCACAAACACAGACACCTGAATGACACAGGCGATATCGACCAATACATCGACAGCCGGGTCGCATTTCTGGAACCGATAAAAGCGGCAACCGCTATCGGAGCTGACCGTCAAGCAATTAAGGTACGAGACATAACTCAGACTGACAACAACATCGTGCTAAAAGTCGCTGCAGATAATATTGGAGAGTGCGGCGAACTTTTCACTGGAGCACCCGACATTGAAGGCAACCTGAATTACGTCAAACGTATCAAGCCGGCATCAACTGCCAGCACCTCTCTATGCGGGGAAAAATTTGTTTTAAGCCGTAATGAGCGATTTCTGCCAAAGCCTGGAACGGTGTACATGACAAATGGATCAGACATCAACCGAATCCAGTTACCAGTGGCTGAAAATTGATACCAAAGAACAAACCAAGGACAGCGTAAGTGCCAACTATTTTCAGCAACTATAGTCGACACTTACGCATGGATACATTTAGAACAAGGGGTTTTATACGCCTTTTTCTGTTATGAATTTGGTGCGCAAAAAGGCATCAAGCCCTTCAATACCACCTTCTGAGCCATAGCCGGATTCATTGACTCCACCAAATGGCGATTCAGGCGTTGAGATCATAGGGTGATTTACGCCAACCAGCCCTGCTTCCAACTCACTTTCAATTGCGGCAGCTTTGGCACCATCATTGGTAAACACATAAGCAGCCAAGCCAAAGGGTAAGGAGTTGGCGCGCTCGACAACGTCGTCATAATTTTTAAACGGCGTGATCGGCGCCACCGGACCAAAGGGCTCATCAATCATGATTTTCGCATCATCAGGCACATCACTCATGACTGTGGGCGCATAGAAATACCCCTGGTTAGTCAAGCGTTGCCCTCCGGTTTCGATCTTTGCACCTTTATCCTTAGCATCATTTACAAATGTATCCATAACTTCCAGACGCCGGTCGGCGATCAATGGACCCATGGTGACGCCATCATCAAGGCCGTTACCGATTTTCAAAGCTTTAGCTCGTTCTGTAAAACCTTTTACAAATGGCTTGTATGCATCTTCCTGAACATAAAAACGGGTTGGTGAAATACATACCTGCCCGGCGTTGCGAAATTTGAACCCGGCCATTGCATCCAGGGCACTGTCTATATCCGCATCATTAAATACTATAACTGGCGAATGACCGCCCAATTCCATCGTGCAACGCTTGAGTGTTTCAGCAGCTAGTTGTTGCAAATGCTTGCCAACCGGGATAGAGCCGGTAAACGAAAGCTTGCGGGGAATCCATGAACCCAGCACGTGACGAGAAACATCATCCGGAACACCGAAAACCATGTTAAGAACACCCGGGGGTAACCCGGCATCCTGAAAACAACGAGCCAATGCAACCGCAGTACCTGGTGTTTCCTCACTCGGCTTAATCAACATTGAGCAACCTGCTCCCAATGCACCTGCGACTTTTCGTATGAAATTAGTACCTGGAAAGTTCCAGGCTACAAATGCACAACAAGGTCCGACTGGCTCTTTGACCATCATCTGTCGTACGCCCGGTGCACGCGCGGGAATCAATCGACCATAAGCTCGCTTGCCCTCTTCAGCGTACCAACGGGTAACCCCGATAACAAAACCCAGCTCAACTTTGGACTCTGCCAGGGGCTTGCCCATTTCCAAAGTCAGAGTTTTGGCAATGGAGTCCATCCTGTCTTCCATCAGACGGGCAGCTTTTTCCATAATGACCTGGCGATCAGCTGCCGGTGTTGCTCGCCATACTTTGAATCCATCCAGGCTGGAATTTATGGCACGATCAAGATCAGCAGCCGAGGCATGAGGGACCTGAGCAATGGTTTCTTCTGTGGCGGGATTTAACAATGCCTCTGTCTTGCCTTCACTGCCCTGGCACCATTCGCCTGCTATCAGAAGTTCTAACTTTTCTTCGTACATGAATACTCCTCAGTTTTTGATGGTATTTGGGGTACTTTTTATTCTGGTAGGTCTGGACCGGTAAAGCCACCGCAATGCGAGTCATGCCATATATGCGATCCCGGACTCTGGCGGACTCAGGCGGATTCAGGGTCACTCGCCATTGTACTAGCATAACCGGGAAAGTAGATAGCTGGCCTTATAGAGTATGCACTCATGGCCCGGGGAGGCTGGCGAAATGGAGGCTGTTAGAAAATGGTGGCTATTAAATACAGCGAAACAGAATAATCAGGCAGTTCAGGACTGTGAACCGGAAAGCGTTTTTATCTCAAAAGCTGCACTGATCAGTTCACGGGTATATTCCTGTTGAGGGCTTTCAAAGATCGCCTCGGTTGCACCGGACTCAACAACTTTACCGGATTTCATCACGATCGTTTCATCG
>CALLOA010000175.1 GCA_938005265.1 uncultured Granulosicoccaceae bacterium
TTGTTGCTGATCATCTCTTCCTCTGTCAGATTGGCAAAAGCCGGGTGCAATTTCTTGAAGCGCTTGAAATTATCAAATACAGCTTTAGTGATGTTGTAAATGATATCTTCGCTGACAGTCGCTGAAGTAACGAAGGTTGCACCAACACCAAATGTCGGAGTGTCAACGTCAGTACCCGTATACATACCACCTGGAATAACAGTTTGAGCATAGAAAGAGTTATCGTTAGAGAGTGCATCGATAGCTTCTCCAACCACAGGAATCAGCTTTGACTCGCAGGACGTAGTGGCTTCCTTGATAGTTCCGCTGGGGTGCCCTACTGTGAAAACCATTGCATCGATTTTGTTATCGCACAATGCCTGAGACTGCTCGGATGACTTCAACTCCGCTGCCAGTTTAAAGCTGTCCATGGTCCAGCCCATTTTTTCCATCACTACTTCCATGGTGCCACGCGCGCCTGAACCGGGATTACCGACATTGACACGTTTACCTACGAGATCTTCAAATTTTTCGATACCTGAATCAGCACGTGCCACAACCGTGAAGGGTTCAGGGTGAACGGAAAATACAGCACGAAGGTCTTCATAGGCGCCATCTGGAAACTGATCGGGTGCGGTGCCGTTATAACCGTGGTATTGCCAGTCCGACTGGGCAACACCCATATCCAGGTCACCAGCTCGAATTCCATTGATATTCTTTACCGAGCCGCCTGTGGTGTGAGTGCATTTGATATTGTGATCTTTAGTACCACGGTTGACGAGTTTGCAGATCGAGCCGCCTACCACGTAGTAAACACCGGTTTGACCACCAGTTCCTATCGTCACGAATTCCTCGGCGCTAACAACACCGGAGATCGTGGTTCCCATCGTTACACATGCTGACAACAGCATATGTTTCATTTTTACTTTCATGTAGTAATTCCTCCAAGGAATTGTGTTCAGAGGGAATGTATTCCAGAATTGTCAGAAAAACTGACAGGTTTAGATATCTGCGAGCAGGCTGAACAGATTGGTACTTTGTGCAGACTCAAGCCGCAAATTTCAGATCTGGAGCAACCCGATACTGATTTCTGCCGCCCTGACTGTAAATCCGTACTATTACCCCCGTAACATTACGGTAACAATTATTTAACAAGGAAATATGGAGCTAAGCTGCGAGAACCAACAAAACAGTGGAAGGCAACGAACAAATATCAGGCTGGCACAAAGTCTATTTCTGGAGATGCACACCACAGATTTTTGCCATATCTACCAACTCAGGTAGCGATCTGGCAGACATTTTCGCCATAATTCGAGCACGATGATCATCCACTGTTCTGTGACTGATTTCCAATTGGCGTGCTATGGACTTGTTTGAAGCATCAGCCGCGCCTGCCACCAGTAAATGGAAAACATCACGCTCGCGTGCCGTAAGACTCTCAAAGCGATGAACGACTTCTGCCTTTGAAGCGATCTCGCTTGCCCATTCTGCACTCAACGCCAACGCGGTCTCTATGCGTTCCTGCAGAGTATCGACCAGATAAGGCTTCTCCAGAAAATCCACAGCACCCTGCTTGATGGCTCGCACTGACATCGGGATATCACCGTGTCCGGTCACAAAGATGATCGGTACCCTTACATTAGCCTTATTAAGACTCTCCTGAAGTTCCAAGCCACCGATACCCGGCATACGCACATCCAGTAGCAGACAACAAGGTGCTTTGTCAGTAAAACGATCGAGAAAATCTTCAGCGCTCTCACATAACACAACACTATAGCCTCGCATACCCAGAGAACGATTCAAAGCCACACGCACAGCCTCATCATCATCAACAACGTAGACTATTCTGTTTTCTTCAACTTCTGACATCAGGCGTATCCATCATGAAGACGCAGGCTAAGATTTGCCGGTAGCAGTGTCATATTGCATTTATAACTTCGCCACCTGCGGGCTCTCAACCGATACTGGTAACGTGAAGTGTATGCTAGTTCGACCCGATTCGCGATCCAGCCACAAGCGACCACCGTGTGACTCAACAATGGAACGGCTAATAGACAGACCCAGTCCCATGCCTTGAGGCTTTGTGGTTACGAAGGCTGTGAACAACTGGTTCAGTACTTCATCGGCAAAGCCGGGCCCTGAATCCGTGACACTGATTCGAACAAATTGCTGTTCATCTACCCTTGTCGTGATTTCAAGTATTCGATCATTCACACCTGCACTCACCATCGCTTCAACACTGTTTCTTTCAAGATTTACCAGAACTTGTTGTATCTGAACCGGGTTCAACAACAGTAGCGGTAAATCAGCAGCCAGGTCCAGAGATACACGAACTCCATGCTCACGGGCTTCAGGACGCGTCAGGCGCAATGTCTCCTGCACCAGGCGGTTCAGATCAGTCTCCACGTGGTTCTCGGTATCCTTTCGTACCATCTGACGCATACTTCTGATTATGGCACCGGCACGTTGCGTCTGATCGGCAATGTCGGTCACGGTTTCCAACACTTCAGATGTCGCCTCGGGTAACTGATTGGCATCAGTTTGCAACATTGACTGCAGAGCATCGCAGTTGTGGCTAATAGCCGTCAACGGCTGATTAAGCTCATGAGCCAGGCCACTGGCCATTTCACCCGCTGTTGACAGTCGTGCAGCATGGGCAAGATCGGCCCGCAATCGCCGATCATCTTCTTCCAGCTTTTTCTGGTTGGTAGTTTCTTCATACACCAGCAAGGCATAGCGTGTTTCGTCGGTGCGCAATGGATGGGCTTTGACTGAATACCAGCGCTGCTGTTCACCACTGCCAGTTGAAAAGTTCAAGGCTAATGAATCACCACCTTCATGCACCAGCGTTTCCAATGACTCCACCATGGCGCTGAATTCAGCCTGCACTGCGCGGTCGCTATTTCTAATTTCCGGCTGTGACAGATAAAATTCGCGGATGTTACGATCCACCGCTTTTTTTCCGGACATACTATGGGCTGCAACCTCGTTTACATCCCAGGAACGATTGGTTTCGATGATATTACCGTTGCGATCAAGTATGGCAATTCGCTGCGGCAAGGAGTCTATTGTGGTGCGTAAAAACTGCTCCGATGCTTTAAGCGCATCTTCGGCTTGCTCACGCCCGCGCATTTGCGCCTGCACAAGAGCGCTCGAGGCGGCTTCAAGTTCCCGCTCAATTTGCTTGCGACGGCTAATGTCCCGGCCAATCCCCCGATAACCAGTAAAATTTCCGTTTTCATCCAATACCGGTCTGGCACTCAGCGAATAGTCCCTGAAGGTGTCATCAGCGGTCTGAATTCTCGACTCAATATTAGTAAAAGGCTGCTGTGTCAGCATCTTGTCCATTGGCAATAGATGTTTTCCCAATTCAGGGGCAACCGTTGTTGTTAAACTATCAGCCGAATCTTCAATTCCAACCGACTCACGTTGCACAGTATCCAGCCTGGGAGACTTGCTTACTGAATACCTTGAATCTGAAACCAGCTCAAGATCAGTATCGGTTTCCCAAAGCCAGTCCGCCCCGATATCGGCAAATTCACGAAACCGGCTCGCACTTTGTAACTGATCACTGGCAATCCTCTCCTGTAAGTTACGCTGCCGCAGCAGTAAAAAAATAGTTCCAGCTGACACAGCCAGGAATGCGGCAAGTTGAACAATTAAAGAGTTTCTAAAGCTTGCAAGATCTTTTTCGTGAGCATCCATCAAGCTTCGGGCAACCTTGGTTGTTTCACCTGAGATATCACGCAAAGTACCCAGCCTATCGGCGAGACGGTTATATACGATGGCCAATACCTGTGGGCTGGTCCCGCTGTAATCATGAACTCCCCAGGCCAACCACTGTTCCACGTCTTCCAACACAGGTTTTACATAAGCATGGGCTTTCGCAGCACCGTCGAGACGTTCAAAACTGTAGTTGGATCGCATCAGGTCTAGCTGTAGCTGCGCAATGTCCAGCGCGTCTTGCAACTTTGTACGGCTTTGCTGCCCGGGTTGCTGACGCTCATTCTCCAGCGCCAGCATGACATCCGCGTAGCCACTAATGAGCAACTCAACATCATGTTGCTGCTCCAGAACTTCAGTGGCGAGCGCTTCACGAATACGATTGGTGTTTAAAAAGGTATAAACAACCAGGAGACCACCCATCAACAACAGAAACAGCAAAATCGCAGCAGTCCACCAACCACCAAATCTGCCACTGATGTAACTCACTTGACCACCTTTGCACTCTCTTCTGGAGTAATCGGCCTGTATGACGGTACTTCAATACCGGCTTCCTGATAAAAACGGGCGGCGCCAGGGTGCACAGGAATGCCAAGACCCAATAGTGCGGAGGATAAATTAATCTGACGCCCCTGCGGGTGCCCATTCATTAGCAGAGCTTGTACCTCATCACTCCACAAAGCTTTGGTTAATCCGTAAACAACATCCTCATCCATAGACCAGGCAGCCACCCAAAGTGCTGATACTGCAAGCGTTTCGACACTGTCCGTGTTGGCATAGGTGCCGGCCGGTATCTCACCCCTGGTGATGAAGGAATCACGCTCAAGAATTCGCTCTATTCCTTCACCACTAATTGGAACAATATTGGCGATGCCGGAATCAACAAGTTCAGAGACAGCTTGTACCGGGTATCCGGCGACAATAAAAAATGCATCTAGCTGATCTAGCTGCAATCGACTGATGGCATCATCAGGCTTCAGATAAACAATATTGATCCTTTCCCGAGCCATGCCCAGCGCGTCAAAAATAATTTGAACATCCAACTCAGTACCGGAACCCACTTCATCTATCGAGACACGCTTGCCAGACAAATCACCAATACTATTAATCCCGCTTTTACGACTGGCAACCAGATGTACACTTTCCCGATACAGGGATGCAATAGCCCCAAGCCTGGCTTTTGGCATGTTACTGCGCACCGAATCCTGGCCCCTGTAAGACAAATGTGCGATATCTGCCTGTACCAGTGCAGATTCAAGTAGTCCGCTACTTATATCTTCTACATTGGAAACCGATCCGTTGGAACGTTGTGCAAGCAGAACAACATCACGACCATGTTCGTTGTGTAGTGAATCTCCGGCAATGTGATTATTGATTCCCTGGGCGATGAGAGAACCAACCGGGAAATAGTTACCTGAGGAGCCACCAGTGCCGATACGTAAAACTTGCAGTTCAGCAGCTGCAGTTTTATCTACGAAACCAAAAAAGGATATTATTTGAAGACATAGCACAGCACACAGTAAATACCGCAAGCCACGCGATCGCCGCTGTATAAATCGATCACTTTTGCGAATACTAGTGCGGCGAATACTATTGCGGTGAATACTATTGCGAATGAATTTGGTTAACCAATCAGAACTGCTTTTCGAAAACAAAACTGTAGCTATCACTCCTTGTTCTGTAAATTAAATGGCCACACTTAAAGATTGACGCTTCGCCTTTGTTTACAGCGTTACAGCGAAAGAGCACACAACCTTACAGCACACAATCACCGCTCACAGCACGTTCCACCATACTGACACACATGCTTTTGGTCATAGTGACCGGATTCCCACCAGCAGAAGGGTCTTCCAGAGCCATGGTGGCAATTTTATCAATATCCGGTGAAGCCACACCCAATTGCGTGAGTGTATGCGGGATTTCAAGAGACTCACGAAGTTCCAACAAATAGTTGAACATGCCTTCAAAGCCATTACCTATTCCCAGCCAATCGGAAAGGCGCACCAGTTTTTGTTCTATTGCTGTACGATTATTGAGTAAAACATAAGGTGTAAACATGGCATTGGTAATTCCATGATGCGTGTCATACAACGCCCCTACCGGATGTGACAGGGCGTGTATACCGCCAAGGCCTTTCTGGAATGCGGTTGCACCCATGGCTGCTGCACTCAACATATGACCACGAGCTTCGATATCAGCACCATTTTTGAAGGCGACCGGTAAATACTCTTTCACCAATCGCATACCCTCAACGGCTATGCCTTCCGACATTGGGTGATAGGTCGGCGCACAGTAAGCTTCAAGGCAGTGAACAAAAGCATCGAATCCAGTGCCAGCGGTCATTGCCGGTGGTAAACCAACAGTCAGTTCGGCATCACAGATGACAATCTTTGGCATCATGTCAGGATGAAAAATAATTTTTTTTGTATGCGTTTCCTCATTGGTGATTACACCTGCACGCCCTACCTCCGAGCCGGTACCCGCAGTTGTCGGAACAGCAATGACAGGTGCGATGCCAGCCGGATCAGCCCGTGTCCACCAATCACCAACATCTTCAAAATCCCACACAGGTCGTTTTTGCCCCTGCATAAACGCGATGACCTTGCCCGCATCCAGCCCGGAACCACCACCGAAAGCGATAACCGCGTCATGCCTACCCGACCGAAAAGCTTCAACCCCCGCCTCAACATTGCTGCCTGTCGGGTTGGCTTTGATATCTGAAAATACGGCGCAATCAATGCCAGCTGATTTTACTGCGGCTACCGCTGTTGCTGTAATGGGCAGGGAAGCAATCCCCGGATCAGTAACCAGCAGAGGGTTTTCCATATTACAGGCCTGGCAAGCCTCACCCAGCTCACTTATACGACCTGCCCCGAATCGCACGGCTGTCGGGTAGGACCAGTTGGTATTCATTGCTACAGACATGATTGAATTTTTCGCAGTAGTTATCGCGGAAGTTATCGCAGAATTTATCGTATGGTTATCAAAGGTTTTCAGGAAAGCAGATAAAGGCGAACATTTTTTATTCGCGTTCTCAAGCGCGTTCAAAACCACGCCGTAAATCCCAATCAGTAACGCGCCGGTCAGTCTCAAATTGCTCCCAACGTGCCGCATGGGTGTAGTGATCAATCACCTCGTCACCAAACGCCTTGCGCAGAAAAGCAGATTCGTCCGCCAATCTTATCGCGTCACGCAAGGTTGAAGGTATTTCCTGCACACCTTCGCCAGCGTATGCATCACCCACAAAGGCATCTTCGAGCCCCATCTTTTGATCGATACCATCGAGACCGGCTGCCAGCAATGCAGCAAACGCGAGGTAGGGATTCAGATCTGCCCCGCCTACCCGGCATTCTACCCTGACGGCTTTACTATCAGCTCCGCATACTCTGTAACCTGCTGTTCGATTGTCCATACTCCAGACAGCTTTTGTAGGGGCAAAAGTACCAGCCTGGAAACGTTTATAGGAATTAATATAGGGTGCCAGGAACAATGTAATTTCAGCAGCATGATTTAACAAACCGGCTACGTAGTGTTTCATGGTATCTGACATACCATGATCCGAATTGGCATCATAAAACAGTGGCTCTTCACCCCGTGCCCACAAAGACTGATGTACATGTGAGGAATTTCCGGCAGCGTCATAACTCCATTTGGCCATAAACGTCACAGCCCTGCCCTTTGACCAGGCGATTTCCTTGCAAGCGTTTTTTAGTATCACATGACGATCAGCCATTGTGAGTGCATCAGCGTAGCGTACGTTAATTTCTTCCTGACCACTGCAGGCTTCGCCTTTGGAATTTTCAACGGGAATGCCGGCACCTTGCAAACCATTGCGTATCGCCTGCATGACTTCCTCTTCCTTGGTAGTCTGAAAAATATGATAGTCCTCATTGTACTGACTGATGGGGCGTAACGATGAATAGCCCGCTTCAGCTACCTCTTCAAAACTGTTTCGAAACAAAAAAAATTCCAGCTCCGACGCCATAAAGGCAACGGTGTCGCGGCGTTCCAGTTCGGCGATTTGTTTTTTCAAGACAGCACGAGGTGAATGAGGTACCTCTGCATGGGTATGGTGGTCCAGCACATCGCACAGAACCAGTGCAGTGCTATCCAACCAGGGAGCAAGGCGTAAGGTGGAAAGATCCGGTTTCATGGTGTAATCGCCATAGCCTGCCTGCCAGCTGGTGGATGCAAAGCCGTCAACGGTTTCCATTTCCATGTCAGTCGCCAACAGATAATTGCAACTGTGGGTCTCCTCCCAGGCAGACTCGCAAAAATACTCAGCCTGAAAGCGTTTCCCCATGAGCCGACCCTGCATGTCAACCTGACAGGCTAATACCGTATTGATTTCGCCACGGTCAACGCATTCGCGCAGCTCATCAAGTGTCAACATGCCTTTCATAAGTACTCCATACCTTTGCCTGTCGCCAAGAATCTATAGTGTACATCTGAAATCCGCTGGCATATACACTCATTTGACGTAACTGCCTGGCAGCAAGCCTTATCGATCAACAAACAAGTCTTGAAAGCATATTTATCATCGCAATCCGTATAGGGAATTGTGACCCCGGTTGCGCCATGCGATAATTCGATAATATTGAAGCCCATGCCACAGTCAACAAGATCACAGAGTGCAGAAGCAGAGAGGCTCGTGCACATAGGCAGCGACGGTAACATCTTTGTGGAATCACAACGTTACTCGATTGCCAACTTGTCCACGGCATTTAGCGTGCACCAGTGGAATTATGGCATCGAAACAAACACCAAACCTCAACCGACGATTTACCTCCTGATTTACCTCTGTAGCGATCGCAATTTAACAGTCGGCGTGTTCAAGCAGATAATTGCCGAACTACGCAATCTTGATGTGCCGGAGATTGCCTTGATCACCGAATGGGTCATCAGCGGTGCCAATACACCTGGCAGTTTCAATAAATGAATAAGGGTTGGTTACTTGCTTTGGTGGTCTCTGTTGCGGTCCATATTTTGGGTTTTTCTCTGCTTGCTAAACAATTCCGAAAAAACACCGGCGAAGTTATCCGTGGCGGGAACATCAGACTGGTTCTTGGAGACATATCAGCACCCAGTGTAAATGATGCAACTATTGATTCACCCACTGACAATAATGCGGACTCAGATTCGACCGAGCCTGGATTGACCAGCGAGCAGCCCCCAGAGCCAGAACAGAAACCAGAACCAGAGCCGGAACCAGAACCAGAGCCAGAACCGGAACAAGAGCCAGAACCGGAACCAGAACCGGAACCAGAGCCAGAACCAAAGCCAGAGCCAGAACCAGAAGCGGAACCAGAACCAGAGCCGGAACCAGAGCCAGAACCGGAACCAGAGCCAGAACCGGAACCTGAACCGGAACCTGAGCCGGAACCAGAGCCAGAAGCGAAACCAGAGCCAGACAGAGCCGTCGAACCAGTACCGGTCTCGGGATCGAATCCTGACACCCGTGTGCAAAATTCAACCGCTACCAACAAACCGGCCAGTCCCCAGAGTTCGGAGCTATCAGGAGCTTCACGACAAAGTGACGCCCGCGAAGCTGGCGGTGACCCCGAGCTAATCCAAAACTATGAGCAGCGAATAACAGCCTGGTTGGCCAAACACAAGCGGTACCCGAGAAATCTGAAGCGCCGCGGAATTCAGGGCCTGGTAGTGGTCTCTTTCTCTCTGGATAAAGGCGGCAATCTGCTTGCTTCTGCTTTGGTGCAATCCAGTGGCGTCGCCGGCCTCGATAAAGCAGCGCTTGAAATGCTCAAGCGTGCCAATCCAATGCCACCACCGCCACCTGAATTGCGAGAATCATTTTACAAAGCGACCGTTCCAGTGCGATTTTCACTCAAGTGAGATGGCGGTATGCTGCACCTGGCAGTAAGTTGCAGACCATGGTCTCCTGACTGCTGGCAAGACCACAGCCATCGGCTCACTTCCTGCTGCAATTAAGCAGGTAAAAACCAAGGGATTCCAGATAAGCCATAGAGGTTGCATTAAGGTACACTTTGCACGCATGAAAACTATAGGCATTTTAAAGTGTGGTGCGGTACCGGAAGAGCTGCGCGAGGATCATGGTGACTATGACATCATGTTTTGCAAGTTTCTGGGGCCTGATTTCGACTATGAAATCTTTGATGTTGAGCATAATCAACTGCCCTCGTCAGCAAATGATGCGGCCGGGTGGTTGATAACGGGTTCACGCCATGGCGTGTATGAACCGCACTCGTGGATCCCACCTCTGGAAAAATTAATCCGTGATGCCTACGAACAGTCCATACCCATTATAGGCGTGTGTTTCGGTCATCAGATTCTTGCCCAGGCGCTGGGCGGTAAAGTAGAAAAATATGCACATGGCTGGTCGGCTGGCCCGGTTGCCTACGACATGAAAAACGAAGACTCGCCCACAATTGTCAATGCCATGCATCAGGATCAGGTCATTGAACCACCGGCAGAGGCTGACACCATCGGCTCAAGCGATTTTTGCAAACATGCCGTTCTTGGTTATGGCAAAAAGGCCTTGTCCATTCAGCCACACCCGGAATTCAACCGCGAATACACCTACGACCTGGTGAAATACAGGCGCCAACTGATCGCCAACGAAGAGCTGGTGGAGTATGCACTTTCGCATTCTGATCAACCACTATCAACGCAACGTTGGAGCGATCAATTCCGCCGATTTTTTCAAGAAAACGCCGTTTGAGATCACCAGAGACAGCACTGCAACATGCCTGAAGACCACGCCAGCAATAATCATTGGACTGACAAAATACCTGAAAAACTGCATGAGTGGCTGGACGGGCGTAAAGCGGACGATGTTGAATGCATAGTGTCAGATCTCGCAGGCATATCCCGTGGTAAAACCATGCCTGCTCGAAAATTCGCTCGCAGCGATCGAATGTTTCTACCCGTATCGATTTTTTTTCAGACAATTACCGGGGAATATGCCACTCCGGAAGACTATGTTGACCCATGGACCGAGAAAGACTTGTTACTGGTACCCGATTTCAACACAGCCACTGCAGTACCCTGGTCAGCCGATGTAACCCTGCAAGTCATCCACGATATCTTTGTACAAGACGGGACGCCTTTGCCGTTCGCTCCACGCAATGTTCTACGCAACATTGTAGATCTCTACAAGAAAGAAGGCTGGCAACCGGTTGTCGCACCTGAACTCGAATTCTACCTGACCAAACCCAATGTAAATCCCGATGAACCGGTCGAGCCACCTATAGGACGAACTGGCAGGCAAGGTATTGGACGGCAGGCCTATAGCATGAGTGCTGTAGAAGAATACGGCACAGTGATCGACGATATCTATGATTTTGCAGAAGCTCAAGGGTTTGAAATAGATACTATTATCCAAGAGGGCGGAGCTGGCCAGATCGAAATAAACCTTCAGCATGGCGATCCGATTACGCTGGCAGATCAGGTATTTTTTTACAAGCGATCCATCCGCGAAGCAGCACTACGCAACAACTGTTTTGCAACCTTCATGGCGAAGCCAATGCAAGATGAACCAGGCAGCGCCATGCACATTCATCAGAGCGTTATAGATAGTAATACCGGCCAAAATATCTTCAATGACGAAAACAACCAGCCAACTGAATTTTTCTACGGCTTTCTGGCTGGACAGCAAAATCTGATGCCGTCAGTGATGTGTGTTCTCGCACCTTATGTTAATTCTTATCGGCGTTTTGTCAGTGATGATGCAGCACCTATAAATCTTGAATGGGGGGAAGACAATCGAAGTGCCGGCTTACGAATACCGGTATCAGACCCTTCAAGCCGTCGCGTAGAAAACCGCGTTGCCGGTATGGATTGCAATCCTTATCTAGCGCTTGCCGCCAGCCTGGCCTGTGGTTATATCGGCATGAAATCCAAGTCAAAACCGCGCGATGCTGTTTCGGGCGAAGCCTACTCCCTGCCCCATTCCTTGCCGTTCGGCTTACACGAAGCACTGGAACTGTTCGAGGCTGAAGCAGAAATACGCAACACTCTAGGTGCCGAATTCTGTGATATCTACAAAGCAATTAAAAAGCAAGAGCTACAGGAATTCCAACGTGTTATCAGTCCCTGGGAGCGCGACCACCTACTACTGAATGTGTAACTGACACACTCATTCAACGCTAAAACGGGACGCATCATTGTTGACTGATCTGCTTACAATCAATGATAAGCCTGGTGAATATCCGCCCAGCTGGTACGCCTCCACGGCAGAGCCACCCTCTCCAAGGACACCACTGGAAGGCGAAGTCAAAACTTCTGTTTGCATCATCGGCGCTGGATATACCGGTTTAAGTACCGCGATGCACCTGGCCAAAGCCGGTGTCGACTGTGTGGTACTTGAAGCCAATCGCGTTGGCTGGGGAGCCTCGGGCCGTAATGGTGGCCAGATTGGCTGTGGGTTTAACAAGGATCAACCTTACCTGCACAAACACGTTGGTCAGGATAGGGCAAAAAAAATGTGGGATATCTCTATTGATGCGTCCTCATTAGTACAGACACTGTGCCGGGAAATAAAACAACAACACAAAATCGATTGTCACTACCAACCCGGTATTGTTTATACCTCCAGCAGCGAAAAACTTTTTGAAGAACAAAAACAGGAGGTAGATTTTCTTGCCAAACACTATGATTGCAACGATATTGAAATAGTCAGCAAGCAACAGCTTTCATCTGTATTGGCCAGTGACAGCTATAGAGGTGGCGTCATTAATCACAGCGCCGCGCATTTACACCCACTTAACTATGCCCTTGGGTTGGCCGCGTTGGCTGAAAATTCCGGCGCAAAGATTTTCGAGAACAGCCGGGTCAGCTCAATGAACATCCCCTTTGCCAGCTCGCACTCAGCAATGGGGGGTAAACGTATTCAAACGGAAAAAGGGCATGTCATTGCGCAACACGTTGTGCTTGCCTGTAACGGTTATCTGAATAACCTGAATCCGCTCATAGCATCCAAGGTGATGCCCATCAACAACTACATAATTGCAACTGAACCACTGCCAGATGCTTTTCCCGATAGCCTGATCGCAAACCAGCAAGCAATTTGCGACGATCGCTTTGTTGTTAACTACTTCAGAATGACACATGACAAGCGCCTCTTGTTTGGCGGAGGCGAAACATGGGGTTATGAATTCCCTGCTGACATTAAACGCATAGTCAGCAAACCGATGTTGTCAGTTTTTCCGCAACTGGCAAACACGCGAATAGATTATGCATGGGGCGGTACACTGGCAATTACACGCAATCGCCTGCCTTGCTTTGAAGAAATTTCAAAACGCTTCTGGAACGCAAGCGGATACTCAGGTCACGGAGTAGCACTGGCGAGCATAGCAGGAAAAATTATAAGCCAGGCGATAGCCGGTGATAAAAGCGCATTTGACCTGATGAGTGATATTCCGCACCAAACGTTCCCGGGTGGAGATAGAGCCAGGCCCGTTCTGCTCAAGATGGCAATGGCGTGGTATGCAACCAGGGACCGATTAGGAATTTAATCACGAGACAATTCCGCCAGAGTCTCAGTAGTACATCACCTGTGCACCTTAAAACCAAAGGGCGCAAATAACACGACAGTCAAAATATTGGCGATCAAAAATCTGTCTATGGTGATTTGTTAATCCAATAACTAAACTTAAAAGGTTAACATTCGTAAACGGCAGTCATGCCATTTATACAGTCATTGGATGTATTTACTACGTTGTGGTTACGAAGTCTGACATTGCTATTCTTCTGATTTCATTCTCAGTTCTGCTTATGGGTCTGTACCGAACTTTTGACTCGGAGATCAATGAGCGGCTCAATCTTAGCCACTGGCATTCCGTTTTGAAGAATTCTATGAATTCTGTTTTGGGTTCCGCTCAAAAGGGTCCCGCTCAAGAAGTCAAATTCGCTGAATCCGATTTCCAACGACCAGCTATCCGGAAAGCAGAAGTAGAGTTATCCAATGCTGCGATCAGCGTTGCTGCCAAGCCCATGCTGCCCGTGGCAGCGGCGACAGGTTCTAAACAGGAAAACACCAATACTACTTATGTACAAGCGATTGCGAACACAGCCCCCTCCTCTGTAGCTGCCAAAGAAAAATCAACAATACAGCGACCCGGCCCAACCACTGTTCTGGTTCTGAGCCCACATGGCAGCACAGGTAATAGCGGCACCAAAGCTTCAGCAGAAACACAAAACCTTGCTAAAACAGATTCATTCACTGAACCATCAACAAGCCTTTCTGCAACTGAGTCTCCGTTAAGCTTTTATGATTTAAATGATAACGAAAGCTCGGGTGACAACACTGTATTATCAGAATCTGAACAGCCATCGCTACCAACGACTGAGTTGGTAACTGAAAACAGACCAGTGAGAATTTACGAAGTTAAAAGCGGAGAAAATCTGACAATAATTGCAGCAAAACTCGGCACTACGGTTACACGATTGAAGCAAATGAATCGCCTGGCCAGTAGCAGAATACTCGCAGGCCAGAACCTGATCTACGAGAACTGATTGCCGCATCTGCTGCTGGTCTTGCCCACAGATTATCTAACCCACTCAATTCTCTTCAGGGTAATTTTTAAGAAACGACTCCAGACGATCGCACCCTTCTGTCAGTACACCAGTCGGTTGCACCAGAGAAAAACGCACATGTCCTGCAGTGCTATCTCCAAACGCGCTGCCCGGCAACAACGAAACACGTTCACCATCCAGCAACTGTTTTGCGAACAGTTTGTCGTCCGAACAATAGGACGAAATGTCTATCATGATAAACATGCCGGCATCTGGTTTGTTAAAACGGATACCGGGCATCTTCAACAAACGTTCGCACACTACGTCACGCCGCTTTTGATATTCGTCTCGCATTTCCTTGACGTAGTACTCGTCGTTGTTTAACGCAAACGCCGACGCATCCTGAATAAACTGCGGACAGCCGAATATTGACATGGCAGAAAAATTCCCCAGATATCGGGTGAGTTCGGGTGGTGCTACCACCCACCCCATACGCCAACCACTCATCGCATGCGATTTTGACAAGCCATCTATTACAACGAGCTGATCAAGTTTGCTGGCCGCCGTGCGTAAAGATATGTGTGGTTTTTCAAAAGTAAACATCGAGTAAACTTCGTCACACACCAACCAGAGGCCTTTGCTTTGACAGAACTCCGCAAGAGCAACAAGGTCTTCCCTGGGGATTATCGCCCCCGTAGGATTAGCCGGTGTATTAATAAAAACCACCTTGGTCGTTGGCGTTACTGCCTTCTTGATCGCATCAATTTCGATCACAAAACCGTTTCTGGCATCAGCCTGTGTAATCTGAACTTCAGCCTGCAGCGCACTGAAAATTGGTTCATACCCCACATACATGGGGTCCACAACCACGGCACCATCACCCGGATCAAGTAAACAACTCATCACCGCATGGATGCCTGCGGTAACTCCTGGAAATATGGAGACTTCATCGACGCTGCAGTCATGGGGTGAAACCCGGGCTTCGTAATCTGCTACTGCGCGTCGCAGGCTCAACTCGCCGAGAGCAGGCGAATAATGGGTACGTCCCACTTTCAAATGGCTGACGGCATTGTCGACGATCGGCTCCGGTGTTCGAAAATCCGGATCACCTATGGAGAGTACCACTACATCCTCACCACGGCGTTGCATTTCCAACGCTTCGTTGTGAACACGCCAGGCATCATCTTCACTTCCGTCCAGCCTTTCACATAACTGGCTGTAGCTTGCGGTTGAATTTGTCATGTTATTTCTCGGCTCATTCCCCGTGCAATATCAAATTCAGCTCAACGCCTAAGAATCAGGGGCAAATTTGAACAGGCTGACTATCTCGAATAGCATCTGCGCTGCATTCTGCGCGGTATTGGTTGTGGGATCATACTGTGGAGCAACTTCAACAACATCTGCACCAACAATATTCATACCCTTCATACCACGGATAAGTTCCAGTGCTTCGCGTGTAGTCAAGCCCCCCACTTCCGGTGTACCCGTACCTGGAGCAAACGCCGGGTCGAGACTATCCACATCGAACGAAAAGTAGGCAGGCCCGTCGCCAATAATGCGTCTGGCCTGTGCAATGATTTCGGGCAGACCCATGCGGTTAATCTCACTCGCATGAATAACTGTCATTCCAGCGGCTTCTGAAAACTCCCAAATGTATTCGGCAGCTCCACGTATCCCTATCTGTATGGTTCGCTCAGGATCGAGCACGCCCTCCAGAACGGCATTCCGGAACGGACCACCATGGTGGAATTTTTCACCTTCATAAGTACCACCCGTGTCACAGTGCGCATCGATATGCACCATACCCACGGGACGATCAGCAGCGACCGCTTTCAGCAAAGGATGACTGATCGAATGATCACCGCCTACAGCAACCGGACGTACACCTGCCTCAACAACCTGCTTGCAAAATGCTTCAATATCTTTATGACTCTGCGCAAGGTCAAAACGGCTGGCTAACGGAACATCACCAATATCTGCAACACGCATCTCATGTATAGGAGCAACTTCCAGCGCGTCGTTATAAGGGCCGACTCGCTCAATTGCCCGCAGTGCACGTGGACCAAACCTGGAACCATTGCGATTGGTTACACCGAGATCCATTGGTACACCGAACAAAGCAATTTGCAGATCGGTAAAGTCGGGAGCCAAGGGGTCAATCTGGTGAAAAGGAGCGTCCAGCAGTGTGGGCAAACCGGCATACGGTGCCTGACGCTTGCCGCCCGACGAGAAAATCATATCCGCAATCCGCCGGAACAGCGGATTGTGCATATCTTCACCAGCGGGCTTATCGTACAGGGATTGTAAGCGCCGGCGTTTTTCTTCATCCCAAACCATGATATTGAATCCCGTAGTTATTAAAAAAACTGCAACGACGCAATGCAGCGTTCAGCCGCAACAATGCTGGGCTGAAAGCGAAACCCGCGTCAATTGCGTTAGTTCAGTAAGAAATATGCCAATCATACCCGGCAGGCGGCAACGCCGGATTACCGGGCATGACATCCGCTGGAACCCGCGATAAAACAACTTGAAAATAGACACTCAAAGGGCAAAATTCCTGTTTTTTCCAAAACCTCACAGATTGATCCCTTTCTTTTTGAGTTACATGTGCTAAGTTCCCCAGCGGCAGTGCAATCGCCTGCCAGATTCGCTAATGCGGCCATCGAGAAAGTTGCAGGGCAATGCCTGAAAATTCAAAGACATTTTCCAGCTCTGCGAGCGAACTTTCGCGTGTTACTACATCTGTATTGCATACCTACGGCTCAGTGGCATTTCCTCTGGCAGCCGCATTTATCGCCTTGCAAGTCATCATTCCGACGTTCTATGCGGAAACGACAGGACTGAGCCTCACAACGATTGGGCTGGTACTGCTGGCTGCGCGATTATGGGACTTGTTTACAGACCCTATCGTGGGCACGCTGTCTGACCGCACACCAGCAAGATTTGGCAAACGTAAAGCCTGGATGGTGATGGCAACGCCTATTATTATGCTGGCAACCTGGCAGTTGTTTGTGCCCCCTGCGGATGCTGACTGGACGCACTTGCTGGTATGGACATTTCTGATCTACGTGGGTGGCACCATGGCAATTGTGCCGATGAATGCCTGGAGTGCCGAACTATCCTCCGACTATGACGAGAGAAGCCGCATTTCAGGTACCCGTGCCGGATACGGCCTGCTTGGCACTATAGTAGCGCTGCTGCTGACGGCACTGGCCAGTGGGGAGACCAACGAATTACAACAACCACTACGCTGGATAGCTCTGATGGCAATAGCAACGCTTGCCATAACAGCAACCCTGACAGCTCTTCGTGTCCCGGACCGCTCGCCAACCGCACTCCCTGACAATACCCTGAAAGCGGCTTTAAAACTGTTGCGAACACCTGGCCCGTTCCGCCAGTTGCTGGTGAGCTTTCTGTTTAACAGCGTTGGCAACGCAATACCGGCAACACTATTTTTGCTCTACGTGGCTTATGTGCTTCAAGTGCCTGAAATGGCGGGCAAGCTACTGTTTATGTATTTTCTTTGTGCTGCGATTTCAGTACCTTTCTGGATAAAGCTGGCAAAGTATTTTGGCAAGCACCAAACCTGGATTTTCGCCATTCTACTCACCTGCGTGTTTTTCTGCGCAGCACCCTTCCTGTCCTATGAAACACGGACCGTGTTCTATGCGATCGTGCTGTTTACCGGAATTACAGCGGGTGCGGACCTGGTACTACCCGTCGCAATAAAGGCTGATTTGATCGAATGGGATGAATACAGCAATGGCTACAAGCGACCCGGAGTCTTTTTCGCTATTTGGGGTACCACAACCAAACTGGCGTTCGGACTTGCCATCGGCATCGCCTTCCCTTTACTGGAATTTGCAGGCTTCAGCACAGGCACCGCCAAAACGGGCTCGGCCAATGCCGAAGAAGTATCTACTGCCAGCGGCATAATCGCACTCGCATTTCTGTATGGCGGGCCGTCGATATTTTTCAAAATACTGGCAAGCTGGCTTATGCGCGGCTACCCGATCACGCGAACAGAACATGAGCGGATCAGGAACGCCTTGCAAGAGCGCAAAACAACCACCGAGTCTACACAGGAGCGCGAGCAGCCAGCTGGTTAAGCGCAATACGCCTGCCCGACAAATTTCAAGTAAACTAAAAGCCCCAGACCTTTGTTGAAACTCGGTCGCACCCAATATTTTTCAAGGCTTAGAACATGAATATTCTGGTTATCGGCTCGGGCGGCCGAGAACACGCGTTAGCATGGAAGTGCGCGCAATCACCGCAGGTCAATACCGTTTTCATCGCACCTGGCAATGCCGGGACTGCACTGGAACCGGGAGTAAGCAATGTCGCAATCGACGTCGAGGACATAGACGCACTGCTGCAATTTGCAAAGGAAAAAGCGATAGAACTAACGATCGTTGGCCCTGAAGTTCCACTTGTTTTAGGTATTGTTGACCGCTTTAGAGATGCTGGTCTGAAAATATTCGGCCCCGCCATGGCGGCTGCACAACTTGAAGGCAGCAAGGCTTTCGCAAAAGATTTTCTGGCTCGGCACCAGATCCCTACCGCTGACTATCAAACTTTCACCGAACTGGACGCGGCGATTGCACATCTTCGAAACACGACTGCACCAATCGTGATAAAGGCAGATGGACTGGCTGCCGGTAAGGGCGTCATTGTCGCTCAAACCATTGCTGAGGCTGAACTAGCTGTGAGAAGTATGTTGAGCGGGCAACAGTTTGGTGAAGCCGGTAGCAAAGTCGTTATAGAAGAGTTTATGCCCGGCGAAGAAGCCAGCTTTATCTGTATCGTAGCCGGACGCCAGGTTTTGCCTCTGGCAAGTTCACAGGATCACAAAGCACGTGACAACGGTGACAGTGGACCAAACACGGGTGGTATGGGCGCTTACTCCCCTGCACCGGTTGTCACCGCTGAAGTGCATGAACGCATTATGAAAACAGTCATTCAACCCACCGTGGATGGCCTGGTAGACGATGGCACACCATTCTGCGGCTTTTTATACGCCGGTTTAATGATAGAAGAAGGACAACCCAGAGTGGTTGAATTTAATGTCCGCCTTGGAGATCCGGAAACACAACCGCTGCTGATGCGGCTGGACAGCGATCTTGTAGCCGCCTGCCTGGCAGCCGTTGACGGTGAGCTGGAAGGTCACCAACTGCAATGGAATCCGGGCAGTAGTGTCGGAGTAGTGATGGCAGCTGGCGGCTACCCTGAAGCTTATGCCAACGGGCACGTCATTAGCGGCCTGGAAGCCGTATCCAAGCTGAACAATCTAAAAGTATTCCATGCCGGTACACGCGACTCCAGCGAAGGCCCGGTTACAGCGGGTGGCAGAGTGCTATGTGTTGTCGGGCTGGCGGACGAGGTTGAAGCTGCACAGCGATTGGCATACCAGGGGGTTGCGAAAATAAAATGGCAGGAGTGTTATTACCGAACCGATATTGCTCATCGGGCACTATCTGCAGAGATGGATGCAGATTGTTAAGGCAATCAAATATAACACCGCAAAAACAGGACCCGAAAGACTCGTGATTTTCAGACTTGTGATTTTCTTTGCGCAAGATTTTATGCGCAAAGATTTTGCGCAAAGAAATTCATTACTGCTCGAAACGTAAAACGCCAGATCGCTCCTAACGCTTCATCGCATCGAAGAACTCGTCGTTGGTCTTGGTCTGCTGCATGCGACCCAACAAAAATTCCATCGCTTCAATTTCGTCCATTGCGTGAATGAATTTACGCAGTATCCAGGCTTTCTGCAGTTCTTCCTGGCCAACCATCAATTCTTCACGGCGGGTTCCTGAGCGATTCATGTTGATTGCCGGGAATACGCGTTTTTCCGCAATGCGGCGATCAAGGTGCAGTTCCATGTTACCGGTGCCCTTGAACTCTTCGTAGATAACCTCGTCCATCTTGGAGCCGGTATCAACCAGTGCTGTCGCGATGATAGTGAGACTGCCACCCTCTTCAATGTTTCTCGCTGCGCCAAAAAACCGCTTCGGCCGATGCAATGCATTCGCATCCACACCACCAGTCAAAACCTTGCCCGACGAAGGCACTACCGTGTTGTAGGCACGCGCCAGTCGCGTAATGGAATCAAGCAGAATGACAACGTCTTTCTTGTGTTCAACCAGACGCTTGGCTTTTTCTATAACCATTTCAGCCACTTGCACATGGCGACTGGCTGGCTCGTCAAAGGTACTCGATATGACTTCACCCTGAACCATGCGCTCCATTTCGGTGACCTCTTCAGGCCGCTCGTCGATTAACAAAACAATGAGGTAACACTCAGGCTGATTAGCAGCGATACTTTGCGCTATGTTCTGCAGCATCAGCGTTTTACCGGCCTTGGGTGGAGACACCAGCAAACCACGCTGACCTTTCCCTATGGGTGCAGCAAAATCGATAATCCGTGCTGTTATATCTTCGGTACTACCATTTCCACGTTCCATTTTCAGGCGACTGTCGGCATGCAATGGCGTGAGATTTTCAAACAATACTTTGTTGCGTGCCTGTTCTGGCAAACCAAAGTTGATCTCGTCAACCTTAAGCAGTGCAAAGTACCGTTCACCTTCTTTGGGTGGTCTGATCTTTCCGAAAATGGTGTCGCCGGTGCGAAGATTGAAACGCCTTATTTGACTGGGTGACACGTAAATATCGTCAGGACCCGCCAGATAGGAGCTATCCGCCGAACGCAGGAAACCAAACCCGTCTGAAAGTATTTCGAGTACGCCTCCCCCATAAATATTTTCGCCTTTCTTTGAGTGCGCTTTCAGGATCGAAAAGATCATATCCTGTTTGCGCTGACGGGCGACATTGTCTACACCGATCGATTGGGCAATTTCGATCAGTTCGGTGGGATTCTTTTTCTTCAGATCGGTCAGGTTCATGACCTGATTGACAGAAGATTTTGACTTTTCTTTTTTTGTAGGATTCGCCACAGTATTAAGCGAGCGCTGAGGTTGGTTAATGATTAGAAAAACCGGTTATCTGTAAATCAGGCCAGTTTTTCCGGATTGAATTAGTGGTTAGGGATATCAGGTGGTAAATAGCGGTTTTCTTTGAATTTTCGTGATTTTGATAATTTCTTTAGATCCTGTTTTTTTAAACCTGTTTTTTTTACAAACGATATTCGAACCTGATAATTTTAATACTGATATTTTCTTAAAAAAACCGGAGCTGCGGTATTTTCGGGCCAGGCCAGCAGACACGTAGAATCAGTTTCAGAGCTTGTCAAAAGCTGCCATTGGCGGCACGCTTTACATATTTACAATTTAATTCTGCTTTTTGACGTTGGAGTTAGCCAACTCGAGGCTACATGCCAAACTTAACAACAAACTAGAAGCAGGAATCATAAAAAAGAGAAAAGAAACTGGAATTCGTCGATATTTGCGGGCATGCGTATGGAACACGCTACTCTTCGAGGAAATGAGAATGTAGCACGCAATCAAACGCCGGTCCAGTCAATTGCGTCATCGTTTTTACTATCCAGGGTATTCGGGTGGCACGACTGGTTCGCGCAATTACTGGATATCAGGGGTCGCAAGCATTATGCCAGCCTGCCTCAGCCGGCTTCTAACAGCTGGCTTTCTGGCTGGCAAAGGTTGCAGTGAACTTCCCGCAACCTATTCTGATCCGGTTTGGCGTGATCAGGCGTTTTCTTCAAGGAAGTCAGTCAGCTGGGCTTTCGACATGCTGCCAAGCTTCATACTCTCAACCGAGCCGTTCTTGAAAAGCATCAAGGTAGGGATACTACGGATTCCGTATTTTACCGGGGTGTCAGGGTTTTCATCGATGTTCATTTTGGCAATTTTGACCTTACCGGCGTACTCTGGAGCGACTTCCTCCAAAACTGGCGTCAAAGCCTTACAGGGACCGCACCACTCGGCCCAGTAATCAACAAGCACGGGTTCATCAGAATTGAGAACTTCAGCTTCAAATGTGGCATCAGTGATGGTTTTAATATTATCGCTCATGGCGGCTGTATATCTCCTGGTTTAATCCTGGTTTAAATAAGTTATATAGGTACTTTGCCCGGCCTTACCACTACAGCGGATCCGGAGTACACGCGCTAAAGCACCAATCAGGTATTAGGCCAACACGGTGCGTATTAAGTTCCCATAGAGTACCATTAGCACATAAGTTAACATGTAGACCAAATCCCTCGAATCAAGATCTTTTCCTATGACCGACTCGCATGACTGAGGCCAATGAGGCCGATCCGGTAGCGTTTTCAACGCTGGGCTTACCTACCGAGTTAAATAATGCACTGGATGATCTGGGTTTTGTGAATTGCACACAAATCCAGGCCCTGACACTACCCCGAATCATGGAGGGTGAGGATGTCGCTGCGCAAGCACAAACCGGTACTGGTAAAACTGCTGCGTTTCTGCTGGGTGCTTTCACTCGTCTGCTACGGACACCTCCCCCGGAACCGGCAGCCGATAATGCCTCTGGTGGAGCTGCCACGCCGAGGTTGCTGGTCATAGCACCGACCCGCGAGCTAGCGATTCAAATAAGTAATGACGCTGAAGCCTTGGCTAAATACACGGACTTGCGAATCTGCCTTGTCTACGGCGGTGTTGACTATGAAAAACAGGCGAAGGCAATAAACGCCGGTGTTGATGTGCTGATTGGCACACCTGGACGGCTTATTGACTATCTCAAACAACGCATCTACACGCTGGGGCAACTGGAGCTCGTTGTACTGGACGAAGCCGATAGAATGTTCGACCTCGGCTTTATCACTGATATTCGCTATCTGTTCAGACGCATGCCTGAGCCGGGTACACGGACCAGCCTGTTGTTCTCAGCCACCTTGTCAAACCGGGTAATGGAACTGGCTTATGAACACATGAACAATCCCGCAGAGGTGAAAACTGAAACGACAGCGATTACGGCAGACGGTGTTGAACAGACAGTTTTTCACCCGGCGCAAGATGAAAAAATCAAGTTGCTTGTCGGCCTGGTGCGTATGTTAGAGCCGTTTCGAAGCATTGTATTTGTGAACACAAAACGCGCAGCTGACCGCGTAGAAGCGTATTTAAATGGCAATGGTATTGCCAGTGCGGCTCTCTCGGGCGATGTTCGCCAGCGCCAGCGCGAAAAGATACTAGCCCGCTTCACAGGCGGTGAATTGCCCGTGCTGATCGCCACTGATGTAGCAGCTCGCGGCCTACACATTCCCGAGGTGTCACACGTATTTAACTATGACTTGCCGCAGCATGCTGAAGACTACGTGCATCGTATCGGTCGCACAGCTCGCGCCGGGGCAACGGGTGAGGCAATTAGTTTCGCCTGCGAAGAATATTCATTCTCCTTGCCGGAAATTCAGGAATACATAGGCCAGGAGATTGATTTTGCTCCAATAACCAGCGATTTGATTCAACCACTGGACGCACCTCGTTACACAAAACGGGATTCTGTTGACAATTCCCGCCGCAACAACAGCCGTGGAAATTCCCGCGACCGTAATAACCGTGGAAGCAATAATTCGCGTCGACGTTAGGGTGGTCACAACAACTAATAAGCCCTCCCCCACCCAAGAAGCACAAAGCAAGTCTGTAAATACCTAAAAAATATGGATATTTCGCGGATTCCTACTGCAAAGAATACAGCCCGTCCAGAAACTGAGTTGCCTGACTACCGGCGTAAAGCTATTTGCATGGCAACATCGTAATATATAATGTAAACTATTGTTGCATCATACAACCGAGTGTGAACTCCCTGCCTTTCGTCGTTTACGCCGTACAGGCTAATTTACGCCCGTACAGGCTAAGAAACGCAGAGGGCAATCAGGCAACGGGCAATCAACGCTCTGTGTGGTTGGGTTGCAAACATATTTATTGAATATCGAGGCTAGTGATAGATGGCAACAGGTACAGTTAAATGGTTCAACGAAGCTAAAGGCTTCGGATTCCTTTCGCAAGATGATGGTGGCGATGATGTATTCGTCCATTTTTCTGCTATTCAAGCGGATGGTTTCAAAACACTGGCAGAAGGCCAAAAGGTAACATTCGAAGTAGAACAAGGTCCAAAAGGTCCGCAGGCGAGTAGCGTAAGCCCGGCTTAAGTCACGATGTGGTGCTTAAGTCACGATGTGCTTAAGTCACGGCGTCTAAGTCACATAAGGCAGCGCTAGATACTGCCAAGCAGGAAGCAGCACACAACATGGGCGCTCTGTCCATATAACAAACCGGCAAACTTGCCACTTGGACGACCGGCATTCTGCTTTTTGCACGGGTGTCAGTACAGATAACTGTCTTGAAGGACACTTATCGCTAGAAAATCTTGTCGCAGAAGCCTATTGTCAAAGCTCTTTTGTCAGAAAACCTCTGCGCCTCTCTTCTAACAGTCTATAGGTGTATTCGCAAGAATACTCGTACGCCGAACCTGTCATCGAAACCCACCCCTGGAAACCCCACTCCTGAATACCTCTGACCTTCGTACCGGCCAGGATTTGTGAGAGGACGCCGGCCAGAAGTCACGAGCGCCATGCTCTGCCCTTTCCTGAGAACCTGTCCTGCAGTAAATCGGCATACAGATGTGTCAAATACACTGGCGTTGAATTCGGTTTTGGGCCAACTAATGGCGGAGCTTTTGCTCTATAATCCACAGCGTTGAAAAGCCAGGGCCTGACTGCCCGTCAACTGCCAGAATTACCGGAGATACCAGAATGAACCGCAGCCAGGCTCGAGAAAATATGATCGAGCAACAGATTCGACCCTGGGATGTACTAGACCAGCGTGTATTGGATGTCCTTGGGGAGATTCCGCGAGAACAGTTTGTGGACGAGCAATACCACGGTGTGGCATACAGCGATCATCGCATGCCAATAGGACACGGTCAGGAAATGCTGAACCCCAATGTTGACGCCAGAATGATTCAGGCGCTCGCTCTACAGAACACCGACTCGGTGCTGGAAATAGGCACTGGTAGCGGCTACACGGCAACCTGCCTGTCGAGGTTATGCCGCAATGTGGAAACCGTAGAAATTTCAACGCCGTTAGCTGATGCTGCAAGAGGCAGATTTGCCGAAATGGCGTGCAGTAACATAAGCAGCCATAACCTGGACGCTTCGGAAATCTGGGACGCTGCTGACGAGTATGACGCCATAGCCTTCACAGGGTCCGTGCAAAAAATCCCCGAATACTACAAATTAAAAATGGCAGTGGGTGCGCGTCTGTTTGTGGTTGTTGGTGACGCTAATGCGCCCACGATGACAGCCATGCTGTTAACCCGGCTAACAGAGCAGGAGTGGACCAGCGATAGTCTGTTCGAAACCTGTGTGCCGCCATTGCAAAACTTTTCAGCCCCTGCCGGGCCCGATGACTTCGAGTTCTGAACCCAACCCTTGCCCGCATGACCATCAGTTCATGCACCCGCAACACAATCAGCAACTGTCTAAGCCGCTCACACGGTGAGAATACCGCCTTAGCGGCTTGAACCCGGTACACACCGGGTCTTCAACTCGGATTTCATAGAATCCAGTTACTTTGCAACAACCATTCGGCTGATACTACGATCACCGAGTGCACAATGTTCCACAACAAGGAACGGAAGTTGCAACGTTGCGCATCATCACCTACAAAATAGCCATGGAACAAAACGAAAATGTTTGCCTGTTCCACTGTAAACCGGAATTAATCATGCCCAGGATGACAGGACCCGTCTACCTTGTATTGAGCCATCTCCTCGCTTTGTGCCTTTTGCTGGGTAGCAGTGTTGCCCGTGCTGACGGACATCGTGTGGATTTGCTGTCACTTTACTTACGTGCGAGTGAATACGACGCAGAGATTGCTGCAGCCCGTGCCGAATTTGAGGCAGCAAAAACTTCCGTATCATTGGCGCGCTCAAATGTCAGACCGCAAGCCTCGATCGGTTACTCAGCCTCGTACAATGACGTGAATTCCGATTTCAGCGGCAATTTTATTGACCATGGACCCAATCTGTCATTGCGGCAGACGATCTACAACAAAATTCACCTGGCCACCATAGACCAGGCCAAGGCTACCGAAAAACAGGCAGAAGCACAGCTTGAAGCACAGAAACAAGAATTGATATTGCGAGTTGCACAGGCCTATTTTGATGTACTTCAAGCTGAATCTGAACTGCTTTTCCGGCGCTCTGAACTTGACGCAATAAAACGGCAGAAGGAACAAAATGAACGACGTTTCGATGTCGGGCTGGTAGCGATCACTGATGTCAAAGATGCTCAGGCACAATTCGATCTGGCAACCGCACAGGAAATTGCCGCCAGAAATACGCTGGAGGCAGCGCGTGAAGCACTGACCCTTTTAACGGGTCTGTCAGTCGATAACCTGGCACAGCTGGCTGACGATGCCCCATTGCTTCCGCCATCTCCCGAAGACGTTAAAGCATGGGAAAATACAGCACTGGAGCAAAATCTGCCACTGGTTGTGGCTGAATTGGCGGTTCGCTCAGCGCAGGCGGAATTATCCGCCAGTCGTGCCGAGCGCTACCCGACATTGGACCTTGTTGGCATCGCTGCTGGCAACACCTCAACTAATGATGTGCGCGAAGGCATCGATTCTGGTGAGCTGCGTCTGGAACTCAATCTGCCATTGCTCACGGGTGGCCGCACCAAAGCATTGGTTAGCCAGTCAAAAGCACTGGCACGTGTGGCGCGGCAGGAACTGGAACTACAAAAGCGCCGAACGTTGCAGGAAACCAGGAACGCCTACCGCAATGTTGTGGCCAATATTGCGCAGGCAAATGCCTTGAAGCAGGCACTCGATTCAACCCAGAAATCACTGGAAGCACAGGAAGCAGGCTTCGATGAAGGCTTGCTTACCTCACTGGAAGTTCTGCGATCGCTACAAGATACCTTTGGAGCCCAATCAGACTATGCCGCCGCGCGCTACCAATACATTGTTAACACATTATTTCTGAAGCGGGCAGCAGGCACCCTTTCAGAGCAGGATATCCGTCAGATCAACAACTGGCTGACAGGAGAGCAACCTCAGATTCCAGCACAGTAATCGCACAGCACGGACTTACCCACAGAGAGCAATAACGATCGTTAATGCCCTGCAACAGTTGCCAGTAATGCTCTATCATTGCTAGGTGAATTCCGCCGTCTATCGAATCATCACCTGGTTGCTATTACCAGCATGGCTTGCACATACCGTCTGGCGCAGCTTGCGCGATGGCAAAACCGCTTTCCTGCTGCAACGAATTGGCATCTATAAGAACCCGCAACGACATCGTATCTGGGTTCATGCAGCCTCCGTCGGAGAGGTCAATACAGTCATCCCCTTGCTGGTAAAACTGCGTGATCTTCACCCACACTCAAGCTTTCTACTCACAACGACAACGCCGACAGGCAAACAAGTCGCTGAGACTCGCGCAAAAAAAGCCGGTATCAGTAACCTTGTGCACGCCTACCTGCCCATCGACTACAGTTTTCCCGTCAGCCGTTTTCTGAAACAGATGAAACCGAGCTGTGCACTCGTCGTCGAAACCGAGATCTGGCCTTGTCTGTATGCTCATTGTGAAAAACAATCTGTACCGCTAGCCATC
>CALLOA010000176.1 GCA_938005265.1 uncultured Granulosicoccaceae bacterium
GGCGGAGCGCCCAAGGTTGGTGACAAGGCTGCCTGGGCCGCACGAGCTGAAAAAGGTCTGGCTGGCATGGTTGCAGTGGTTGCGGCGGGCAAGGGTGCCATGCCTGCACGTGGCGGTTCTGATTTAAATGATGAAGAGCTGGCGGCTGCGATCAACTACCTGATGGACAAGTAAGCGTCGATGGATATCGCCAGACTTGTCGAATTTGTCGGTAATCATCCCTATCTGTTCATGGCGCTTGCCGTGACGGTAGGTTTCATCGCCTATACCGAATACAACCGTGTGGCCAGCGGCGTGAAAGCCTTGTCGCCGTATCAGGCAACGCAGATGTTGAATGAAGGCAATACGTTGTTTGTTGATGTGCGGGATGATGCGGAATTCAAGAAAGGGCATGTGCTTGATGCCACGAACATACCGGTTTCAGCGCTGGATGAGCGCTTGCATGAGCTGAACAAGTACAAGGATCAGGATGTCATTGTCTATTGCGAATCCGGCATGCGCGCGCAAAAAGCCGGGGCCAAACTGAAAAAAAGCGGCTTCAGCAAACTGCACACCATTGCTGGTGGTCTGGGGGCTTGGGAAAAAGCGTCTTTGCCGCTGGTTACCAAATAAGAGCCACGAGCCATTAAATCAGCCCCATGGCCTTGACCAGCTCCGGCCAACCCCGTGGCTGAAAAAATCCGGCACTGAATTCGCTTTCTAAAGTCATACAGATATGACTAAAACATTAGGGGTAGACAGCCATGACTGATTCAATCGTACTTTATACATCAAGTCTTTGCGGGTATTGCAGTGCGGCCAAGCGCTTGCTGGACAATAAGGGCTGGCCCTACGAAACCATTTCAGTTGATGGAAATGCCGCGGTCAAAGCCGAAATGCAGGAACGCAGTGGTCGCAGAACTGTTCCACAGATATATTTTGGTAGCACTCATGTGGGTGGCTACGATGATATGGCGGCACTTGAGGCAGAAGGTAAGCTGGAACCGCTTTACGACAGTCTCGCGAAATAACTCACGATACACTGATCTAGTAATTTAATCTTAAATCCGTTACGGAATCTATCATGGCCGAAGAAGACACAGCAGCAGCTAAAACAGGTGGTGAGGCGGCAGCTGCCCAGGGAAACCCCGATCAGGCATTTCGCATTCATAAAGTGTATGTGAAAGATGTTTCGTTTGAATCACCGTTAGCGCCCAAAGTCTTTGTTGGCAACCAGAATTGGCAGCCGCAGGTTTCACTGCAGATTAATACAGAAAGTCTGCAAATGGAAAATGATCTGGTTGAAACAACATTGAATGTGCAGGTCACGGTTAAATCCGAAGAAAAGACTATCTATCTGGTGGAAGTCAAACAGGCTGGTATCTTTTTGCTCAAAGGTTTTGAAAATGCGCAGAAAGCCCACATGATGGGCACGTTCTGCCCGAATATCCTGTTTCCGTTTGCGCGTGAAGAAATTTCGGCACTGGTTGCAAAAGGCGGTTTTCCCCAATTGTTGCTTGAGCCGGTCAATTTTGAAGCGTTGTATCAGCAACACCTGCAGCAGGCGAAACAACAGAACGCACCCGCACCTGAGACTCCCCAGTAACATTTTTGCTCGGGTTTACCGGTCTGTGATTCACCAGTGGCCGGCATAAGCTCTTGCCGATGAGCGCTACTATTGCTGTACTGGGTGCCGGTTCCTGGGGAACGGCACTTGCGGCCCACCTGGCCCGATGCCGCCACAACGTCACCTTGTGGGGGCGCAGTGCGGAACTCGTAGAATCCATCCGAAGCAGTGGTTGCAATCAGCAATACCTGCCCGATGCCCTGCTACCCGACAATCTTGTCGTCACTAACGACCTGCAAGCAGTGGTTAGTTCAGCACAGGTCGTTGTGGCGGCTGTACCCAGTAGCCATCTTGAATCCCTGATTGATGCCATACAACCACTGCTGACGGCACGCCAGGGAGAGCGTGTCACGCTGGTTTGGGCCTGCAAAGGTTTTTCCGGTGAGCGTTTGCTGCATGAAGTCGTGTACGCGAAACTAAATGATTTCTGCGTTCCTGCCGTTGTTTCCGGCCCTAACTTTGCGGCCGAGCTGGTACGTGGCATGCCAACGGCGACAACAGTTGCCTCCACCAGTCTGCCGCTGGCGCAACGCACCAGCGCACTTTTCCACAACGAATATTTCCGTGCCTACGCGTCCGACGATATGGTTGGTGTGCAGTTAGCTGGTGCATTGAAAAATATCTATGCTATTGCCACTGGTGTTTCGGATGGCCTGGGGTTTGGTGCTAATGCACGCGCGGCTCTGATCACTCGCGGTATGGCTGAAATCCAGCGCCTTGCGGTTCCCATGGGGGCATCGGCTGCTACCCTGCTGGGTCTTGCCGGTATGGGCGATCTGGTACTGACCTGTACAGACGACCAATCACGCAATCGACGATTTGGTTTGCGCTTAGGGCAGGGTGATGACTTTGTATCTGCAATGGAATCTGTCGGGCAGGTAGTAGAAGGGGCCAAGGCCGTGCAGAGTGCGCTTCAGTTGGCACAGCGGCATGATGTTGAGCTACCGATAGCCACTCAGGTGCATGCTGTGCTCTATGAAGGTAAAGCCGCGAACGATGCCGTTGAATTGTTGTTGTCGCGAGCGCCTGCCAACGAAAGTTTCTAGGCGCCTGCAAAGTCGCACTGCCGCCAGGCTTCATAAACGGCAATCGCAACGGTGTTAGACAGATTTAAACTACGACTGCTGGGAATCATTGGCATGCGTAAGACGTTTTGATCAGGGAATTGCATCAGAACCGCTTTGTCCAGACCCCGTGTTTCAGCGCCAAACAGCAACCACTCGCCCATACTGAATCGGTGCTCATGGTAGTTTTTCGTTCCCTTGGTTGAAAAGCAGACAGCATGCTCAAAGCGGATTGGGTCAGTAGTGTTTTGTTTTTCGAAATTTTTTTTGGCGAATTCGTCAAATGAATCGTAGTGCGACACGCGAGTCATATCCGCATAGTCCAGCCCCGCCCGCCTGAGTTGTTTCTCTGACATTTCAAATCCCAAAGGATGTACCAGATGTAGTGAACAGCCGCTGTTGGCGCACAGTCGAATGATATTCCCTGTGTTTGGAGGGATCTCCGGTTCCACTAATACAATATTAAACATGCGTCAACTATTTGTCGTTTGTTGAATCAGCATTGTCATGCCATAACCCTGCAACGCTCGTTTCACCCTGGAAGAAAGGGGTAATTGAAGCAGAATAAGGAAGTGTAGTGGTTTCCCTGATCGTTTATTAAAACAACAGATTACTTTATGGTTCAAGCATTTCGGGAAACGTCCGTTATTTTGAATATTAGTTGTAGGAATTCTACAAAAAACATTACAAGTGGATATATTCTTGCTCTGTTCAAGTAGGCGACTCAGCAGCAAATTGGTTGGGCGTAACGCAATATTTCTGTTGTTACAAGGCAACTATGTGGTAGGTTCTAATGAACTTTCGCAAATTTTGCAGACTGTAAATTAAACATGCGTCTGTTTATTTGTGGCAAATCAAGTGTTTTGGGTTTATATAAAATACTAGCGCATGAGAAATTACTTATGCTTGAAAAAGGATTGTCAGTCATTCACCGGCAATCCTGATAACTACAGAAATTTTGAAACTGAAGTCAGGAGCTTTTCCATCAAGGAGATGTTAACGAATTAACTGGCTTGGGAATCACACAGTATGATTGACGGCAAGCAAGGCGATGCGTTTGATGAAAATACGCAACGCACCAACAGTGGCGAGCGCATCGGGCTTGGTAAGCGAAATTATTTTTCGTCGACCGAAGGGCCGTTTCAATCTGCCAACAATATATTTCTGTTTTACGGTGGAGCGGATCGCTCTCTCATCGTCAACGCGGTAACTCATCGCGTACGCAAATATCCTGAACCCGTTATCGTTACCGGTGAGTCTGGTAGTGGCAAGACCATGATGAGTCTTGTGCTTGCACAAAAACTCGAATCCAACTTTAATATTATCCAGTTTGATCACAAGCAATGTGAACACGATCATTTGCTTGCCCATCTTGTGATTGAGCTAATGCCTGAATTGCTTACCGCTGGTAGCTATACCGCGGACATGAACAGCAGCGCAACCGCATTGCTAGCGGCAAATAAGCCAGAGAAAATTCTGGTGGCACTGTGTGACAAGTTAAGGCGAGGTACACCGGCTGATAAACCCGTTCTGTTGTTAGTTGATGTAAAGAGTGTGGACAGTCCTTCTTACGAAATGCTGTTGCACCTGACACAAATAATCAATGCCCATGGCAGGCCGTTTTCCTGTGTGATATTTTCTGAACAGGAACCCTTGTCTGCAACTGTTGGTGTCAGTGCCACGCATAAGATCAAGGTGGGAGTGAGCCAGTCTGAAACGTCGGCAGATCAGCGTGACTTGCTGCAGGAAGAAAATGCCAACGAAGCTTCCGGTATTTCTCACTACAACCTACGCCGCCTGAATCTGGCTGAAGCCACTGAGTATTTGCAGCATCACATGTTGCTCTTTGATTACAACAAGCGTGATCTCTTTACCCGCGAGATGGCTTATTTTATAGCTGATCGTTCCAAGGGCAATTGTTCTACCATCAATACGCTGGCCCGCAACGCCTTTCTACTCGCCCACCTTGAAGGTGCTGAACGTATCAGCATGGGGCATTTGCTGCTGGCGGGTAGCCCGAAAAAAGACGAGCCTTCGCCGTCATTCCTGCAAAAACACCGGCGCGGTGTAACCATGCTGGGTGCCTTTGTTCTTGGCAGCATGGCAGTGACCGCAATGCTTGCTGGAATACTGGTGTTTTTTGGTTAATGTTATCGGCGAATAAAAACAGGCCTTGCATTAGGTCTGCTTTTTTGTTTTACTAATCCGAGACGCAAGCTAAATCAGTTGTTAGCCCGTCTCAACACTTATCCCCGCTTTTGTGTGGTTAGATGCCGTACCCCGCTTAGCTTTTCCCCCGCAGAATCAGATCTCGCTTTGTTATAACGCGCTATGCTATAGCGCCTAGTAGTAACCCGCTTGGTTGTAACCGCTTGGTTGTAACGCATAGACACAGTTCGTTTTTTATTGCCGTGCTCGCCGTTTTACTTGGTTGCGCATCAACTTATGTGCAAGGTCGAGCTTAGAATATTGTTAGCTGATCCAGGATAAAGTTTGGCATGGATGCCTTGCAAAACCTACTAATTAAATCTTTCGGTTTTTGTTGGCAATGGCGCAACTGTCACCGTATGGTTGTTTCTGCGCTGGCACTTTTTGTCTGTGCCTGCACAAATCTGCCGAGTGAGCAAAATGCCCAAACGGGTGCTCATCAGGTTCGCAATGCCTACTCTTCTTCCAAATTTTTTGAGCCTTCCGGTTCGAAAATCAGAATACCTCGTGTTACCTGGCCGCGCCTGAAGCGGCCTTCTGCCTTCGGCAATAGGGCGCAATCCGAGAGGGTGCTTGCCGATACCGTTGCTCCTGCATCACCGGCGTTAAACGCTGGCACTGAACTCCCCGGGCTTGCATCACGAGTCACGACCTTGAGTGACCTGGAAACTCAGTTGAGAGTAACGCTGGATGTAAAAGAATTGCCTCTGTCGCAATTGCTTTCGTTGCTGGCAGACAAAGCCGGTACAGATCTGGTGGTTAACGGTATCGAGGATACACCGGTGACACTCAAACTCGTTGATCGTTCTCTGGCTGAAACGTTGGATCTGTTGTGTGAACAGGTTGCTGCTGCCTGGCAGTTCAGGGAAGGGGCAGTCTATCTGTTTGAAGATCGTTCATTTGTTTCGAATTACTCTGTCAACTACCTGAACATGGCCAGAAATACGAGCAGTAGTCTGGGTCTGGCCACACAGGTGGGTTCAATTACACTGGATGCCGAATCATCCAGTAGCAGTGGTCATTCCAATAACTCTGATACGCAAATAGATAATATTTCCAACCATGATGTCTGGGCAACGCTGACCAGTAACCTTGAGTCTTTGCTAGAAGCGGTAGGTAATAGAGATGAACGGTTGATTGTGAATCGCGAAGCTGGTCTGGTTACGGTAGTTGCCAGTCAACGATTACAGAAAGTTATTCGACGATATTTGAATACAATCGAGTCCAGTCTCAACCGGCAAGTACTGATTGAGGCAACTGTTATCGAAGTGAATCTCAATGATGAACATCGAAAGGGTGTGGACTGGAGTCTTTTTGCCGGTGATGATGAAGGCACCAGTGATTCCTTTGGTGGTACCGGTCTGTCTTGGTCTCAACGATTTCATGGCCAATCCTTTCCTGATTCAATCAACGGTGCGCAATCACTTCCTTCGTCGTTGTTACGGATTGGTGGCAGTCGTTCCGGCATAGGCAGTCTGTCGGCGACTGTTGATTTGCTGGATCAGTTTGGTGATGTGCGAATCTTATCGCGGCCGCAGATTATTGCCATGAACAATCAATCGGCCGTGCTGAAAGTAGTGGATAACCGGGTTTATTTCTCTGTCGAAATTGAGCGAAGTACCCGCAATGATGAATTGGAGGTAAGTACGCAAACGCGAATTCATACGGTGCCTATCGGTTTGGTGATGAATGTGATCCCTTTTATCACCGAAGACCAGCGCGTTGTTTTGAATGTGCGGCCCAGTATCTCCAGGATTTTGGGCTTTGCTGAAGACCCCAATCCGGAATTGAGCCTGGGTGGTGTGCAAAACAGCGTGCCCGAGATTCAGGTGCGGGAAATGGAGTCGGTACTGTCAGTTGCCAGCGGTGAAACTGTGGTGATAGGGGGGTTGATGCAGGAGCTTAGCAGCTACAACGATCGTGGTGTGCCGGGTTTTAGTGATTTGCCCGTTCTGGGAAAATTGTTCGGTAAGCTTAGTTCGTCACGCACTAAAAGTGAATTGCTTGTGTTTTTAAAACCTACCATCCTGCCTACTACTGCTGGTAGAGGTCGGTATGTTGATCCACGGTTGTACTGACCTTTGGACGATGGCAGTGTTTGCAGACAACAAGCCGTGACACTAAATGCCAACCAAACTAGAAACAGATATTAGAAATATTTACAACAATAAAACAAGGAGACAACCGTGCAAGGAAGCACACTGCTCAAAGAGCTATTGTCACGTGGTTTGATTACTGAAGATCAATCTCTCGTGGTTAAAACGGAAAGCAGCCGTGGTCACTGTGATGTCGAATCTGCATTGCTGGCTAGTGGTTTCGTTGATGGGGAGATTCTAAATACAATAAAGGCCGACGGTACCGGTCTGAAGCCCGTACTGTTGGGCAATTTGCTGGCTGACGCAGCTGCCTTAGAGCTGATTAACCTGGCAACGGCACGTCGGTACCGTGTTTTCCCGGTTTTCCTGGATCAGGAAACAGAAATTCTGGATGTGGCGATTTCAAGCCCACACGACGTTTTGGTGAAGGACGCGATCAATAGTTACTTGCATGGCCGGTGTGAGGTTCGTTACTGCTTTGCCGCTCTTTCCGAGATTGAAAAAGCCATCGAGACGCATTACGAGCTGGAACTCTCGATTGAAGGCATAGTGCAAGAGCTTTCAGGGCAGGGCCGTGGCAGTGATCGCTTGCCCGAAGATTCACAGCATCCGATCGTACGTCTTGCCAATGCCGTCATCATGGAGGCCTTCAGGCAGCGTGCTTCTGATATTCATTTTGAGCCTGAGTCTGGATTCTTTCGCATTCGTTACCGAGTTGACGGTGTATTGAGAGTCAGTCGCACCATCCATTGCAGTCATTGGCCAGCTACTGCCACGCGACTTAAAGTCATGGCAGGATTGAATATTGCGGAAACCCGCGATGCGCAAGACGGAGCTTTTAATCTAGCGATTGGTGCGACTGCGATCGATGTTCGGATTTCAGTTTTCCCAACGTTGCACGGCGAGAATATCGTATTGCGTTTGCTTGACCCGGCAACCGCAAGGCTTGATCTGGACGAAATAGGTTTTAGTGGCCAAGCCAGGCATCGGGTTCAACAGGCTGTGTTGCGACCACAGGGTATGACATTGTTGGTGGGGCCAACCGGTTGTGGCAAAACAACCACGCTGTATGCCTTGCTCAATCATCTGGCCGATGAATCAGTTAATGTCATGACGCTCGAAGACCCGGTCGAATACCAACTACCACTGGTGCGGCAATGTGCGGTGAACAGTTCCAACAAGTTGACTTTTGCCAGTGGTATTCGAAGTATTCTGCGGCAGGACCCGGATATTATTCTTGTCGGTGAAATTCGGGATGAGGAAACGGCAGAGCTCAGTATCCGCGCCGCCATGACTGGTCATCATGTGTTGGCAACCATGCATACCACATCCGTGCTGGGTGTCTATCGAAGGTTAATCGAGCTGGGTATACAACCAGCGCTGGTTTATGAGTCAGTAAGCGGTATTGTTTCGCAACGTTTGCTGCGGCTGATGTGCAGGCATTGCCGTGTTGAGTCGCCAGTAGTCTGTGATGACAGCGCGTTGAAATCAGTCGAATGCCGGTTTTGCCAGGGGTCTGGTTATCTGGGTAGAACGGCTATTGCTGAAACTCTGATCTCGACACCACAGGTGCAGGCTTTGCTGGAACAGCATGGAACGGGCGCCACCATGTTGGCTGAATTGCACAAGCGTGGGCACATAGATCTTCAGCAAGCCGCGATGGAGCTGGTAACAGCAGGTTTGACCGATCAAGCAGAGCTGGGTCGTATTTTTGGCCATACCCCTGTTAACGGTGCGAACTTCACCGAATTAGCGGATCCGGCGATAAATGAGCTTTCCGCGAGTATCTCGTCTGTAGCAGATGAGGCATTCACTAGCGATGTTGCCACGACGCTACGGGAAACCCACGTGGTGGCAGCGAAGTCTACCTGCACTGCTCCTTCCATTGCTATTGATCGGACTTACCCAAAAGGCCAACTAAATCATCTGGTCGCGAAGGAGCAGTCGCGATGAAGAGGTATCGTTATACCGGTGTCAATCCTGCGGGCTTTCGTATTCACGGTGAGATGCTGGCCGCAACTAGTGATGAGGCTTGCCACGCATTAGCACAAATCAACATAACGCCGCTGCGTTGTCATTCAGGCGATGTGGCTGGTGTTTCTTTTTCTTCAACAATGGTGTCATTGCTTAGAAGCCATTGGTTGTCGAAAACAGGCGATATAGAAGTTTCGCATGGGACTCCATCACGGGTAACAGAACAGCAGCTACAGCAATTTACCGCCGATCTCGCTAGCCTGTTGAAAGCGCGATTGCCACTAACCCATGCGCTTGAGCAGATTGGGCATGCAAGCAACAGCGTCAAAATCAGTAAACTGGCCATCGGTTTGAAAATTTCTATCAGTGAAGGCTTTGCGTTTTCAAGCGCGCTTCGCCAATTCCCCGGGTTTGTGCCCACCTACTACTCCAGTGTCATTGAAGTAGCCGAAAATAGCGGGCAGCTGGACCAAGAGCTGGCCAAGCTGTCGGCGCAGATATCATCGCGCCTACAGTTTCGGCAACGAATCAGGCGGGCCATTACTTATCCCTCATTAGTTTTGTTGCTGTTGGGTTTACTTGTGGCGTTTCTGGTCTCGATAGTCATCCCATCCTTAAGTGAATTCATGCAGGAGCTGGATCAAGGCTTGCCCTGGCACACTCAGTTGTTAATTGATTTGAGTGGCGGCTTACGCCAATACGCACCGGTAAGCCTTGCGATTATGCTGATGCTGTTTGTAGCCTGCTATGGTCTGCGCCGCATACATGCCGGGTTTTGCTTGCATACTGATCACTGCCTGTTGCGCCTGCCTGTGATTGGCGCCCTGTTGTCGGATTGGCATGCCGCACGTTTTTGTCGTGACATGGCTTCACTTTACAGTTCCGGAATTGATTTACTTGCAGCACTTAAGGTTGTCGAATCGGTCAGTGGCAACCGGTACCTGGATATCAATACAAGTGTGGTTCGTAGGCAGGTTGAAGAAGGTGTCGCTCTTGCTGGTGCTATGCGCAGCAGCGGATTATTTTCTGCTGACTGCCTGCAATTGATGACGCTGGCGGAAGTTTCGGGTAGTTACGCTGATGCATTAGATCAGGTGGCAGTGCTGGCAGGAAATCGACTGACCCATCGCATTGCTACGATCGAGCGCAGCGTTGGTCCCCTAATGATGGTGGTGACCGGGCTTTTGATCCTGTGGATTATCGTTTCAGTGATCGAGCCGATTTATTCGACAGCGATTCGTGCAGGGGGAATGCTATGAACATGGGATTCCTGTATTTGGGAAATCAGGCTGTGGGCTGGCTGCAATCATCAGGTCAGTTGTCTGAACCATTGCCTCTTACGCAGGCGGGGCGCAGCTTGTCCTACCATGCCAAGCGTGACTATTTATTGCAAACACTGGCCAGATTTCAACCTGATAATTGTGCGATTGTGCTGGATGCGTGCAGTGAAAATATCAGCATGGCTGCGCCACAGAAAATTCACTCCGAACGGCCCTTTTACATAAGCCCTGAATGGTCGGTGTCGGGCACACTACAGGATTCGAACAACTTCAAGGCTGCGGTCAGGGCGACTGCACCCAATGGTTGCTACGATTCGCATGAGCTTTCGGTCGTCACGAGGTTGCGTCATGGCAGCGACAGGGCTGGCTTATGGCCCGGTAGCCGCCAACGACACCCCGCCGTTTCCAGGCGAGTGGTTTATCCGGAACAACAGCAGGCATTTGAATGGCAGGGATTATTGCAGGACTTATTGCCAAGTCCGGTTGAAATTTATTCGCATACCCTGATTACTGAATTCCTGTTACAGCCACTGTTTCTGGACGCAACTGCCGTTATGGTGGTTGCACAACAGCCCGATGCGTCGTTGCGACATTTGTTTTTACAGAATGGGTGGTTGCGTTTTTCGCGCCTGCTGCCTGCACAAAGCGAGGAGCTGTCAGGCGATCTTGATTCCAGTACCGTCTATGTTAAGCAGCATATTGGTTTTACAGATGCATTCCCGATTTATTATTTATCCGATGCTGATAATCAGGGTGGGAGGCGCCTACAGTTGATTTATCCGCGGGAGTTAAAACGCTCGGTAGGGGAGGATAGGCCCTATGCTGATGGTCTGCCCAAGGAAAAATACACGGAAATTTCTCATAAAGCGGCTCAACAGATAGACGTGCCAGCAACGTATGCCGCACTAGAGACCAGCTTGCTACAGAGGCAGCGTGAGTTTCATTTTGGAGTTAGGCGGCGTGCTATAGACAAGCTTAAACGGTGGCGTTTACAGAGTATTGGTATGCAGCAACAGGATTTAATAAAAACGAGGGAGCGCCGAACTCAAACAGTCGTTGGAGCCTGGATTGTAGCCGCCCTGATTCTGAGCTTGTGGCAAATAGCAAGCGTTGTGTCTTTGTGGCAGCAAAAACACTTGCAGGAAGCAGCTATGAATTCTGAGCAGTCCTCACAGAGCCTTAATACTGCTAGCAAGGTAAAATCTGCCCAGCGGCCATCGGTATCAGGGTGGCAAATGCAACAGTTGGTTAACCTGCCAAGCCAGAAATTCAAACAGTCCTATGTGGAGCCTATGGCTGTCCTGTTTAGGCTACAAAGTGTTTTGTCCAGACACCCGGCAATAATACTCACTGACATTCGCTGGCAGCAGCAAGGTAATGGTACGCGATTGGCAGTTGATCTTTTGCAAGGTTATGAAGGGGTACAGGCAGGGAGTTCTGTACCAACCTCGATTGCTAATGACCGGGTATCTGTTACGCAGCCACAAAGCAGTGATGGAGTATTGCAAGTCTTTGTACAAGGCCTGATGGAGGTTGCTGAAAGGCCGGTGCTTGGAGTCTCGGACGTATCCCAATATATTGCTGACTTTGATTCGTTTCTACAAGACCTGAGAAACGTAATGGCGTTGCAAACTATAAAGCGCGTCACTTATCCCTTTGGAATAAATCCGGGCAGCAGACTTAGCCTTGGCCCGAAAGCGATGCAGACGGCGCAGCGTTTTGTGTCGACAGCAGAAGATCTGGGCCAGATCCATGAGCAGCCTGATCAAGAGCGGATGGGCGCGTTCACGTTTGAAATAATTTTGCCGCAATCATTGTTGACCGAGTTGTTGCTGGAAATCAGTTACCTCTGTGAAGTAAACGCGGGCTTTAGCATAGCTTCCGGTGGTTTTTGTACAGAGACTGCAGGCCGTGCTTAGTTGGTCGGCAAGATATGATAAATACGCCGGAGCATCTGGAACGTGGGCTAAGTTGTTCTGTTGTTGTCAGGCAATAGCGATGCATAAATGATGACGTCTGTTGGCCTGGATAATCCAGCTCCTTACGCAATATCGAAAATACGGTTAAGCCGGTTGCAAATAGCGCTGCTTGTTTCGGTTTTATTGCTAATAGTCTGGCTGATGAAGCAGCATCTGCAAAACAAGGTCAGTCAGATGGAGTCCCATCGTGCAATGGTATTAAGAGAGCAGGCGAGACTTAACGCGGACAATGAATTGTTGTCTGAATATTCGCCAGCGTTTGAATTGTTATCAGGTAAAGAGAGCTCTGCTACTACTCGTCTTCGCTGGGAAGCGAGCATGCGAGACATGGTTGAACAGCTGAGTGCGCAGTTTGATAAATTAGTGCTTGAAGCGCAGCGCCAGCTGGTGAGGCAGCCGGAAGTTCAGGGTTATCATTTGGTTGAAACGGAGGTTGAAGTAGAAATCAGTCGTCTATCAGAATTGTCAGCATACCGTGCAGTCGCAAGCTTGGCGCGACTGCCAGCCTATAGTGTGTCAATAGACTCCTGTGCCATTGGAATGCAAAATAATCTGATCGAACACAAGCAATCGACACCCTTGTTCAAATTGAATTGCCATCTATATTTGCACGAAATCAAAAGGAATTGATCGCATGCGATTACCATTACTGGAAAACCCGGATTCTAAAAACGCGAAAAACGAAACCTCAGTATGTTTGAATGGCTGCGTACTTTGGGCGTGTCTACTTGGAGTGCCTTTGTCCTTGATCGCCAGTCAACCGGAACAAGAAGATTACAGTCAGACATTCGATCAGACTGTTGTACGGGAACCTGGTATTGCACCAGCTGATACTGATCAGTCTTTGCCAGAAGCTGGAATATATAGTGAAACAAAGCCTGGCGCGCCAACAAACAGTTATTCTCAAATTGATGTACTGGTAGGGCAACTCCGTTTATTAGGTGACCGGCAGTTGGAAGGTGCCTCTGTCTCTGGTATTCATTCAACGTATGCAGCTTATTCAGGTGAAGCCAGTGATGCGAATTCCCCAACAATTCATTCAACCGTTAATACGGATCGCAGTACTGAAACAATCTCTGTTTCATTAAAATCGAAACGGTACTACTCGCCGCTTTTACGAACTACCTATTCCTCGCAAACCTCGTTGCCTGGCAATAATGCTGTGGAGCCAAACCAAAGTCTAATCAGAGTGATGCCTGCAGATCGTTCGCCGGTACTGGTGCCAATGAAAGCGCCACGCACTCTGGGTACCGCCCCGTTTCAGGCAAGCAGAAGTCGATTGGCATCGCCTCTGCCGGCTATTACGCCAAATCGGTCAGTTAGAGCTTTCAGATGAATAATCGATACCGATGTCAATTGACGATTTGGAATTCTGCAAACCACCAGGCAGGTGCAGTGTTGTTGCTCATGCTACTCACAATGCTGCTATCGGGTACCAGCACGTTGCTTGCGATGAATGGTCGTGTGGGGTTAACCGGGCAGGGTG
>CALLOA010000177.1 GCA_938005265.1 uncultured Granulosicoccaceae bacterium
CCCCTACTGTCGGGTTGTACCGTCGACTCCCGCTACGGTCTCTTGGAGCTTGCAGCTAAAAACCCCATTTACAGGTCAATTAATGTCTGAATCATTTGCTGAGCTCTTTGAAGAGAGCTTGTCCAAGTCGGAAATGAATCCCGGCTCCATCATCATCGGCACCGTTATCGATATCACTGGCGATTTCGTTATCGTCAACGCAGGGCTTAAGTCCGAAGGCGCGGTTCCTATTGAAGAATTCATAGGCGAGGGCGGCGAGCCTGATGTCACAATCGGCGATACCGTCGAGGTCGCGCTGGATTCCGTAGAAGACGGCTTCGGCGAAACAAAACTTTCGCGCGAAAAAGCGCGACGTGCACGTTCCTGGAAAATCCTTGAGCAGGCACTGGCTGATGATGAAATCATCAAAGGCAACATTACCGGCAAAGTAAAAGGCGGTTTTACTGTGGAAGTGTGCGATATCCGCGCCTTCCTGCCTGGGTCGCTGGTAGACGTGCGGCCTGTGCGTGACACTAGTTATCTCGAAGGCAAAGAGCTTGAATTCAAGGTTATTAAACTGGATCAGCGTCGTAACAACGTGGTTGTATCGCGTCGTGCCGTAGTTGAATCTGAGTACAGTGCGGAGCGAGAAGCGCTGCTTGAGAATCTGCAGGAAGGCCAGGAAATCGTGGGTATCGTCAAGAACCTTACCGACTACGGTGCATTCCTTGATCTGGGAGGCATTGATGGCCTGCTGCACATTACTGATATGGCATGGAAGCGAGTCAAGCATCCTTCTGAGGTAGTGGAAGTTGGTGCGGAAATGAAAGTCAAGGTACTCAAGTTCGATCGTGACCGTAATCGCGTATCACTCGGCTTGAAGCAGCTGGGCGAAGATCCATGGGTTGATCTGACTCGCCGTTATCCAGAAGGCTCACGCCTGTTCGGCAAGGTGACTAATATTGCCGACTACGGTTGTTTCGTTGAAATCGAAGAAGGTGTTGAAGGTCTTGTACACGTTTCAGAAATGGACTGGACCAATCGCAATGTCAGCCCCGGCAAAATTGTAGCGCTGGGTGACGAGGTTGAAGTCATGATTCTCGACGTCGATCAGGAACGTCGCCGTATTTCTCTGGGTATCAAGCAATGCAAGCCTAACCCCTGGGAAGACTTCTCCGAGTCCTTCAACAAGACCGATCGTGTCAAGGGAACTATTAAGTCCATCACAGATTTCGGTATTTTTATTGGCCTTGACGGAGGTATTGATGGTTTGATTCATCTATCAGACCTATCATGGAACGAAGCCGGCGAAGAGGCGGTTCACCAGTACAAGAAAGGTGATGAGATTGAAGCAGTGGTACTTGCTGTTGACCCCGAGCGCGAACGTATTTCGCTCGGAGTCAAGCAACTGGAGCGAGACCCCTTCGGGCAATTTGTTGCAGATAGCCCGAAAGGCACCATTGTGAAGGGCACCGTCAAAGAAGTCGATGTAAAACATGCAGTTATCGAACTTTCTGAAGGTGTTGAGGGTATACTGAGAGCATCCGAGATATCTCGCGACAGGGTTGAAGACGTCCGTACCCACTTTAAAGAGGGTCAGGAAGTTGAAGCCAAGTTCACAGGTATTGATCGCAAATCGAGAATGCTGAGTCTGTCGATCAAAGCAAAGGATTACGACGACGAAGCGGAAGCGATGAGTGATTACAGCCAGAGCGCACAGGTTGCGCCGGCGACACTCGGAGATCTTTTGAAAGAGCAGATGGGCGGTATTGAGCAACCCTCGGGTGATTCAGAGGCTGTAGCTGAAGCTGCTGCTCCGGATGCAGATGCTACTGAGTCCGGTGAGTCACCATCAGCCCCTGAATAGGGGCTGATTGTGCAGGATTTCAATTCGTAGTTGAAATTGTTGCATTTACAACTCTGCTCGTTGAAATATTGGTACCCGGTGTAGAAAGCCAGAATTAATACTGGCCAGCTACGCTACCAGGGAAGGCTATAGAACCACATAATCAGGGAAGTAAGCCACGCCGGGTGTCTTGATACATCGATTCATTTGAATCGATGAAGACTTCTGGGGAGTGGGTAGTAAAGTGGACAACAGCCTTACCAAATCTGATCTGATTGAATCGCTTGCGAGAAATCAGAACCATCTGGCCCTTCGGGATGTAGAACTTGCGGTTAAAAGCCTGCTCGAAAAAATGAGTCAGGAATTGGCCTCTGGTGAACGCATCGAAATCAGGGGTTTCGGCAGCTTCAGTCTGCATTTTCGTCCCGCCAGAATGGGGCGAAACCCCAAATCCGGTGATGCAGTAGCCTTGCGCGGCAAATATGTTCCTCATTTCAAGCCCGGAAAGGAATTGCGCGAGCGTGTTGATTTCATCAACACCGATCCATCAAAAGTCGGACAGAGTCGCAAACAGATGGAAGAGCGCCTGGCAAAACAGGCACAAACCCGTCCTCCGCATCAGGATTACCTGCAACAGCCGGATCACTCGCGCATTGGAAACAATTTCGCCAGTAAGTCGGAAAGCCCGCCACATAACCCACGGGCAAACGGGTTATCGAGTGAGCGAATGTCTGACAAAGCACTGGAACGTGGCGTCACTGGACGAGGTGTGGAGCCCGGCACCTATGCCGATCGGCCGCTAACTGACGGCAAAAGAAGCAGTGACAGCTAAGTAAAGTACTTGTCTGCCGCCAGTGCGATCTATCAGCAGAGCTGGCACTGTAAAACGTAAGCCCACGAAATTGCTGCAGTTACATCACTGGTTCAACACTACTTGTTCAACACAACCCTGGCCGCCGTCAAGCAATAGTGCTTGTGCATGTTCTTCAGAGCACGTGGTCAGCTTGCGCATGTAAAAACTGCAATTGCAGAACTTTTCAGTGTTTTGCAGTTACAATCATAACGGTTCAATATGAACAGTTACGAAATCATACCCGGGCTAAACAGAACCTTCACACAATACCAATCGCTAATGCTAAAAGTGGTTGTGTCAGGTAAGCTAAGGCTTGCCGAACGTACCAGTGTTGGGACCGGTTACCTGGGCTGAAAACGAATCCCGTATGTACGAATTACTTTGGATGTTGCTGCCCGTGGCAGCTGCCGGTGGGTGGCTTGCTGGCCGACGCTATGCGATGACCACCGGCCCGGATCGTTTCTGGAATGACGCAACCACCTATCATCGCGATCTGCATTCACTATTGAGCGAGACCGCTGCAGATTCTGCTCCTGACGATACACTGGCGCTGGGCTCACCGGTTAGTGTCGAGCAGGATGCTGCAGAAACTCATATAGCGCTCGGCAACATGTTCCGGCGTCGAGGTGATCTCGACAGTGCCATTCGTATTCATGCAAGTCTGACTCGCAAAAATCAACTGGGCGAAGATGTGCGTTCCGAGGCGCAGCTTGAGTTGGCGCGAGACTATGATTCCGCTGGTCTGTTGGACCGATCTGAAGCGCAATTTCGCGCCCTGTTAAAAGCTAACCGACAGGTCGATGCCAGCTATGAGCATCTTCTGCAAATTAGCGAACGCGCCAGCGATTGGCAACGTGCGATTCAGACAGCCGACGAATTCCAGAACAGCACCGGGCGTAATCTGGGTAGTCGCATCGCACATTATTATTGTGAGATTGCTGAAAGTCTTATAGCTGCTGAAACAACAAATGGCCTTAATGCTGACAAAGCGGCGGGTGGCACTGAGGATGCCGAACGCTGGCTGGAAAATGCCTTGAAGCGTGATCCGGCATGTGCCCGTGCTTCCATAAGACTGGCAGAACTTGCTGTAGGAGAAAAGAATTTCAGCGAAGCTATTGATCTTTATGAAAGGGTTGAGCAACAAAGACCGGAACTAATGCCTGAAATTATCTCCCCGTTGTTTGAATCACTGGAACAGCTGGGTGACGAAACCCGACTGCGCGCCTACATCGACAGGATTAAGGGGCGCCTGAATGCCTACTCTGTCATCAAGACGACCCGCAATATGATTGAGCGCATGGATGGAGAGAATGCGGCAGATGAGTTTTTTAAAGATCAGATTGTCAAACGGCCATCACTGAAAGGATTGCGTGACTGGGCGCGTGGCCAACTTGAAAAAAGCCGTCCTAACGAGCGTGGTAAAGTTAGCGTGATGTGCGACATGCTTGACCAGGTAGTCAAAGACAAGCCAGGCTACGTTTGTTCCGAGTGCGGATTTCGTGGCCAAACCAGGCATTGGCGCTGCCCCGGCTGTAACCGCTGGGATACCGTCCATACAGTGATTGGAGCTGAAGGGGAATAGAATTATGTCTGGAGTCAATCCCGCGAGCGCTGGAGAGTGGCCGAATAGTGCTGTCTCACAGACTGAGCACGGACCCGTGATCATTGTGGCTCTTGATGTTTCAGACAATAAATCCTGTGATGCTTTGCTTGATAAGCTGGACCCATCGATGTGTCGTGTGAAAATCGGCAAGGAACTGTTTACACGCAGTGGTCCAAAGCAGGTTGAAGCTGTGGTTAGCCGTGGCTTTGATGTATTTCTGGACCTTAAATTCCATGATATTCCCAACACGGTTGCTGGCGCATGTCAGGCCGCCGTTGATCTCGGGGTCTGGATGGTGAATGTGCATGCATCCGGTGGTGTGCGTATGCTGGAAGCCGCGAGGCGGGCAGTGCCTGAACATGGCCCGACCAGACTGATTGCCGTCACTGTGTTGACCTCACTGGAGCACACTGATCTGCAGGAAACCGGGATTGCCAACACGACTGATGTACAGGTTGAGCTGTTAGCCAGAATGACTCGCGATTGCGCACTGGATGGTGTGGTCTGCTCGCCGCATGAGAGCTCGCAGCTTCGGCAGGTCTGCGGTCCGGATTTTTTGTTGGTAACACCCGGTGTGAGACCTGCTGCCACGGGAGATGCTGAATCCGGTAGTTCCAGTAGTGTGGCTGACCAGCGTCGAATAATGACACCTGAAGATGCCATTCGTGAAGGTAGCACTCATCTGGTGATAGGCAGGCCGATCACTCGTGCTGCTGATCCCGCCGCGGTTTTGCAACAGATTCATGGAAGTCTGAAGTAAGTTATAAGTACGTCAACAGGGTTGAGACCTCTAAGGTCTCACTAATTCACACCGTATATTATCGTTTTGCATCGCCCGATTGACGCGGTCTCTCCCAAATCAATCCAACCACAACAGACTCGATTTTCTATGAGTGAAAAGCTATTTATATCAGCACAACAGCTACTGGAAGATTCCGTGGAGCTGGGCAAACGTGTCGTTATGAGCGATTTCAAGCCAAATTATATGGTTGGTGTCTGGCGGGGAGGGACACCGGTGGGCATTGCCGTGCAGGAGCTGCTGGATTTTTTCGACATCGAGACTGATCATATTTCGATTCGCACTTCATCCTATGATGGGGTGGATAAACGTGCTGGCAAAGTACGAGTCCACGGTGTTAGCTACTTGACTCGCTCAATGAATCCGGAAGACCGATTGCTGATTGTGGATGATGTTTTTGATACGGGTCTGTCAGTGCAGGCAATTATCAAAGCGCTTGAAAAACGCAGCCGCAACAATCTACCGAGGGACATACGAGTAGCTACTGCATATTACAAGCCTTCACGCAACCAGACAGCCATGGTGCCAGATTATTTTGTTCATGAAACTGATCAATGGCTGGTCTTCCCGCATGAAATGGACGGCTTGGCGGATGATGAGATTCAGCAACATAAACCTTATCTGGTCAACGCACTAAAAGAAATTCGGGCGGCTCGAGCGAGCGACACTTAAAGTGGCGGTGGCTAACAGGTTTTTCTGCAGGAGATCTTGCAAATTGTATTTACGTTTACGTAAACGTCAATTATAAAGTGACCCTTCAGAGTTCGAATTTCTGCCGAGGGTGACTTGAATGCCCTCTTGTCGAGTATCATTTGCTTATGAGTATCGAACAGAGTCTGGATACATTCCCCAAATACCTGTTGCACACCGCTGATGTGTACGGCAGCCGTCCTGCTATGCGACACAAGAATTATGGTGTCTGGCAGAGTTGGATGTGGTCCGATCTACTCGATGAAATTCGCGCTTATTCCATCGGCCTCAAAGAACTGGGTGTCTCGCCCGGTGACAAGGTTGCTTTGGTTGGCTCCAATCGCCCGCGTCTTTATTGGACCTTTGCAGCTGTGCAGGCGCTGGGTGCAATACCGGTTCCGGTTTATGCAGAATCTGTCGCTGAAGAAATGCAGTACGTACTCGAACATGCCGAGGCGCGTTTTGCTGTTTGCCAGGATCAGGAGCAGGTCGACAAATTGATGTCGATGTCCGACTCGCTCACGCAGCTGAGCCAGATAATCTACGATGAGACTCGCGGCTTGCGTGATTATGATCATTCACGCTTGCACTCTATCGATACCGTACAACAACTCGGGCGAGACAAACTGCTCGCTGACGGCGAAGCCGCAAAGGACTGGGTCGATATGATCAATGCCGGAAAGGCCGATGACCTTTGTGTCATGCTTTACACTTCGGGTACGACCGGGCGCCCCAAGGGCGTAATGCTCTCCTACTATAACGTGCTGCGTTCTTCCACCAACGCCAATGCGTTTGACAATCTCGATCACACTGAAGAGGTGTTGGCTTATCTACCGTTGGCTTGGGTGGGGGACCATATTTTTTCGTATGGCCAGTTTCTGACTGCAGGATACTGTGTTTGTTGCCCGGAAAGTGCAGAGACCATTGATGTGGATCGGCGTGAGATAGCGCCAACCTATTTTTTCGCTCCACCACGAGTCTTCGAAAATCTGCTGACATCAATCATGGTTCGCATGGAAGATGCCGGTACCATCAAAAAGAAGATGTTCAATTATTTTCTGGCAGTGGCCAAACGCTGTGGCGAAGACAAGTTGAATGGCAAGTCTCTGGGCATGAAAGATAATCTTTTGTATAAACTGGGTAATCTTTTTGTTTACGGGCCATTGCGAAATCGCATGGGTATGACGCGTTTAAAAGTCGGTTACACAGCAGGTGAAGCCATCGGCCCGGAGATTTTCAGTTTCTACCGCTCGCTGGGTATCAATCTCAAGCAGCTGTATGGCCAGACTGAAGCCAGTGTCTATATCACAGCACAGCCTGATGGTGAAATATTTGCTGAAACGGTGGGCAAGCCGTCACCGGAAGTGGAATTGAATATTGATGAGAGTGGTGAAGTGTTGTACCGCTCGCCTGGCGTTTTTATCGGTTATTACAAAAACGACGAAGCAACCAGGAGTACCAAAACTGCCGATGGCTGGGT
>CALLOA010000178.1 GCA_938005265.1 uncultured Granulosicoccaceae bacterium
GCGCCTGAAGCCGTGTTGAGCAAAGCATTTAACAAAGGCCAATCAGACACAGCATCAGAACCATCACGCATTGATTCAGTTTCTCTGTTTGGCGATGCTACTGATCCCGAGTCAAGATGGTCGCGGCCGATAACAATGGGCGCAGATAGCTCACCGTTACGAACCATCTCATTGAACGCCAGACCCAGCTTGTCGCGTTCACCCAGACCTACCCAACAGATTCGTGCTGGTAGCCCTTGAAACGAAATACGTTCCCTGGCCATATCGAGCCAGTGATGCAAATGGGTATCGTCCGGTAACAGCTCTTTTACTTTCGCGTCAGTTTTATAGATATCTTCCGGATCACCTGACAAGGCACACCACCGAAACGGCCCCACGCCACGACAGAACAAAGGCCGGATGTAAGCAGGGACAAAGCCGGGAAACGCAAATGCATTTTCCAAACCTTCTTCCTTGGCTACCTGACGAATATTATTCCCGTAATCAAGTGTCGGCACACCCGCATTCCAGAAATCGACCATCGCTGCCACATGTGTTTTCATGCTGGATCGGGCGGCCTTTTCAACGCCTTTCGGATTAAGTTCCTGCTCCTTGCGCCATTGCGCGACTGTCCAGTTTTGCGGCAGATAACCATAGACAGGATCGTGAGCACTGGTTTGATCGGTGACTATGTCTGGTCTGACGCCACGTTTAACGAGCTCCGGGAACACATCAGCTGCATTACTGATCAGCGCAACAGATTTTGCATCTCCTGAAGTTGTCCATTGTTTGATCAAGGCAAGTGCTTCATCCAGATCATGTGTTATTTCATCAATATAGCGCGTGCGTTGCCGGAATTCTGCGCGCGTTTCATCGCACTCCACAGCCAGGCAACATGCCCCGGCCATTACTGCTGCCAATGGTTGCGCACCACCCATGCCACCCAGTCCGGCAGTTAGTATCCAGCGACCAGCCAGATTACCGTTGTAGTGTTGACGACCAGCTTCAACGAAGGTTTCATAAGTTCCTTGAACGATGCCCTGGGTACCAATGTAGATCCATGAACCGGCGGTCATCTGGCCGTACATGGCAAGACCTTTGCGATCGAGTTCGTTGAAGTGATCCCAGGTTGCCCAATGGGGCACCAGATTTGAGTTGGCAATCAGAACACGTGGTGCATTACTGTGTGTTTGAAAAACGCCCACGGGCTTACCGGATTGCACCAGCAAGGTTTGATCGTCTGCTAAATCTTTCAGGCTATCGACAATAGAGTCAAAATCGTCCCAGGTACGTGCAGCGCGACCAATGCCTCCATAGACCACAAGCTCATGTGGATTTTCTGCGACATCAGGATGAAGATTGTTCATCAACATACGCATGGGGGCTTCAGTCAACCAACTTTTGCAAGTCAATTTATTGCCGGTGGGCGCAATGACCGTGCGTTGATTGTGTCTTGGACCCGGTACAATCACTGATGGCTGCGTATCCTCATTTGATGTTTCAGTCATAATTTTAACTATAGGTAAATTGAGTGGAGGCAGTGGCGCACCGTAGTCATAAATCCAGTTGACTTGCCAGAGCAGGAATTCCAGCTGCATCGATAATATCGCCTTCGCTGATCATTTTGGCTGCGGTTTCTATGTCGCTGGCAAGAAATCGGTCAATAGTTAACGCTGGAACAAACGCACGTAGACGGGCAATGACCGCAAGAAGTACTTTGCTTGTTTTTAATGGTGTGCGAAATTCAACACCCTGGGCGGCGCAAAGTAGCTCAATACCTATTATGTTGGATAGATTTTTGTTCATACGCTGCAAGCGATAAGCTGCATGGGCCGCCATGGACACATGGTCTTCCTGATTAGCTGAAGTCGGTGTTGAATCAGTAGAGCAGGGGTTTGCAAGATGTTTATTCTCACTCATCAGAGCAGCACTGGTCACCTCGGCAATCATGAAGCCGGAGTTAAGGCCGGGATCAGGTGTCAGGAAAGGGGGCAAATCGAATGATAGTGTGGGGTCAACCATCAATGCTATGCGCCGTTGTGCAATGGCACCTATCTCAGCGAGCGCCAAAGCAATCTGATCAGCAGCAAAAGCCACGGGTTCAGCATGAAAATTACCCCCCGATACAATTTCACCTGTATCAACCAACACAAGTGGGTTGTCCGTCACCGCATTAGCTTCGATCTGCAAAGTCTTTCCGGCACTATGCAATAAATCAATGGCTGCTCCCAAAACCTGTGGTTGACAACGTATGCAATAGGGGTCTTGCACGCGACTGTCATCTTCTCTATGACTTTCCCGTATCTGCGAACCCTTGAGCATGTCACGCATGGTGCGCGCAACCGCGATTTGCCCTGCGTGACCACGCAGCGTGTGGATGGAGTCGTTCAGTGGTGCTGTTGATCCCATTATTGCGTCGGTGGATAAAGATGCAGTAATAGTGGAGTTGCTTGCATTTCCCCAGGCAACAAATAACGCTGCCAGACAGACCGCAGTTGAGAATTGGGTGCCGTTTATCAGGCCCAGTCCTTCTTTGGGACCAAGAGTGACAGGCTTTAGATCAGCAAGTTCCAGTGCCCTGGCTGCTGGCAGTTTTTCGCCTTTATAAAATGCCTGGCCTTCACCGATCAGTACAGCGGCGAAGTGTGCCAAAGGTGCTAAATCTCCACTTGCTCCGACCGAACCTTGCACAGGCACAACAGGTGTCACATTCTTTTCCAACAGAGCTTCTATCAAGTCAACTGTTTTCAGGCCAATACCAGATGCACCACGTCCGATAGACAAAAGCTTTAACACCATCATCAAACGTGTGGTTGGTACATCCAGCGCTTCACCAACACCGCAGCAGTGCGACAGAACAAGATTGCGTTGCAGTGTGGCCGTGTCTTCTATTGCTATTTTTAAACTGGCCAATTTACCGAATCCGGTATTAACTCCGTAAACAGCCTTATCTCCAGCAGCGGCACTAGCTACCAGGTCTGCTGCAGCTTGCATGGCAGGCCTTGCGGACGCGTCCAAAGATGCTGCTTCTCCGCGACGCCACAAGTCTTCAAGTTGTGTTAACGAAGTAGACCCCGGTGTGAGCACGATGCCCATCGATATCTCCTTTTCGGCGAGTTGCGACGTAGTTAGTTGCGTGGCATTATGTATGCACATAATAAAATCGTCAAGACGGACTCAACATTTACCATGAAGAAAATCTATGCCACGCAGGCACTATTGCCCGAGGGCTGGGTAAACAATGTGCTTGTGAATATCGGAACAGATGGTTGCATTGAGTCCGTTGAGCAGGCAATCGATCTTGCAGCAACGGCAAACCAGTCGGAAACACAAATTGTTTCGACCTTGCTGCCCGCACCGGTAAACGTTCACAGTCACGCATTCCAGCGCGCCATGGCTGGCTTGACTGAAAAACGGGGTCAGGACCCAAGTGATTCGTTCTGGACCTGGCGCCGATTAATGTACACGTTTCTCGACAGACTAACTCCTGATCAGATCGAGGCAATTACCGCATTTGTACAGATGGAGATGCTGGAGGCTGGCTATGCCACGAATGTAGAGTTTCACTACATACATCATCAGCCCGGTGGTGCTGAATACAGCAACCTGGCTGAGTTGTCCGAGCGTATTGTTGCAGCTACACACACTAGTGGTATCGGGTTGACCTTAATACCCGTGCATTACCAGTACGGAGGGTGTGATCAACGCCCGCTCACTAGCGGCCAGCAACGATTTGGCAATGACCTTGATCGCTTTGAGCGGTTGTGGATGCAAGCTAAAACCGCTCTTGCCACCTTGCCGCTTGATTCACGCATGGGCATTTCGGCACACAGTTTAAGGGCTGTTGATCGAAATTGTTTTTCCTCGTTACGTTCTTTGGATTCTCATGCGCCGTTTCATATGCATCTTGCCGAGCAAAAGAAAGAAGTGACTGAAGTGGAGCAGGCATGGGGCGCTCGACCTGTAGAATGGCTGCTGGACAACGTCAATGTTAATGACAGTTGGTGCCTGATACATTGCACGCAGATGCTCCCTCATGAGACCAATCGATTAGCCAAGTCGGGGGCGGTGGCCGGACTCTGCCCAATTACAGAGTCGAGCCTGGGAGACGGTATTTTTGATGGTATCAATTACGTGGCCGATGACGGACATCTAGCTATCGGGTCTGATTCCAATATCAGAATTTCGCTGAGCGAGGAACTACGAACACTGGATTATACGCAGCGATTACGCGACAACTCCCGAGCAGCATTTGCGAACGAACATTATTCAACCGGCAGGCGTTTACTTGAAGCAGTTACTAAAGGAGGAGCGCAAGCAGCAGGTCGAAAAACCGGCCGTATTGAAGTAGGGCAGGTGGCCGACCTGATGTCCCTGGATGGCACACACCCCGATCTCGAAGGCGTCAATGGTGATACCACGCTGGATATATTTATATTTGCAGGCGACGATAGAATGATCAATCACGTCTGGTCTGCAGGCCGGCATCGCGTTGTAGAGGGTATGCATGTTGATCGTGACGTGATAGTGCAGCGATATCGAGACGTTATGAAAACACTTAGAGAAGATATTTGAGCAGTAAAGCCAACCATCGACCAACCCATAGTTGGCAAAGTGTAGAAACTGAAGTACTCCAACGACTGCGGTCGAGCTATTGGATGCCAGGTGATCTTTTACCCACTGAGGCTGAGCTCGCAGCCGAATTCGGTTGCGCCCGCACGACTGTTAATCGAGCACTGCAATCCATAGCTGACGATGGATTGCTGGAGCGTAAACGCAAAGGTGGTACACGAGTTGTTGTTCACCCGGCGCGTAAGGCAAGTTTTAATATTCCGCTTATAAGACGGGAAATCGAGTCCCGAGGCTATACATACGCCTATAAATTCATCTCACAAAAACGCGAGCACCCACCGAAGACAATCAGGGCGCTAATGAATCCTGCGCACGGAGTTCGCTTGTTGCACGTAAAAGCCCTGCATTTAGCCGGTGAAAAGGTCTTTGTTATAGAAGATCGCTGGATAGACACCGCAATAGTCCCTGAAGCCGCTGAAGCTGATTTCAAGGAAATTAGTCCAAATCAATGGTTGGTCGAGAACATCCCGTTCAATGGTGGCGATCTTTCGTTATCGGCGTCCATTGCTACCGAGGAAGAAAAAAGTCTGTTCAGTATCAATAGTCCTCTTGCTCTATTCACAGCTGAGCGACGCACACACAATTCCGAACACGCGACGATTACAGCAGTACGGTTAGTTTATGCTCCGGGGTATCGGATGGAAATTGGATTATGAAAAAATTCGCTGATGCCGATGACAACGCTACTGAAATACTGGGTGTGCCTACGGCAAATATAATGCCGATAATAGGAATCAACACGCTGTTGGCCTACCGGATTCAGCTTTGTTTGGCATGGCAGCTGTAGAAGGTCAAGAAGAGCTTGCTCATAGTTACATCGATCAAGCCATAAACTACAATCCGGCGTTATCCTGAAAAGTCCAACTGCACCTTTAACGCAGCGGATCGATCTGCTGCTAACGGAAACGCTTGTTGCATCTGTTCAAGCGGCATGGTGTGAGTAATTAACGGATTCACATCCAGTTTTTTACCTTCCATCCACGCTACGCCCGTAAAAAATTCCTCATGAAATCTGAAGGAACCACGCAGTTGCAGTTCCTTTGCAGTGAGCATTTGCACGGGTAGATTCATATCACCACCCAAACCCAGTTGAACGATTATTCCGCCCGGCTGTAAAGACGGTATGGCTTGAGCAAGTGCGGACGCAATGCCAGAACATTCAAACAGAACGTCGAAATGCCCCTTGTTTCTGTAGAATTTTTCCAGTACTGACACCCCAGATGTTTCTGACACATTCACAGTTGCATTTGCGCCTAGTTTTGTGGCCGTATCCAGCGGAAAATCGCTGATATCCGTTGTTACCACCTCCCTGGCACCAGCGCGTTGGGCAACCAGTAAGCACAACAAGCCAATGGGTCCGCAACCTGTAATAAGTACGCGTTTTCCAACCAGATTACCTGCCTGACTGGCTGCGTGTATCGCAACAGCCAGGGGTTCTGCCATAGCGGCTTCTCCAGCAGTTAAATTATCAGCAACTGCACATTGGCTTTCGTGTGCGGTAATCACCTGCCGAAACGCACCCTGAATATGTGGGAAAGGCATAGCGGAGCCATAGAAGCGCATATCCATGCAGTGGTTCTGTTGTCCTTGCAGGCAAAATTTGCAAACTGAGCAAGGTCTGGAGGGTGATACAGCAACTCGTTGCCCAATTGCTAGCCTGTCGACGTGCTTGCCGACTTCGACAATTCGCCCCGATACTTCATGCCCTAGAATCATTGGCTCGCGCAGTTTCACTGTACCAAAACCTCCATGTCGAACGTAGTGCAAATCTGAGCCACAAATTCCACCTCGCTCAATCTGGATTTGCACCTCTTCATTTTCAGGTTCTCTGACGGGGCGGTTTTCCAGGCGCACATCCTGCGCTGCATGTACAACAATGGTTTTCATGGAATAGTCTGACACTTGGGTTTTAAAAGACTTGAACATTACATTATGTTACCCGTAACATGCAGCCACAATTATGTCATAGAGACAAGAAATGGCTGATCTTCTCAACCCGAGTGGTAAAACAGCGTTTGTCACCGGTTCGTCTCAGGATATCGGCTTTGCGCCCACAAATAGCCTGGCTCACGACTGTGGAAAAGGAGATACATGAGTATTGCAATTAGAGAGTGTTATCCATTAAGGGCCAGACTACAAAAAGGAAGAATCAGTGCAATTGCTTTGATTGTTATTATTTTCCTGATTACAGGCTGCGGTACAGGCCCTACGAAGCGTTCAGTCGATGGCGATTGGTCTGTCTCCGAAAACGTTTGTTCTACCGACCCTGATCAACCTGATAAAGGCGACATTCGTTCTGAAATTCGCACCAGATCTAATGGAACAAATGCTCAGCGAGTTGTATTTTTTTACTACCTGGACAAAACCATACTCGAATTGAAAAACAATTTTACGTCGCCCACGGCCTCAACTGGCGAACTGACAGTCTATGAAAATACACCAGACAATGAAGTTAAAAGAACACAAAAGGCCCGAAACCTAAAAGAGAATAATCAAGGAATAAAGGAGGCAGTGGTCGAGTTTTTCGAAAATGACCCGAATGTAGACGGTTCAAAAGCAATCAGTTTTTGTCTATACAGGGGCCAGTGAGATAACCCATGCTGATAATGCTGCACTGTCATACTAGAAATGCGATGTAATCAACTTACCAGGTAACCATAATGCCAGCATCGGAAACATCAACACGATAATAAGCACTACTGTATCCGAAATACAGAAAGGAAATGATCCTCGAATAACCTGTGTGACCGGCAGCTTCGTCACGCCACTAACGGCAAACAGATTCAACCCGACCGGTGGTATGACGCTACCAATTTCGATACAAAGTGCGGTCAATATTCCCAGATGAACCGGGTCTACACCCAAAGCTAATGCCACTGGAAAATAAATGGGAACAGTCAACACAAGTATGGCGACACCAGTCAACCACATTGACAACAGCAGTAGAGTGCCCATCAACGCGAACAGGAACGCGTGTTTCGACAGCCCGAGCCCACTGACCCACGAAGCCATTTCCTGAGGCCATCCCATGTTGGCGAGAAAGAATTGAAATATGCCCACACAACCTAGCAGGAAGAAGACTATTCCGGTCAGGTTCATTGTGCGCCGGGTAACAGGTATGAGTTCCTTTATAAACGTTTTACCCTTGAAAAAGACTCCATAGAAAAGCGCATAACACGCAGCTGCAGCACCTGCCTCGGTTGGGGTGAAAATACCTCCATACAAACCGCCAAGTACCAATACGGGCAAAAGTAACGCAGGTAATGCCTCAACAAAGGCAGTTCCGACGTTGCTCCAGCTAAACGTGCCCGCTGGCAGCTTCACGATAAAAACCGAAACGCACACAATAATAATCGCGTCGCTCATCGCGAGCATCATGCCCGGTACCACACCAGCAAAAAACAGGTCGACAATGGAAATCTCAGTGATTACACCGAATAAAATCAATGTGATACTTGGAGGGATTAACAACGCAATACCTCCAGCTGATGCGATGACCCCTGCCGCCATCCATTTCGGATAGCCCCGCTTAACCATTTCTGGGTAGGCAATTACACTCATAGCCGCAGCCATAGCCGTAGAAGAGCCGGATATAGCGCCGAACATTACTGCCGACAACAAGGTCGCATACGCGAAACCGCCTGGCACCCATCCAACAAGAGCGTCAGCAAAGTTAAAAAGCCCACGCACCAAGCCGGTCTTTTCCATTAAGAATCCGGCATAGATAAAAAAGGGAATGGCGATCAGCGTGTATTTGCTGATAAATATGAAAAACGCTTCGTAAAGAGTACTAAAGGTGAGAAAGTCATCGAACATCACCATTACAGCGGACGCGCCAGCCAGTGATATAGCGATTGGTACACCAATCAACAGCAACAAAATAAGAATTATCGGGAGTGCAATCATTTCGAATACTCTGTGCTGTAGTCTGGGCGCTTATACCTAAAAACTAGACGTCTGTTGTTATTTCCATTTCAGATTCGAGGTAGTCCCGACGCATGAAACCGATGATATCTTCAATAAGTTGTAGAAGCGCAATGAACGACATGAGTATAAAGCCGAACATCAAAATAGCGTAAAAGGGCCAAAGTGGGATTAACAAACTATAAGTGGTAAGTTCACGCTCAATTGCATAGCTCAGTGTTGGCCAGCCAGTGATACCGATGGCAGCACAGAAAACCACAATAATGGCTGAGACGATAATTCGGAGTATTCCCACAGTTTTAAAAAAGCCGCGGGTATGAAGCAGCTGCACAATCGCATTCATCACCAAGTGACTACGTCTGATCTGAGTAACGCCAAAATAAAGCGCTACTGCGGCAACCATGCCTACTATCAATGCATCCTGACCCCACTCGAATACAACACCGAAAATGTAACGCCGTATTATTTCAAGCAGCGCAAAAAGGGTTAGTGCCAAGAGCATGGCAGCTGAAATCCACCCTACTATTTTGTCAACCCAGTTTTTAATTGTCTGGGAAAAAGCCAGAAAATTATCCATTTACTGTTCCGATGAAACGACTCTGGTATTGAATCGAGAGCCACCGTTGGATCGGTGACTCTCATTTTCTGCCAAAAAACCTGCCACGGAATGTGGCGGGTATTAACTGACTTTACTTGCGGGCCTTGGCTCGATAAAGATCGGCACCTTCAACATAACGATCGAAATACGCCTGATACACGCTGCAATCAGTGTTTTCGAGCGGGTGAGAACCTGTAGGGTGGGCTTTAACCAGTTCCGCAGCTTCCTCAGTGAACTTGTCTACGAGTTCGGCTCCACGATCGTCGACCTTGGTTTTGATCCATTCATTGGTTGCACCACCTTCTGCCTCTTTCATTGCGGCGGCCTCTTCATCATTCATCACGTAGATGCCAGGGGCGCTCTTGTCTTTGGTTTCAAATCTTGAGAGCATACGCTGGTCGTTGCAATAGTTAATTCCACGCTGGAACGGAATGAAGTCGTTAACAACGATATCAGTCAAAGCAGCTTGCTGTTCCTCATCGAGTTTGTTCCACCACTTGTTTGAGGCACCAAACCAGTAGTAGTCACCAACGATGCCATTCAAACCAGCAACAGTGAAGTAGGGTGCTTGTTCTTTAACGGCGTTGTATCCGCCCAGTGAGGTAAGCAGACCATCAATAACACCTGTTTGTAATGCAGGTGGTACATCTCCGAAGGCCATTGATTGTGGATTCGCACCAAGAGCACCAAGCAGCGCATTCTCTGCAGGGCCCATAGATCGCATTTTTTTACCCGAGAAGTCATCTGGTGTTATGACGCGGCCTTCCACAGCGCCCGCGCCCATATACATGCTTAAGTGGCCCGCACCAAACAGAGTGATGCCATGTACCTCATCGAATACTTTGACCAGCTCAGCATAAGTCTCGGTTGAGTCAACATTATCTATTGCACCAACCGTGGTCAACTTACCAGCGCCCAACAAGACGTTAGCGAGCGGCTCAACACTGGCTGTTTTACCGAATTGCCCAGTAATCATTTCCAGGTTGCCCTGAGTCATTGCCTTGACGCCTTGCGGAATCGTGTACAAGGACTTGGCCCAGAAAATCTGTACCTTGCTACCGGGTATTTTCTTTTCTACCTGTTCGGCAAAATAAACTTCAGCGATACCCGCCGGGTGGGGTGGACCTGAATGGTCTGAAGCCCAACGGAGCTTAACCGGTTCAATAGCACTGACAGTTGTGGAAGTGGCCAGAACTACCGCAGCTGCGAGAAGACTGGTTACAGTGTTTATTCGAAACATAATTTCCTCCAAAAAATTGTTTTCACTTTCAGATCGGTTAACACTTGCGTATTCACGGATATGGCAA
>CALLOA010000179.1 GCA_938005265.1 uncultured Granulosicoccaceae bacterium
CTGACGTAGCTTTAAATCCAGTGCTGACAGTGGCTCATCCAGTAATAACACCCTGGGCTCGGGTGCCAGCGCACGTGCCAGAGCCACCCGCTGTTGTTGCCCGCCGGATAGCTGGGTAGATTTACGCTTTGCAAATTCCCCTAGCTGGACCAGCTCAAGCATCTCGGCGGTTCGCTTGGCGATGGTATCGCGCGCCACACCTTTCATCTCCAGTCCAAACCTGACGTTCTCCTCAACCGTCATGTGCGGGAACAATGAATATTGCTGAAAAACGGTATTAACGGGCCTTTTGTGTGGTGGCAAGCCGCCTATTTCATCGCCATACAAAGCCACACTGCCCGAATTAATAGATTCAAATCCTGCAAGAATCCGCAACAGAGTCGTTTTACCGCAGCCGGATGGCCCCAGTAAGGTGAAAAATTCACGATCATTGATTGATAGCGATACATCGTTGAGCGCTACAACCTCCCCGTAGTTTTTGGAGACGTTGGCAATGGTGATTGCAGATGTCATAAGAAATTAAGCAGCAGGAATTCGCAATGTTTATAACTTTGCCAGGTCATCCATGGTAGCAACGATGCTCTCTCGAAGCTTCAGCGCAATGTCGTCAATCTGTTCGATGGTTAAAATCAAGGGTGGTGATAAAACAATCATTGCACCCAAGGGGCGGACGATTAATCCGCGTTGCTGTGCATGTTGCGATACCCGCATACCCACCGCTACGTCCTCATCATAATACTCACGGGTGGACTTATTCTTGACGAATTCAAGCCCCATCATAAAGTGGCTGCCTCGCACATCACCGACCAGGTCCAGATCGGAAAGCGCACGCAACTGCTTTTCAAAGTGAGGCCCTGCAGACTGAACATGCTGACAAATTTTCTCGTTTTCCAGAATATCCAGGTTGGCATGAGCAGCAGCACAGCAAGCCGGGTGCCCTGAGTAGGTCATACCGTGCAGGAAACGATTACCTTCAGCGGCCACAACGTCCATTATTTCATCACTGAAAAAAGTCGCGGATATAGGCTGGTAACCGGACGACAAACCTTTCGCTGTGCAAATGATATCCGGCTGGATATTAAAGATACTTTCTGAAGCGAACATTGCTCCGAGTCGCCCGAAGGCGGTGACAACCTCATCGGATATCAGTTTTATGTCGTAGTCTTTGCAAACTTTCGCAGTACGCTCATGGTAGCCCGCTGGTGGCACCAGCACACCCCCTGCCCCCATGATAGGTTCAGCTATGAAACCGGCAATATTCTCAGCCCCGACTTTTTCAATATCCCGAACCATCTCGTCCAACAGGAAATCACAAAACTCCGACTCACTCATATTGTCGGGGTGATGATAGGCACAGGGTGATGACAGGAAATGCACCAGCTCATCTGCGGATTCCCAGCCGGCACGGTACACCGGCGTTGTCATGGCTATCGCCAGATGAGTGGAGCCATGATAGGCGCCTATGCGCGAGAGTATTTTTTTCTTGCGATGATTGCCCAGGCGATTCTGGTAATAATGCAACACGCGAATAGCGGTATCGTTGGCCACCGAACCGGAATTACCGAAATACACATTATTAAGGTTAGCGGGTGTCAGATCGGTCAAACGCTGTGCCAATGATGCTGCAGCCGGGTGCGTGAGGTTATAGAACGTCGAGAAGTAATCCAGGGTTTTCAGTTGTTCGGCAACAGCATCCGCTATTTCATTTCTCCCATGCCCGACATTAACGCACCAGAGCCCGGCCATTCCATCGAGAAACTTGTCACCCTGCTCATTGTAAACATAAGCGCCTTCTGCAGAAGAAATAACGGTACGCGCACCCTCTTGGCCCAATGAATGCAGATCGGAAAATGAGTGCACCAAATGACCATCCTGCTGCAAAATCTCTTCGGTACGATCATTCAGTAACGTCATAACAATTCCCATTGGTGGCTTGCGAGGCTTTATCGCAGTTGATAATTTTTCCAACGACCCGGCGGCTAATGTACACTTGTTCTTGTAGTTACACGATACTCATCACGCAACGCCCATCATGCACCAACCCGAAAACACTGAAGCGATAACAATAAACAGCGTACGGGAAGCCGCCGACAGGCTGGCACCTTATGTTGTTAAAACCCCTCTGTTGGAGAGTCCGTTCCTGAACGAGATCGCCGGCCGGCGAGTGCTGGTTAAAGCCGAGTGTCTGCAAAAAACCGGGTCGTTCAAATTTCGTGGTGCCTGGTCGGCTGTATCGGCACTGAATGACAGTGAGAAAGAAGCCGGCGTACTGGCGTATTCTTCCGGCAATCATGCTCAGGGTATTGCCCAGGCAGCAGCCATTGCCGGAATCAAAGCAGTCATCATCATGCCTAATGATGCGCCAAAGCTCAAGATTGACAATACCCGGGCCATGGGGGCCGAAGTAGTTACCTATGACCGACCGGGAGGTGAGAATCGCGAACTGATCGGCCAGCAATTGGCAGAATCACGCGGGCTTAATCTGATCAAGCCCTATGACCACCCGATGGTGATGGCAGGCCAAGGCACTTGCGGCCTGGAAATAGCCGAGCAGACCAAAGCGCTTGGTATCACTGAAGCTGATGTTCTGGTGTGCTGCGGTGGCGGTGGTTTAACTTCCGGTGTTGCGATCGCCATGGAGGCAGATGCTCCGGGGCTGAGTGTCAGGCCGGTGGAACCAAAGTTCTATGATGATGTTGTGCGTTCGCAGATAGCTGGCGAGCGCCAGTTCGTAGAAGATTATCCGCCCTCCATCTGTGATGCCATTGTTACACCTTCCCCCGGTGAGCTTACCTTCCCTATTATAAAGCGGCTTTGCAAAACGGGGTTGGCGGTCAGTGATGGTGATGCTCTAAAAGCGATGGGGCTGGCACTGCAACGCCTGAAAGTGGCCGCGGAACCCGGAGGCTCTGTCGCTCTTGCCGCAGCCCTTTATTATGGCGACCAACTCGATAGCGATACCGTTGTTTGCGTGCTGTCCGGTGGCAATGCGGATAGTGCGACTATAACTGCAGCTCTGCAAACTCTGGAATGACAATCCTGTACTTCCGCACTTCATAGACCAGCCCGGCAAGCACGCAGGGCTACGAATGTTACCCAAAACAACTACAAACCCTTTGGCACACCCGATCACACAACGCTATGAAGCTTTGGCCGCGCCGATGCATGACTACTTCGGCGAAAGGCTTAGCCGTGAATTTCTGAACAAGCGCCTTAGGATAGAAGGCAGGCTGGAGCTTGGCGATGTGCGTAAAACCAGAATACAGCGCATGACAGAATCAAGATTTCTGATCCGTGCCTTTCTGTATGCCACACTGACACGCTGGTGGGGACAGAGCAATGCCCTTGACCTGCAGTTGACCTACAACACGATTACCCGCCCGACTTTAGCAGATGAACTACAAGGCCTGCGGAT
>CALLOA010000180.1 GCA_938005265.1 uncultured Granulosicoccaceae bacterium
GAGCACACGAACTTCACGTCTTTTGTTCGGGTTTGTTGTGGCCGTTATCTTGTTGAATCAGTAAAGGACCAATCTGCTAATCACGCGTCTGGCGGGCACACGCCTATCGGCGGAAAAAACTGGTCAAGTGATCAACCGTGCCAGGTAGCTTGAGCTGGTAATTACGTTGGCAATCGATTTCTAGATATATTTGATTTGTGACTATCTTTTAAAAATAGCCGCAAATTTCAGGGAATGATTAGTACAGGGAACGACCTTCAGCGTTATACTACTTTTAGTCGCTGTTGTTATTTTGCTCACCAATGCTGCGGTTCAATTAGCAGCAGGTCGTTTAGGCCGGCAATGCTCTTATTCCTCTCTCTTGTTCAGCTCTCTTGATTCGCTAAATAGCTTAGAGACTAGCCAATACTTCTGAGCTTGCCTGTAGCCGGTCTACCGCATCCTTCATGTTTTTCATTGCTTTAGCCGTGGTAAGCCACCGGCCATTGACTCCTGGTCGTATCTGCAATGTGAAAATTGCAATGCTAAATGGGATTTCGCGATGATCTAGTTGATTACCTATTACTGCGGCGCAGCAGAGTCCTGGAAAGCACTAATCACCTCGGAGGTTGTGCAACGAGCGTCTCTTTGAAGGTATTCCATTGCATTCAGCGCTGCCTCGTGTGCTACCTGGCTGGAACCTGCAACACAGTCCTCAACTACCCTAGCGAAATAATCATGTTGGTGTGCGTCGACAAAGGTGTAGTGCACACAAACATCAGTATGCCCTCCGATTAGAATTAACGTATCGGCTTTCAGGCCTTTTAGAAGGATTTCAAATTCGGTGCCGAAGAAGCAGGAGTAACGGCGTTTTCTGATGAAATAGTCATCAGGTAGCATTCCTATAGTAGGGTCGATTTCGGTACCAGGGTCACCTTCAAGCAGGTGAATGCCTTCTGCACCATCCAGTTCTCGGCCGAAATCTATCAGATCACGGCGGTGTGCTTCCTGAAAGAACACGATAGGAATTTTGCATTCGCGCGCAGCCTTGATGATTGCAGGGGCTCTATCCATGTAGTCCTGGTAATCAGGCATAAACGGGATGGCGGAATCGTTGTCGTCGCTGGACTCACCACCTTGTATATCAATTACGACAAGTACGGCTTGCCCTTCAATGAGTTTGCGTATTGGTTGTATAGTCATATCAGTCGCTTTCACTGACTGTACGTAGCGCTGGAAGTCCAACACCGGTTGATTCAAAACCGCCATCGGCTGCGATGCTTTGCCCGGTAATATAAGACGCTTCGGCCGAGCAGAGGAATACAATCAGGTTCGCGATTTCATTTTCCTGACCATAACGGTTCAATGGAATCGCGTCGTGATAGGCATCGATTATTTCCTGCGTATGCACCGCCATAGCCAGTTTGGTTTTAACCGGACCTGGAGATACACAATTAACGCGAATACCGAATTCACCCAGCTCTGCGGCCTGTTGTTTGGTTAGATGTATAACAGCAGCTTTTGATGTGCCATAAGCAACTCTCAAAGTACTGGCGCGCAAGCCGGAAATTGAAGCAATATTGACAATAGAACCTCTGGTTTTTTTTAACTGTGGTATGCAGGCCTGTGAACAAAGAAAAACACCGTCAAGATTAGTTTCCATGACACGCCGCCAGCGTTGAAAATCTGTCTCTTGCAATGGGCCGAAATCGGCAACACCTGCGTTGTTAATCAACGCATCTATCTGCCAGGCCTGGCTGGCAATTTTCTGAACCATTGATGCAACCTGTTCCGGAACAGACACATCACAGTCAACAGCCAGTACATTTTCCAGTGTATCCGCAACTCGTTGTAATTCTTCCGTATCGCGATCTACCATGGCAACCTGCCAACCGAGTTGGAGAAAGATCTTTGTACTCGCAAGGCCGATACCGCGAGCAGCGCCAGTAATCACTGCTGTTTTTTTATTCATGGTGTTTGTAGGTTGACCCGGAAAAAAAGCCTGATTATCCAGGCTTTCGTGTTCAAAATTTTAATGTGGCTTCTATCACAACGTAGGGTTCCTTGTTGCCGGCAAGGCCCTGTGCTTTTCCTTCTTTGCAGTTTTCAACTACAAACCCTGCATTTTCTAAAAGTCGGGTAAGCTCATCCTTCGTGTAGTAGCTATAAAATCTGCCAAGACTATCTCTGAATTCACCATGGCCTGTTTTCATTGCCAATACAAGACGACCACCTTTTTTTAATGAGTCAGCAATCCGCTTCAGGTGAGCGGGTAGTTCCACTCGTTTGGCGTGTAAAAGTGAAAAACTCGCCCAGGCTGCATCGAAATATTCAATTTCATCAATTTCTGAAAAAGTTCTGCGTTGTACTTTGATGCCTTGTTTTTCTATCAGGTCAGCGAACTCCGGCGTTGGTTCCAGTGCTACAACAGATAAACCTGCCTTAGCCATCTGCGCCGCATCATGACCGGGGCCGGCGCCGATATCAAAAACGTTAGCACCAACAGGAAGTTTGTCGATAAATTTTTGCAGATTGCAGTTCTCCGCAGCGCTGCTGCTCAGCTCCTGGTAGTCGGATACGCGCTCACTGTAAACGTTGATCGTTTTGGTGTCTGCTGTCATGGCTGGGACCCGTTTGAGTATCTGTTATTCTACCGTAATGATTGCGAAACATTAAACAAAGGTCAAAACAGATGCGAGTGGTAATTATCGGCTGCGGTGAGATCGGAATACTGTGTGCAGGGCAGCTACAGCATGCAGGCCATGAAGTGGTTGGAGTGCGTCGTAATTCGAGTGTTCTGGCGTTTATGGACTCGCGCTCGGCAGATGTATTGGAACCAGCTAGCCTTGTTTTTTTGGAAAATGAAGATTTTGATGTTGTTATCTATCAGGTGGCCGCTGCCGGTTTTACAGAGCAGGCCTATCATCAGGCTTATGTGCAAGGCCTTGCCAACGTGCTCGAAAAGTGCAAGCGTACCCAGCCGCACTTTTTGTTTGTATCCTCAACCGGTGTCTATCATCAAAATGATGATAGCTGGGTAGATGAAGCATCGGAAACATTACCGCTTAAGTTTAATGGCCAAATTATGCTTGAAGGTGAAAGGCTGGTTGCGGCTATTGAAGGTGGCGTAAGCGTACGATTCAGCGGTATCTATGGGCCTAACCGAACACGCCTGATCGATCGGGTAAAAAGTGGCCAGACCGGTTCTGACAATGACGGTTATACGAACCGTATACACGTTGAAGATTGTGCTGGTGTGCTGGCACATCTTGTTGATCTGGTTGGTCTGGTAGCCACAAAGGAAGGAGGTGAGTTGCAACAGGTATATTTGGCATCCGATTGTGCTCCTGCTCTGCGCAGCGAGGTATTTGGATTTCTGGCCGAGGAGTTGGGTGTTGCGCAAAAAGTATCCGGCACTGTACGAGCGACGGCTGACATCAGTTCCAATCATGGGCCTTCAGGAAAACGTATTGCGGGTAGTAAACGATGCAAAAACCAGAGGTTGCTGGATGCGGGCTACCAATTTATTTACCCGGATTACCGAAACGGCTATCGCCAGGTGATCTCTCAACTCGCTAGTTGATATTTATGACGACAATATGAATTTGACTATACATCCGCTGCTTTAAGCGTAACTTCTACAAATCCCGGTTTATCGCGATAGGATTTGCTGATTTCATTCATTGCCTGCAACACAATTTCTTCTGATGCACGTAAATGTAGCGTGATCTCATACAGGTCATTGCTAGTGTCGGCTATTGCAGGTTTAGACGTTGCCGCCTCAGAACTTTCGTTAACTTCATCATCAGAAACCTTGGCGGTAGAGTCAGTTTTCCGGCTAGATTCAGTGGTGGATAACTTATCAAGTTTTGCGATGCGTTCATCGATAATTGCATCCAGTTGTTCAGGCGTTTTTGCCAACAAAAAAGCTCTGTCCTGGAATGCTATTTGGTGGCCACTTGTCAGTGAGTCAAGGTTACTGGCATTCTGTTTTACCATCTTTGCCCTTATATTTATCTTCTCTTCCATCTCATGGCAAACGCTATCCAGCGCCTTAAGCATGCCGCTTTTTCCACGTGTACCTTTGACTGCTTCACTGTAGATTGCCAGATCTGTAAATTCCCTGGCATCCAGTAGCTGAAAGTCTGTCGACTGAGATTCGAAAACTGCAAGGACTTTGGCAGCGGCTGCCTTTATTGCATCCTGTTTGATATTGGCCTTACGTTCTTTGATCTGGCGCTCGAGTTGCAATCGCACTTTCCTGGTCTCGCTGGCAACCGCATCGATAGCATCGAAGAGCTGATTGATATCCGCTGCTTGTTTGATTGCAGATGCTTTGGCATTTTTAAGGCTCTTCTCGGCCTTTTTAAATGCCTTGACATGGGTGCTGGCGGCGGCAAAGTCGCTATCCGTGGTGAGATCTGTCTTTACCCCTTTTAACCTTTCAGTCAGATCGGTTTTCCAGTCATCAAAATTGGACTGTTCGATCTCACCGTTCAGTTTGATAACGAGCTTGGTCATATCCGACATGTGTTCATCTCAGCTGATTAGCCTGTGCTCAGGCACTGGCAATGGGGGTTTCATCGAGACGTACAACTACATCGCCGCATTGTTGGTTTGCGTGCGGGTAGCGTTTGGATACCAGCGGATCGTGTCCGGGAATTATGTGCGCCGGGCTTTCTGCCAGCTCGTACAGCTTGTTGAATCCATCAAGCATCTCGGCAACCGAATAAGCGATTATGAACGGCGAGCCGGTTTCAAAATTTTCGTAGAAGTGGCTTGCATCACCGGCCAATACGACCCAACCTCTTTTAGTCATAACGCGCACGATCTGCACACCCATGCTATGGCCGCCCACATGATGGACTTCTATTCCGGGAGCGATTTCACGGGAGCCGTCATGAAACTGTACCCGCCGGTCGAAAACGGCTCTTACCATATTGCATACATGGTCAGCTGTGTAGGGTTCCGACATATGAGCTGTGCACATGTGCCTGCCTGTGGCGTATTGCATTTCACGCTCCTGAAGATGAAAGCGCGCTGCGGGAAAATCATCCAGAGTGCCAGCATGGTCATAGTGCAAATGAGTAATGATGACATTCTCGACCTGGTCTGAATTGATGCCGATCATATCAAGACCTTCGCGTGGCAGGCGCTCCAGCTTGCGGCCTCGCTGACCGGCTTCATTGTGATCAAAACCGGTATCCACAACTATGGTGCGATTTTCATTGCGAATGGCCCACAACGAATAATCGATAGGCATCAGGCTCGCGTGATCATCCGTATTGATAAAATTTTCACCGCGGATACGGTCGGATTTATGGCCATAACGAATGGCATAAACTTCATAGGTTTCCGGGATACTCACGATAATTTCGCCCCTTGAATCGTTATGTGAATTTACAGGCGCGACTCAGCATTCGCGCGGCGTATGCGCCGTAAATTCTGCGCCGTAAATATACCGTCCACATTAAAACGATATTGACTGATTGGCGGTCTGTATTGCAGTCGCTTTCTAGTATAACTGAGGAAGGGCAGTTCAGCAGTGAGTGAGCCACTGCTGATTTGGTCTACCAGGACCTTACCGGTCCGGAATCAAGGTGAATGAAACGGGATTTCGGGTAGTAACCAACGCCGCCGCGCCGAACTGCGAGGCCAGCATCACGCAGAGCGGATATCGGTGCCTGGTGTGTACTGATATCCACGGCTTTGCCCACCATATGGTAGCTGAATTTTGCGACACTACTGGAACGTTGCCGTAACATGGCATTGGTCTTGGGCGTTCGGTAGCCGGAGATTACGTCAAAGCGCATGGTTGGATCGACCTTTTCACGGACCTTCCAGAGTGTATCCAGCAGGGCCGGGTCCATCAGCAACGTTTCATTTTCACGATGGTCACGCATGTGGTGGCTTAATTGAAGTACGGCGTCATCGATGTACTTGCCATTTTCCCAGTAGGTTACTTCAAGTTCTTCCAGCGTGTGGATATTGCGCAGGCTGAGGGAGCGAGGTGGTTGTGGGGCTGCCTGGGAGCTGGCATAAACTGGTCGGATTGTAGTCGGGTTTATTGTGGCCGATAGTGCGGCCACTGAGCCCATTGCCAAGCCCTTCAGAATGGATCGGCGGGACGGGTCAACGATTTGATTGTCGGTATCTGACATGAGACGGTGTTCAGTAATATGTTGCACAGTAATATGTTGCATTTTTCGAGCTGCAATCGTGAGACTGCGATGAAGAAAATATGCACTGTGAGACGATTTATTGACGTAGCATTCTACTCCATTTCCAGGCAATTTACAGTTTCATATCAAACTTCAGTTGCAGCCTGCCTGCAAAGGATAGCTTGTACTAATTGGTCCCGTGTTTCGCTGTAAATCGGCTTGAATGACAATCGTCAACCATTGCCTAACAGGCAGAAAATACTTGAAAAACAGGCTTCTAAGCCCCATTTTCCGATAACACTGATGTTATCGCCGATGTTAACCGAGAAAACCATGGAGAGTTTGCCCCGATGAATGAACTGTTTACCAATGCCTTTGGGTTCTGGGTTGGCCTGGCCATTGTCATACTTCTGATACTTAACTCGTCAGTCAAGTTTGTTCCTCAGAACATGGCATATGTGGTTGAACGCTTTGGGAAATTTCGCCGCAGTATGGTCGCCGGGCTGAATTTCATCGTGCCGTTTATCGATAAAGTGGCCTACAAGGTCTCGCTAAAGGAAATCGTGGTGGATGTGCCGTCACAGACAGCTATTACTCAGGACAACATCACGCTGGCGATGGATGGAGTTCTCTACATGAAGGTGCTGGATCCTGAAAAAGCCAGCTATGGCATAGAAAACTACGTTTTCGGAATCACGCAGCTGGCCCAGACCACCATGCGATCGGAAATCGGCAAGATCACGCTGGAGCAAACGTTTGAAGAGCGCGAGCTGCTCAACGCCGCCATAGTCAATGCCATTAACGAAGCCGGGCAGGCATGGGGAGCGACCTGCTTGCGCTACGAGATCAAGGACATCACACCACCATCAAGCGTGCTGGAGGCTATGGAGCGTCAAATGAAAGCTGAACGTGACAAGCGCGCAACCGTTCTGGAATCGGAAGGCCAGCGCCAGTCTGCGATCAATAAAGCAGAAGGGCTGAAACAGGCACAGGTGTTGGCAGCCGAAGCCGAGCGTGAACAACGTATCCTGGAGGCGCAAGGAGAGGCAATAGCAATAACGACAGTTGCTGAAGCTCAGGCGACGGCTTTGCGTACTGTTGGTGAAGCAGCTGCCACTGGTGAAGGTCAAAAGGCAGTACAGCTGGAACTGGCTAGCAAGGCTATTGAAGCCAAGCAGCAGATCGCCAAGCAATCAACTGTGGTATTGATGGACGGGGAGAAATCCGACGCAGGTTCTGTTGTAGCTGAATCCATGGCAGTGGTTGCCGCGATGAACAGCAGCGGCGCTTTCAGCTCAACTCCAAGTGGCGGCACAAACCCCTGATTGCTTGTAAGGCATGCTCTAGCTAAGGCTTAAACGAGGAGATTCATTGTGAATTTGATTTTGGAAAACCTGTCTGGATTCTGGTTTGTGCTCGGTTTTCTTTTGCTCGCTATCGAAATCCTTGCTTTCGGTTTTACCAGTGGTGTGCTTTTGTTTGGTAGTCTCGGGGCGCTTGCAACTGGAGCCTTACTTTACTTTGGTGTTATCAATGCGAATTGGCTTATCAGTATTGCTTCGTTTGGCCTGGCATCTGCGGCAGCGACGTTGCTGCTATGGCTACCATTCAAAAAGATGCAAAGCGGTGCCCAACTTGGCAACGATAAAAGTAGTGATCTGATTGGTTACAAGTTTCGTTTACCGACAGATCTTACTCACACAGAGCACTCGGCCACGCGCTATTCAGGTATCGAATGGCGTGTAGAGCTTGTTGAGAATGCAGAACAGACTCAGATCGGCAGTGGTTCGCTGGTCAGGGTGGCAGCTGTAAATGCCGGTGTCTTCTATGTAGATGCTGTGGATAATTAGCTCGCTGATTCCGAGCGCCCGCTATGTGAATCCGGCAGATGCAAAAGGCAGATGTATAACGAAGGTTGACTACTCAACCCGAACCAGCTTGCCCTTTTCGACACCAAGCCTCCCCGTGACTGTTACCTGACGTCGTACTCCCTTGTTGGGTGCAAGGAAAAACAGGTCACCATTGAGACCGCTTAACTTTCTTTCCACACCAGCCTGCTTTGCCACGTCAAGGTGTGCTTCGATGTGTTCTTTCTCACCGTGCACTGGGATACATACCTCGGGTGATATCCACTTATACATTTGTTCGAGCTCCTGCTTCGCCGGATGCCCCGAGGTATGAATCAGCTCGCTGGTTGTTTCCGGTGCGATCACCTCTACCTGCATCGCGCGCAGGCGGTTAACCATGGCTTCAATGTCTTGCTCATTCCCGGGTATCTTTCTGGCACTGAAGATCACCGTATCCCCAGGTTCAAGCTGTAGCTCCTTGAAACTGCCATGACTCAGCCGGTGCAAGGCGGTAAAGGCCTCACCCTGGCTACCGGTAGCAACCAGTAACAAAGTATGCGCTGGAAGGTAACCGAGGTGGTTGCGGTCGACCAGAGTCTGCGGATAGTCCCAATAGCCAACACTGCGTGCCACTGAAACGGTGTTGATCAGTGAGCGCCCCAGAATACCAAGGTGCCGGTCGGTATTCGTGGCCACTTTGGCGAGCGTAGTGAGTCTTGCGATGTTGCTGCCAAAACACGCGACCACAACGCGGCCCTTGGCATTGCTTACAAGCTTTTTTAGCCCCGGGTAAAGTGACTTTTCAGAATCAGTCCAACCGGGCACAGTCGCGCAGGTAGAATCGCACACCATCGCCGTGATTTCGCGCTGCCCGATGGTTTGATAAACAGCTTCATCATAGCCATCGCCGACTACCGGTGTTGCATCGAGTTTCCAGTCGGCAGTATGGAAGATCGAGCCGCAGTCGGTTTCCAGTACGAGGCCAAAGGGTTCCGGGATGGAGTGAGACTGCGCAACCCATTCGACCATGAAGCTACCAATGCGGATTCGATCGCCGTTGCCGACAATTCTTATCGGCACTTCATCCTGCAATCGGTGTTCGCGTAGTTTTCTTGACAGTACCTCAGCAGTAAAGGGTGTCGTGTACACAGGGCAACGGAGCTTCTTCCATAGCCATGGCAAAGCGCCAAGGTGGTCCTCGTGAGCATGGGTGATAATAATGCCATCCAACAGCTCACGTCTTTCAATAATAAACTCAGGATCAGCCATTTGCACCTGCCGCTGGCCGTTCAGCTGCACATCCGGGTTATCGTTGAAAGTCACACCACAATCCACCATTATCCAGCTGTTGTCGTGGCCGTACAAATTCATGTTCATGCCGATTTCACCGCAACCCCCAAGCGGCAGAAACCACAAATCAGTATGATCGGGTGTCATGGTAGAAAAACCGTTGGCTGCATGGATTGCTGCAATAGTGATTGCTGATAATGTTGAACATACAGCAAACCACTGGCGTGTGCTTGCTTAGATGGCAAGTATAGCTTGCGTATCTGGATGACCCTACTTCGGTAGGAGCTTTTCGCTCACCAATTATTAAACTGCACAAATTGCAGGATAATAAATACCGCACCTCGTACCTGACAACTGTAACCAAGAGATATGAAATGAGTAAAACCGAGATTTCAATTGATCAGTTGACTGAAATTGTTGATTCAGCTTTGCTGGCCCTGGGTCTGAATGTGCAAGAGCGGCAGGCTGTCGCCAATGTACTTTTTTATGCCGAGCTCCGTGGTCGTTCCCAGGGTTTTGTCAAAATCGTTGAACGAACCGTGTTACCTGCAGCTGATAAAACCGACATGCACATTGATGACAATAGCTCCTGCATGGCAAGCATCAGAGCTAACGGAAATATAGGGATGCTGGTGATGACTGAAGCTGCGGATAAGGCTGCAACCCTGTGCGCATCGGCCGGTTTGGCGCTGGTCAGTACTTGCGGAACAGCTACTTCCACAGGCTCAATTGGCTACTATGCTGAAAGAATTGCGGCCCGGGGGTACATCGGAATTGTTCTTGCCGGATCGCCCAAAGTCATGGCCTTACATGGCAGCTCGCAACCGGCCATGGGTACCAATCCGATTGCCGCAGCTATGCCCACCCTGGATGCACCGCTAGTCATTGACATGGCGACATCGGCTATTACGTGGTTTGATATCATTCAACGCGACAGAAATCATTTGCCGCTGCCGGATGACGTAGCCTACGACACGCAGGGAAGAGTGACACAATCGCCTGCCGACGCCTTACAGGGTGCGCTAAAAACGTTTGGTGGTGTGAAAGGTTCGGCATTGGCGCTCATGTTTGAGTGTTTGACCGGGCCGCTGAGCGGCGCAAGCCTGCTGGGAGATCAGGAAGATAGTCGTGGTAATTTGTTACTCGCGATTGATCCGTCGGTTGTGCATCCAGATACAGATTTTCGCTCGCTGATGTCATCCATGTTGATCCGCATGCGAAACACGGGTGCCAGCTTGCCGGGTGATCGCAGTAGCAAGCAATTGGAAACCAATCTGGCAGCAGGCACTATTGCCGTCGACGCTGCAGTGCTGTTGGAATTAAGAGCGTTAGCTGGGCAGGTGTGAGTTGTTGACAAGTATAAGGTAGTAGTTTTGTACCCAGTCAGGCACCCACTCAGGCACCCACTCAGGCACCCATCAAAGTAGCCAGTGCGATACCACCACCCACTATCATCATCCATACGCCGCGGCGCAAACCTATTTTTTCTCCTAACCACCACCAGGCGATCAGCGCGGTCGTTGCGGAGAATGCAGAAAATCCTATTGTAGCGCCAATTCTGCCGCCACTGGCAGAGCCCAGCAAAAAAACAGACAACGCGAGAGTTTCAAACACTGTCTGTAGAATAACCAGATGTAATAGCCGGCCCTTGGGCCAGACAATTGTGGTGTTTTTCAGTAGCAACCAGCCAATCAGCACCAGTGTTGTTAAAAGTGCAAACAGGCGGTTCAGGGTTAGAGCATGCAGTGCTCCGATGGTATCGGTGGCTTCTTGAGCCATATACATGCGCACTGTTATGGCGACAGCAGTTGCCAGTCCGTACAACGCTGTAACGCGCAGCCACCGGCTATCGAAATCGCGATCTTCTGCAGCTGTATCCGAGTGTTTTGAAAGCTGAATGACACCCAGGAAGACAATGCCGATAGCGAGTACCTGCCAGAAATTCCAAGGCTCGCCGGTTATTGCATTCAGCAATACGAGCAAGACAACAAAAGTTGAAGCAGCAGGAGACGCCACTGTTACAGGGCCTCTTGCCAGTGCCTTGTAAAGAAAAAAAAGTGCGAGGATATTGAGCATGCCGGAAAGTGCGGAAACTCCCCATGCATAACTATTCCACGGTGGTAAATTCCCTGTCAGAATCTGCCAACCCAGCAGCACAACTGAAGAAAGGCCCATAATGAAAAGAAACAACACCGAGCTGCTGATTTTTTGCGCAGTCACCCTTGCTATACAGTCAGATGCACCTATTAGCACTGCACCCAGTAAACCCCAAAGAACTGCCGTTGCCTGAATCATTGTGTATTTCTACTGCTGTGCTGCCAGGCGGTAAATGACCTGTACTGCGAGACTAGTGGTTGTCTGCAAATTCCGGAAGTTGTTCGAGAATACGGGCAAAGCGCTTTTTCAATTGATCACCGGGATAGTTTTGCAGGCGTACAATGGCGTTCTCTATGGCGTCAGAGTCTGGCCGCCAATAAAAATCCGCCAGACTGTTGAGCGGCAGCAATCCTTCAGAATTCTGAGTTTTACAATCCGCCTCACCGGTAACAGTGTCAGAGTGGCTGTCGAGGGCAACAGCGTTATCAAGGTTGCTGTTCACACCTGCAATTCGTTGCCGTTCATGTCGGATGTGCTCGTGAAGCTGCTGGATGCGCCATGATTGAGGCTGCATGGACGCGTCCTGATAGAACTGCTCACTGACAGAAAGCAGTTGCCAGCGACCCAGGTCCATCAGCGACATGACCAGTAAAGCGGGCAAGCGGCAGCGTAGCAATCCCGGGCGAGTGGCGTACCCGGCGATGTAACAGCCCTGGCCAAGAATCCCGCGCTTGTATTCAAATTGTTCGAAGCTCATGTTGGCTACATAGTAGCAACAATACTGAAGCTTGGCTCGGTTAACGTTGGTGGGTGAGCCTGGTGGTTTGTGTAAGAAGTGGCAATATGCGTTTTATCAGCTGCTGCGCGGTGCAAGCATGTGGTTGCGCTGCCGCAAGCATCGCGGCCATCTAGTGCAAGCCGTGAGAGGAACGATTTTTTCGTTCTTCTTCCGCCAGTTTGCTAATTGCATTGCGTGCAATATTGACCGCTTTCTTCGCTGATACTTCGAGTCGTTCACGCGCAGCTCTTTCTTGCAAAGCTGTCGTTTGTGCGCGTTGTTGCATCGTTGCTGCACGTCTGGCCAGTAACGCTGCATTACGTGCCATTTCCCTGGTTTTTTTCAATGACTCCATCTGGTCATGGAAAACCTGTTGCCGGGCTTTTAACTCGCCCTCTAGCTCAGAGACGCGCAGTTCCACTTGTATTAGCGCGTGGCGTTTGTCTTCAAGACTTTGTTCAAGACGCAGGCGATTGGACTGTTCAGTCTGCAATTTTTTCTCACCGAATTTGAGCTCATTTTTCAAATCTGTGGTCTCTGACTCGAACTGTGCTTCCTGAGCTTTTTCAAACGCCAGGCGAGCGCCATTAAGTTCTGTACGGAGGTATTGCTCGTGTTCAGTTAATTCATGCATCTGCAGGACTGATTGTTGCAATTTGGCCGCTTCGTCATTCACTGTTTGCATTGAATAGGCAAGCTGATCTATTTCCGTTGCATCCGGACCCGGCTCATGCAACGTGTCTGATTCACCGGACCTGGCAATGTGTTCTTCGTGTAGGACAAGGCTATCGGCTTCAGATTCACCCATGGTTACCGTGTCTGTCACAGAAGTCTCGAGTGCAGGTTGCAGGGTATCCACTTGAGCATCTTCGGGGTAGCCGTGCGTAGACAGGGCATCTTGATCCACCTTGGGTTCATCTACTGGCTGTGGGCTGAAATCCGTAATACTGTCTTGATCGCTGACTTCTTCAAAAAAGTCATCGACAACGATTTCATCCGGATCAGCTGTGATAATGTTTTTAAATGAACCGCTGTTGGCTGCTGCCGGTTGGTCAGTGTGCACAAAACCGGTACCTGGAAATATACCAGCGATATCTGGCTTGCCAGTTTCCTCATGACGTTCCTGATCAACTAGTACGTTTTTGTTGATAGGTTCAACACTTTGATGCTGTGTCGAATTGTCCAGCACTACGTCTGACAGTGGATGACTTGCGTCGTTTGTGCTTTCGCTTCTGTCTTGAGTGATTTTCTGATTAGAAGCTTCAGTTGTCTCTGCAGCATGTAGATCGGAATCGTGTCCGCCATCTTTGGCCGTGGTGGCATTGCCATGCCTGGCACTGCTAATGGCTGCATTACCAGCGTCAGCTGTACCGATGTTTGCGTCACTCCCCCCTGTTTGGCCAGACAATGCAGCTCTTGAATGATGTTGAGTTGTTTGCAACTCTGATTGAGATCGAGCAGCAGGGTGTAAATCCCCGTACATCAATTTTTCCCTTTTTTCTCGTAACCGACCGGCAATTCCTTTGGGTGTAAAGTTGAATACTAGAGCTACTGCTGTTGCTGCAAATGCCGCGAGCAGCAGGCTGGGTTTTAACTTCTCAACCAAACTACCATCAACAAAGAAGGCGGCAACAGACGACAAAGCGACAAGCGCACCTACCCATCGGCCCATTGAATGCTTGGAACGCAGGCGCTGACTGGTCGGGCGAACTTTAAGTCGTGTTGTTTCAGCAAAAAATATGAACGCGAAAAAGCCGATCACGCACATAATTAACACTGTCAGTAGTGTGTTCATATTTAAATTCTCTGGAAAATCAGCCCATCAAGGGGGGCAGCTTGTCACCGGTCACAGCTTTATAAGCGATATTCGATGAAATATATATCGCACCCTGGCGATCGGGCTCTTGGAAAATCTGCGCGTATTTTATGTGGTTGGCAAACTTTGATGGTTGTCCGGCGTCTATAAATAACAAAGTGCTACTGATGGAAACAATCGCGAATCTTCAATTTGTACAGTTTTGGGTAGTGGGTCACAATAAATTGCTAGCATGGCTTAACGGCATGGATAGTGAGTTGCTAGGAGTGAACAACGTGGCTTGAGAACAGGTCTCGCTGCAGCAACCCACAGATTCAGGCGCCAGCTCATGCACGACAGGAGAACCATCTTGCCAATTGATGAAAAGCCATCGAGTCCTGAACTACACATTCCGGAGCCTCTCTACAGGCCTGGAGATAAACCGGACTTTTCCCACATTCATGTGAGGCGTAGTGACAATCTGGAGCGTCCTGATGTCCTGGTGGATTCCTATGAAACCGAGAGGCATGCCGGTGGCCTGATTCGCGTCATGAATATGGATGGCGATGCCTCCGGGCCATGGATGCCGGATATTTCTGCAGATACACTACGCCAGGGTTTGCGTTCCATGCTGACCGTGCGGTTGATGGATGATCGAATGTTTGCCATGCAACGCCAGGGCAAATTGTCTTTCTATCTGAAAAGCCGTGGTGAGGAAGCAATATCGGTGGCACAGGCATTGTCTGTCCGAAAATCCGATATGGTTTTTCCCACCTATCGGCAACAAGGTATTCTGGTTGCACGCAATTACCCGCTCAAACGCATGATGTGCCAGTGTCTCTCCAATGCGGGTGATCCGGCACTGGGTCGACAGATGCCGACTATGTATTCCTCAAAAGAGTACGGTTTCTTTTCTATTTCCGGCAATCTTGGTACCCAGTTTATCCAGGCGGTTGGTTGGGCCATGGCGTCGGCTTATAAAAATCGTGATGATCTTGCCATGGCCTATATTGGTGATGGTTCGACAGCCGAAGGTGATTTTCACTATGCTCTGAATTTCGCGTCCACGTATCGTGCCCCGGTGATTCTCAATATCGTAAATAATCAGTGGGCGATATCAAGTTTTCAGGGGATCGCTGGTGGGCAGAGTAAAACCTTTGCGTCACGCGGACTGGGTTATGGACTTGCAAGTCTCAGGGTTGATGGCAATGACTTCCTCGCGGTCTATGCGGTGACCCGGTGGGCGGCTGAGCGCGCACGCAGGGGTGGTGGGGCTACCGTTATAGAACACTATACCTACAGGGCTGAGGGACATTCCAGCAGCGATGATCCTTCCAAATATCGACCTTCAGAAGAAGCAAACGCATGGCCATACGGTGACCCGATAGACCGTCTAAAACAGCACTTGATCAAGCTCGGTGAATGGAGCGATGAACAGCATGCCGAATTGCTCGAGGAACTCTCGGAAATGGTGCGTGAAACTTATAAAGAAGCTGAAGCACTTGGATCAATCGCCAGTGGTACCGGTATTGACCCGAAAACAATGTTCGAAGGAGTGTATGAGCATATGTCTCCCAAACTCGAAGAGCAGGCTGAACTTTCAGGAGTTGGCTCATGGCGCGAATGAACATGATAGAGGCGATACGTTCGACGCTTGCCTATCAGATGAGCAAAGATGACGACGTCCTGGTCTTTGGTGAAGACGTTGGATATTTTGGTGGGGTGTTTCGTTGTACTGATGGTCTGCAGGAAACTTTCGGGCTCAAGCGTTGTTTTGATACGCCAATTTCGGAAGGCGGAATTGTCGGCGTTGCCATAGGCATGGCAGCAGCGGGTCTGCGCCCTGTCGTGGAGATTCAATTTTCGGATTATATCTACCCGGCTTATGATCAGATAGCCTCCGAAGCCGCGCGGTTACGCTATCGCTCTAACAGTGATTTTTGCGCACCGTTAACCATTCGGACACCGGTTGGTGGTGGCATCTATGGTGGTGAAACACATTCGCAAAGTCCTGAAGCCTTATTTGCGCATATCTGTGGTTTGAAAAGCGTTATTCCATCGAATCCCTATGATGCCAAGGGTTTACTTAATACGGCGATTGAAACCAATGATCCAGTGATGTTTTTTGAGCCAAAACGACTTTACAACGGGCCATTTGACGGCGATCCCGATAAGCCCGCATTGGGCTGGGATAGTTCGGAATTCGGTGAAGTGCCTGACGAGGAATACCGCATACCGTTGGGTGAGGCAAGGGTGCTTCGTGAAGGCAATGCTATCACTGTGTTGGCTTACGGAACGATGGTCTGGGTTGCCGAAGCTGCAACCAGGGAGCAGGGCATTGATGCAGAAATTATCGACCTGCGTTCGCTGATACCGTTGGACATTGAAACAATACAACAATCTGTTGAGAAAACCGGTCGTTGTGTCATTGTTCATGAAGCTACTCGAACCTGTGGTTTCGGCGCCGAGTTGGCAGCGCAGGTTCAGGAACGTTGTTTCTATTCACTGGAGGCTCCGGTTGCGCGTGTTTGCGGCTGGGATACGCCTTATCCCCATGCCCTGGAGTGGAATTATTTTCCCGGTCAGAAGCGTGTTGCTGAAGGGCTGGCGAAAGTACTGGAGGCGGCGTAGATGGGTACCTACCTTTTCAAGATGCCGGATATCGGTGAAGGTATTGTTGAAGCTGAAGTGGTTGCATGGCATGTGTCAGTAGGGGACGAAGTCGCCGAAGATGCGGCTGTCGCTGATGTCATGACTGACAAGGCAACAGTTGAAATTACGTCTCCTGTAGCCGGAACAATTCGCTCGTTGGGATGTGCTGCGGGCGAAAAAATGGTGATAGGTTCACCGTTTGTTGAATTTGAAGTCGAAGGGGCGGGGCAGGAAGTTGGTAAGCAGGAAAATCCTGATCCACCAGCCACTGACACTCCGGAAAAGGTTGTTCCCGCTTCCAGCCATGCTGCTCAGGACAATTCAGCAAACGTCGCTGATACCGGAGCTGTAACAGTTAATTTGCCTTCCATGCCATCGAGCAAACCCAAGATAAGGGTTGTTTCCGATGGCGAAGTTTTAAAGCCCGCTGCTGTAACCGAGATAACGAAGTCTGCTCCACAGCCACGCAGAGCGACAACATCGAAGGCGGGTAAGGATGACAGTAACAGCAATACCTCAGAGAGCAGGCCCAAGGTTGTTGATATTTCACCGCACCGTGAAATAGTGGCAGCTTCACCAGCTGTGCGAAGGCTTGCTCGAGATCTCGGGATTGATCTTGCGTCGGTCAGAGGTACGGGGCCTGCAGGAAGGGTAGTAAAAGAAGATATCCGTGCCTTGTTAATGTCGCCGCCCGGGGGGGGCGTGACTGTCCCTGCCGACAAATCACCAACTGTTGCACATACTCCGGAAAAATCTGTAGCTGAACCACCTGCCGCAACAGTCAGCGCCGACAGTGCAGATGGCGATGATCTTGTTACTGATGTACCGGTTATCGGTTTACGTCGACTGATTGCCGAGAGAATGCAAACGGCAAAGCAGCGAATACCTCATTTCAGCTATGTTGAGGAAGTTTATGTAGATCAGCTGGAAGAGTTACGCCAGGTGATGAATGCAAACCGCGAAGAGCATCAAGCAAAATTGTCAGTGCTGCATTTTGTACTGATGGCTGTAGCTCGTGAGGTGACTAATTGGCCGCAATGCAATGCACAGTTTGATGATGACAACAGTGTTCTGCGGCATCATTCCAGAGTTCATCTCGGTGTCGCCACTATGACTGATTCTGGATTGATGGTGCCGGTTGTAACCGATGCATGTCAAAGGGATATCTGGGATATGGCCGATGAGGTTAATCGTCTTGCTGATGCTGCACGCGGTGGAAATCTTGGACGTGAGGAACTCAGTGGAAGCACGGTTACCGTGACAAGCCTTGGCCCATTGGCGGGAATTACGACCACGCCGGTCATTAATCGTCCCGAGACGTCGATAGTCGGTCCAAACAAGATTATGCAGAAGGTCGTTTGGAAATCGGGTGCAGCAGTGCCGGTTTCGGTGATGAATTTATCTTCTTCGTTCGATCACCGTGTGGTTGACGGCTACGATGCCGCCTGCTTTATCCAGGCTGTCAAGAAGCTTCTCGAGAACCCGGCTCTATTGTTTATTTAATTGGTTAGTGTGAAACCCAGGAGCTGTCTCAGGCTCTTGCCTGATTTAGCAGCAACAGGTCATATTGTTGCTGGTAGTAGTGAATCAGCTTCATATGGTTGCTCACAACTTCTTCACTGCAGCGTTCCTTGATGGCTGGAAGGCTGTTCCAAAGGTCATGCAAAGTCGTTCTGATATCTGCCAGTGTTTTAGTCTTCATAATTTTTCGATTGCTTGAACTGTCACAGTCGCTGCGGAAAGTTGCCGGTGAATCAGATGCTGGAATAGCAGGAACCAAACGGGAATTTTTCCTTGCTGTAGCTCTATTTATCTGCCCGATTTAAAAAGTATAGTGCAAAAAAGTATAGTGCAGATTCTGAAATTCAAGCAGCTGCAAATGATCCCACTAGCATGATGTGGCCGTCTGGCTGAATCCGGGCTGAATTTACCAATGTTTAATAATTCCGGGGATCTGCGTTGTGTAGTTATCTGCAGCGAAATTTGAGATGCAGGTGGTTTTTTCAGATAAGGCATTAGAAATACCTGTTTATCTGGTGTGGCTGTTGCAACGAACAAGCAACTACGTGATCCACAGGAAAAACAATGCAACTGTATCGAAACTTAGCATCTGCCTTGCTGGTAGCTGCTTCTCTGCCCGTATTTGCTGCAAATACGGTCCAAACCGATGAATATATTGCAGTTTGGTTTGAAGCTGAAGAATTCGATAATAAAGGTATTCGATGGGTTTTAACCGATGCCGATACCGAACAAACTGAAGATGATCCAGACGGTAATCACTCGGATTCCGCTAGCGGTGGGCAGTACCTTGAGGTTCTTCCCGATTACCGTGTCACTCACGAGGATGCCTTTCATCCCGATGGCAGTTTGTGGAATGCGTTTCAAGGCCCTGAACTGACCTACAGCAGTATTGATTTTCCAGAGGCAGGGCGCTATTACGTGCACTTGAGAGCCTATTCAACGGGTAGTGAAGACAACGGCGCGCACATCGGGCTTGCCGGGGATTTTCCTCCGCAGGCCAGACGCATGCAGTGGTGTGGTGGCAAACATAAGTGGACCTGGTCGAGCGCGCAGCGTGATTCTGGTGGCAACGGAAGTTGCGGTCTTGAAAAAACCGTGTATATCGATATCCCCAATCCGGGTTCTCACGAGATTAACATTCAAGCTCGCGAAGACGGCTTCGAACTTGACCGCGTTGTCTTTATAAAGGACCTTTCGGGTAATACCAGAGTCTGTTCTCCCAATGGTGCAACCCAAATATCCTGTGTTGATGGTTCAATTGAAAGTGCGGATGAACTCATCAACCTGCGAGTCAGGCTAGAGTCGGATATTGCCGAGGTTGAGAGCGGAGGCACGGTAATATTAAGTGCGATTCTTGAAAATCTGGATGCATTTGACCACGCCACAGAAGTCGTCACCGAGGTCACACTGGATGAAGGTATGACATTCGTTGCCGCACCCCAAGAATGCTCTCACTTGGCCGGGGTCGTTACCTGTGAGCTTGCCGATCTTGAACCTACAGCTCCTGGTGAGAATGAAACATACGAAATCGAAGTGGTTGCAAATGCCGAAGGCACAATGACTGCCGTGGCTGTAGCTTCTGCGCTGGAGACTGAACAGTTTCCTTTCAACAATGATTCTTCAGTTTCCATCGAAGGTGTAGCGTCCATACCGGATGTTGATTTGCAAATTGAAATGCAGGCAAATGCTACTGAACTGAATCTTGCAGATGAAGCACAGATCAGTATCACGCTGACCAACCCGGATGCTGATGATGCCAATGGTGTTCAGTTGGTATACACCATTCCTGATGGAGCACAAATTGTTGGACTGCCGAGCCAGTGCTCAGGTGAGGGTCCGGTCGATTGTAACTTCGGTTTGATCGCCGGCGGTACCTCGCAAACTTCCATTTTTGATATAGAGGTCGACGCAGTGGGTGTGCAGGTTCATGCTGCCAGCGCCTCGCTTAACAATGAGCTGGATCCATCGAATAACAGTGACACCGTGGTTCTGGTGGTTGCTGACCCGGCTAGTACTCCGGTTGCCGTTGTTGAAACCGATGAAGATGATTCGGATTCTGCCGGTACTGACACAGGTGATTCTGCCGGCAATGGCACTGAAGATAGCAGCAGTGAAACACAGACTGGTGGTGTTGGCGGAACTACGGATTCTGAAACAGGTTCAGAAGCCGAAACAGAATCAGAAGTCGATGCCGAAACAGAATCACAAGGTGTTGGTGGCATCTCGGGAGGTACATCTGAAGCTGGTGATGAAATGGCAGAAGCCGGTAATATCCCTGAAGGTGGCACTCAAGAAGCCAATTCAGGTATTGGAAATAGCAGTGGTGGTAGTGGCGCGGCAGGTATGATTTTCATGCTGCTGCTTGCTCTGTTTGCATCACTGATCATCATTGCAACAAGGCAAAAGCATCGTTCAGCTTAATCGCCAGGTTTCAATGACTGATGTAATCTAACCCGCTTGAATGGGCGGGTTAAGCGAGATGGTCTGGCCTTCTTGCAGTTGTACCTGTGCCAGTTCCGGGCGAGGCACCATCGAGCCGTCGAGTATAACCATCAAACGATGGTTTTCAGGAATGTTCATTAACCTGATTATGTCTGCGGGTGTTGTTCCTGGTTCTACTACAAGCTCGCCGCGCCCCGAGTCGGCAATGTTTTCATCAGAAACAAATTCCCGCAGTGCTGACGCAACCCTTACATTGACCTTCAATTCGATAACCTTCCTGCGGGGTAACCTTGATCCACCGGGCTATAGCCCAAGACGGCTGACCGTCTCAGCGGTGGGTATGCCATCGGCATTCCAGCCGCGGAGTTCGTAATACTCTGGCAGCATTTTGTCCAGCTCAGCAACGCGGCCCTTGGCAACTCCCGAAGGGGCCGGGTCATTCAGCAGGCGTGGTGGCAAGGAATCATCAGCTTTGGTCAGACCAGCAGCCAGATTGAACTGTCGTTCCAGATTCCAGATTCTTTCGCCTGTTTGCAACAATCGTTCACTGGTCCAATCGCCATGTGGATCAGACGGCGTACTGCATGCGGCGTGGATCAATTGAAGGAATTCACCGGTATCCCACGCGGCTGTTGTAAAAAGGCAGACACCCGTGGAGTCTATCATTGCGATTTTATCTTGCGAATCCTTGCAGGGTTTGGCTTTGCCGGTACCAGACTGATCGGCCATATCCTCTGAAAATACATCATGCTTCAGATGGCAGGCACCGCGATTGCTGGTCGCATAACCCAGACCCATGCCCTGTAGTGCACGGGAATCATAACCCGCAAATTCCTGCCCCTTGACTGCCATCGCCAAGTCTGGCCTGCCGTACTTTTCGCATAACAGTCGTGAGCCCAGACCCAGTTCCTTGCCAAAGCCTTCCTGTTTTCCGGTTTTTTCGGCCATGATAGTCAAGGCTTCCACGTTACCGAATTTCAATTCAATGCCATCGGTTTTGGATGCGTCCAGGAGACCCAGATCATAAAGCTCCATGGCAGCCGCAAGTGTGACACCAAAAGAAATCGGATCCATCCCGTGTTCATTCATCATGTAACCGGCAAAGGTCAGGGCATCGATATCGTCGATACCGACTACCGGGCCCAAAGCATAAGCTGTTTCATACTCAAGACCTCCGGAAGCGTGCCAGTATTCCTTGCGATCCCGCACTGAAAAATGTTCCTTGTCGATATGAGCAATTCGCCCGCAGCCGATGGTACAACCGAAGCAGGCTTTATTGGTCACCAGATTGACATGGCCATTAGCGTTTGCTTTTACCATGGCGGACGGGTTGATATTGTCAGTCCCTTCAAACTGTACTTCACGAAAATTGTTGGTCGGCAGGCCACCAAATTCATTCATCGTGTCGATCATTTCATTGGTGCCGTACTTGGTTAATCCTTCACGATCCGGACTGGCAGCAAGTTTTGTCTGGGTAGAGCTACAGGCACCAAGAAAGGCAGTAGCATCCTTCATTCGAACACCGCGTGATCCTCGGGCGGCAACTGCTTTCAGATTTTTTGAGCCCATAACTGCACCCACACCTGAACGACCTGCAGCTCGATGCAGATCGTTGACGATGCAGGCGTATTTAACGCCCTGTTCACCCGCCACACCGATAGATGCGACTTTAATCTGCGGATCCTTGTGGACTTTCTTGAGAGTTTCTTCGGTGTGCCAGACAGTGGTTCCCCAATACTCCCCGGCATCTATCAACTCGACTTTGTCGTCAATGATAAGAAGATAGACAGGTTTTGGCGAACGTCCTTCGACGATCAACATATCGTAACCGGCAAGCTTCAGCTCAGCACCGAACTTTCCGCCCGAATTGGAACAGGCTATTGCGTTTGTTAGTGGCCCCTTTGTGACAACGGTGTAGCGCCCGCCCGTGGAGGCCATGGTGCCCGTCAATGGCCCGGTGGCAAAAATCAGCATGTTTTCCGGTGCCATGGCATCGGTTGCCGGATCCATACCCTCCCACAGATATTTGGTCGCCAGCCCGCGAGCACCCAGGTACTGTTGAGCCCATTGCGCAACCAGCGGTTCTTCACGAATACTACCGTCAGTGAGATTTACTCTAAGAATCCTGTTTTGCCAGCCCATAGTTTTTCCTCAATCTCCGGCTTTTTCCTGTTACCCAGGTGGGGGTCGTACAGTCTGTTTCAGTACCCGCAATTCTAATTTTTGCAAGGCCGATTTTGTAACAACTCTGCCGATAAACCCACCGACAAGGTTATCTCACGCGTTGGTGTTTCAGGCGTTGTTTCAGGCGTTTTTTTCAAGCGTAAGTAATAGCGCCGGTCGGACACGCCGAAACACATTTCGGGTCGCCATCGCAAAGATTACATTTGGTAACTTTGCCACTCGCCGAGTTGTAATTGATGGTGCCGTAAGGGCATGCCATTGTGCAGACTTTGCAACCGACACACATACTCTCATCAATCACCTTTGTACCCAATGCCTGATTAATACTGATGGCATCGGTGGGGCAGGCTTTCATGCACCAGGCTTCTTCGCATTGAGTGCAAGTGTAGGGTATGGACCGCGCTCCATGCTCAAACTCAAAAACCTTTATGCGTGATCGCGCTGGATTGAAAGTGCCTTCATGTTCCATGGAACATGCCATTTCGCACTGCAAGCAACTGGTGCATTTGTCAGCGTCAAGAATGAGCGATTTAGGATTCATGTTGCACCTCCAGTTTTCGGATCATACGCAGCGCATCTTCCTTGTTGTTGTAGTATCGAGAAACGGTGTCGCGTAACTCAAAACCGCAGTCGCGATAAAAATCCTGAGCAGCACGATTGGTGCGTCGAACCTCCAGGGTCAGGTAGCGGATGCCAGCGGTTCGTGCAGATTTTATCTGCCAGTCCAGCAACTCTCTTCCTACGCCACGTCTTCTGATGTTTTTGCTGACAGCCAACAGATTGATATGGGCATGTGTACGGCCAAAGTAGACTAGTGCAAATCCGCACAAGGCCTGCTGGCTTTCGGAATCTGTCTGAGGTTTCAAGCCTTGATCCGATACAGCCACAGCAACATTCATGTTGCTGTCACCTATCGCTCGCGCCACAGCTTCAGGTGTCCATGCCCAAGGCAGGCCGTATTCGATTTCGCAGCGCGACAGTAGTGCGATATCACAGGTATCTCTACTGTTGGCTAATCGAATGATGGGATGCGTATGAGATCGTTTGACTCGGCTTACACTCATCTCTTTACGTCTGGGTTGGTGAGTTGTTTAAAGTCTGGTTGGTGAGTGTACAATGTCTGTTAACGCAACATTGCCCTGGCACCCATACCCAGCAGGTCGTCCCATATTGCACCGTCGCGATCAGAGTCGAGTAACGAAGACAGTAAGCCACCTGAATTTGCCCTGTTAACTTGTTGCCCGCCGCCCAGTATTTTCTTACCCAGTTGTCCCATCACCATGGTGGCAACAATAGGAAGCATTTTTTTCAATATCGTACTGCTGATACCGGAACGCTCAGAGGCACGTGATGCGACATCGCGGCTCATCTGTTTATTGCCCAGAATATGGCCGAGAATGCCATTTCCGTCTTTCTGGGTTGTTTCAGATCCAAGCAAGCTTGGTGAGTCGAGGTAGTTACCGTGATTACCATCTTTTAATGCCGCCAGAAGTTCATCCAGACCGGGTGAATCGCTGGTGTTCTTTTGCATGCCGCGCCTCAAGGCTGGAATCAATTCCTTGACGGCGGACTGGGTTTGATCAGGCGAAAGATCGAAATTTTTGGCTAACTGATCCATTGCACCCGCGTTTTCACCTGAAAGCAGCAGTTCGACTAAATTCATAGTTTTTTCCGAGTAGATCCGAGAATTTGAATGCGATCAAGGTTATCATCTTTGTAGCAAAACCGCACCCTGATTTGACCTTGAAACAGAAACGGTTAATGTAAATATTTTTTAATAAATACAACGGGTTGAAATAGATGAATGTAACGTCAACAATAAGTTACATCAAACCTCTGAGAGCGTTTCGCGGACCGTCAGGCAACTGGCGTCGGATATCCCGTGCACGAGTGCAATTACCCGGGCAATTCGCCGGTATCCGTAAACAAGCTCGGTTGCGACTGTTGTGTCTCACTGTTTGTCTCAGCACACTTTTTTTTGCTGCTGCTTCCTTTTCTGCTGTTCCACAGATAGAGCAACGCGAAGAGGGAGCAAGCAACTCCTTTTTGACGGGTGAAGTTATTGGCAAGACTTATCAGGTTGCGATCAGACCCGACGATACATTGCATAGCGTGGCGCGTCGTTTTCATACGGGTCTGGAAGAGCTCCGCCTTGCCAATCCATCCACAGACACCTGGTTGCCTGATGTGACACGTCGGGTCACCATTCCGGCTCAATTTGTTTTGCCTGCTGAAATCCGTGCAGAAGTTTCGCAAGGGGCAGAAAGCACTGCTACAGAAAGCACTGCTACTCTGGCCGTTATCAATCTTCCCGAAATGCGTCTCTATTTAAAACGTGAATCAGTGGTGACAACTTATCCCGTTTCGGTAGGGCGACCTGGTTGGCCGACACCGGGGATGGATACCACGGTGACGCAGAAAAGAGTGAATCCATCATGGCGGCCACCAGCTTCCATTATCGAGGCTGCCAGAAAATCAGGTGAAAAGATTGCGCCGCTGTACCTGCCTGGGCCCTCTAACCCTCTTGGAAAATATGCCATCAGATTGGGCCAGACAGCCTATCTTATACATGGCACAAACAAACCTTCCGGGGTGGGTGTTCGCGCGTCTCACGGTTGTATAAGAATGTATCCCGAGCATGTAGAGATTCTATTTGGCAGATTGTTGCCGGGCGACAGAGTTGCTGTGGTTGATGAGCCAGTGAAGGTCGGTTGGCATGAAGATCAGCTATTTATGGAAGTGCATCCACCCTTGGAGGAGTCGGGTCTGGATGATTCACAATTGCTGGAAAAGGCAATCGCCCTGGCCGAAGCTGCATTGCTCGGGAGCACAAATAGCCTGGCTGGCGTGCTTGATAGGGATAAGATCGGCAAACTGGTATCAGAACAGATGGGCGTACCGGCTGTTATCAATTAAGCCGGTTGCCGAACAACAACAAAAGGGCGAACACCATGTCGCCCAATCAAAGCTTCTCGCAACTATTCAGCTAGTAACTTACTTGAAAACCGACTTTTGAAACATCTGTTCGATACGATCGTCAGTTGAAGCAGCCATGATTTGCGCTGCATCAGCAGTAGCCTGAGCGTTCTCGGCAAGATTCCTCGCAGCCTTCGCTTCGGCACGCGCCTCATCAAGTTGATTTGTTAACTCTTCAATTCGTTGGTTCAACTCTGCAATCTGCTGATTTGCAGGAGCTGTGGTGAAACCTGAAGCGGTTGCTCTGGGCGCTGGACTCGAGCAGGCGGCCAGTGTTGTTGACACAACTGCTATCAGGGCAATCGTAAGAGATTTTTGCAGGTAAAATTCGTGTCTGGTTTTCATGGGATTTTATCTGTTCAGCTAGGTTGAAACTTCCTGGTCGCAAATGCGCGGTGTACTTGGTGTACTTATTCTATCGCTGTTAGCTTGCCAGTACTGTTAACCTACGGTATTCGCTAGTAAACACTGCCATTTGACAGGCATGACCTTTTGACAGGCATGAAAATCCGAGTGTTTAGCGCCATGATCCGTGATTTTCGAAGATTCAGGATAGACCTTTTATTCGAACAAGTTTTCCCCGACAAAAGCAACCTGAATCGATGCAGTAGCATCTTGAGTCAATGTAAACTGATGGCAAACCAAGCAAACTCACAGTACGACGATTCTGGATTCTGGATTCAGGATATCAGAAAAGCCTCATAATCATCCGTTTTGCATACTTGCCCTTTTTCTTACGCCAACGACAGCTGCCAACGTCAAAATTGGGGATTGTATCAAATAATAGGGGCATCAAATTCGAGTGAAACTGGCGAAAAACGTGATTTGGTTCACATTTTTTCAGGTATCAATCAGGCAGGTAGCAATAAGTTTGCGGGATAAGGGCAGGCTGCTCAAACAAGTAAATCCTCGTCGCTACCAATATCATCAGATTCTCCGATAATAAACGCTTCCCAATCTTCAATAACCTGACGGAAGTGACGTAGCGTGGTTTCGTAGATTTCCTCTTCACCATCAGCTGGTTCAATTGCGTGACAGCTGATCTTTATTCCATCAGGTGTCATCGAGATGGAATGTGCGTTGCCGGTAAATTCTCTTTCATCGGCAGCTTCTGATTCGATCGCATGCAAATCCTCCATAATGTCATGACAGATATGATCATCACCCTGAATGTCTGTTTCAAGGAATGTCATGAGGAGTTTTTCTGTTTGAGGACCGCGAGCGCAGGGCGTACCCGCTTGATCGAAATAGAACTTGAGATTTTTAACCATAACCGAGAGCTACCGGAATTTTTGTACAGGTCAGCAGGGACCGTTTCCGCCTTGCGAAAGTGATTAGATTTTGTCAATACTACTCCAAATATCCCATAAAGTGCGCGCAAGATCACTTTTTCCCGTGTTTGCAGTAAGTCCCTGTTTGAACGGTATTCTTGCAGTGTCGCAATCCTGGGCCCGTTGAGCATCGGGAAACGGTTGGTTGGGTTATAATTTTGCTAAGCCATTCACTTCGGAAAACTCCCTTTGCGCCTGCTGTTGATTGAAGACGATCCCGAGATTGTCAGGTATCTCAAGACCGATTTGTCACGCGCTGGCTTCGCGGTGGATGTGGCTAATAATGGCTTGGATGGTGAGTTTCTCGGTGACAATGAGCCCTACGATATCGTGGTGCTAGACTTGGGCCTACCACAGAAGAATGGCATGGAGATTCTGCAAGCCTGGCGCAAAAGGGGCAATCTGGTTCCTGTGATCGTGCTCACCGCTCGCGATGCCTGGTACGAACGTGTAGACGGGTTCAAAGCGGGTGCAGATGATTATCTGGGCAAGCCTTTCCACGTTGAAGAGCTAATTGCCAGAACCAGGGCACTGGTTTCACGCAAGCACGGCAATGCTTCTAACTGCATTCGTACGACAAATCTACTGCTCGATGAAGATCTGCAGCAAGTGAAGCTGGGTGAGGAAGGACAGTTGCAACCACTGACCGGCACCGAATTCAGATTATTACGCTACATGATGCTAAATAGCGGAAAGATACTGTCCAAAAGCAACTTGTCAGATCATGTTTATGATCAGGATTCCGATCGTGACAGTAACCTGATCGAAGTCTATGTCAGGCGCTTGCGTGAAAAAATCGGTAACAAGATGATCTTGACCAAACGTGGTCAAGGCTACGTTTTTAACGATCCTCGGCAGTAACTCGAAGCCTGGTTTTTTCGCGTTCTTGCAATGCAAATAAAATCACTCGAACGTAGTTTGCACCTGGGGCTGGTGGTTAGCTTGCTCGTGCTCATGTTGTTGTTCTGGTGGGCCGGCAGTCTTACCAGTCGTTTACTTTCCGAAAGCCTTGTGTATTCGAGACTTGAAACCGAAGCTGGCAACGTGCTGTCGACTCTGGATTTTCCCGACATAGAAATTGATGCGCCCAGGCTCAGCAACACTCGATTGCACCCAGCCTACGATGTGCCGTTCTCCGGTAAGTACTATCTCATCAGTTTAAATGGCGAATCGGATATGACATCGCGCTCATTCTGGGAGCAAAATTTCGAATTTGATCAGCTTCCACCAGGCGGCCAGAGCAAAGGCAGATTATTTGGCAAGAATGAAGAACCGGTGCTTTACTGGTCAGGTGGGTTTTCTGTCAATGGCCACCACTTTACAGTGACCGTTGCCGAGGATGTTTCAGCGATTTATGAGCGATTGAATATTTTTCAAATCTACTTTGCTGCGATCGCGTTTTTACTGTTGATAGCTTTATTGTTAGTGCAGCATTTGATTGTTCGTCTTTCGTTGAAAAAGCTTGAAACTGTCAGAGGTGATATCCACAAACTGGAGCATGGTCAGGCTGTCGCTTTGTCCGAGAACGTGCCCAGCGAAATTCTGCCGCTTGTACATGAATTCAATCGCCTGTTATTGCTTTTCGATCAGCGCTTGAAACACTCCCGAAATTCTCTGGGAAATCTGGCGCACTCGTTGAAAGGCCCGCTTAATCTCATGTTGCGGGTCAGTAATGAGGAAAACCGCGAGAACTTTGTCAACTCTCGCGAGCAGCTGCAACACAATGCTGAGCAGATATTGCAGGTAGTCGAAAGTGAGTTGAAGAGAGCAAGGCTCGCCGGGCGCGGTGCACCTGGTCAGCTGTTCGATCTGAAGCGCGAGATACCATCGCTGTGTGGCTTGTTGCGACAGGTTTATTCCGACAAGGATATCGACATAAAGGTGGACATCGATCCAAGCGCAGTTCTGCCGTTTGATCGTCAGGATATGCTCGAATTAATAGGAAATCTACTCGACAATGGCGTCAAATGGGCTGAAACGTCGGTACATTTTTCGGTAGCCGTTGCGGCAGGTGGGACGGCTACAAGTGAGCCTGCAGGCGGGCGTGGAGTTCGTTTTACCGTTGAGGATGATGGGCCAGGATGCTCTGATGATCAGTTACATAGCCTGACCCAGCGTGGTGTACGGCTGGATGAATCGGTTTCCGGCCACGGACTGGGATTGTCAATCGTCAAAGATATTGTGGACACCTACAGTGGCGTACTGGAGATTCATAACTCGAAACAGCTAGGCGGTTTATTTGCCGGTGTATACTTGCCCATAGCAAAGAAGGCAACCGGTAGTGTTGCCGGGGTTGCACGCTACTCCGGGGGAAATGCCCTGAAGAATGCTGGCAGGCACAAGGTTGCCGAACCTGTAAACCGGCAAAAGTAAGCCTGTAGTGCTAATAAAATCGGCTAATGTAATCGGCTAATGTAATCGGCTAATGTAATCGGCTAATGTAATCGGCCAGGTAAGCAGGCAGGTAAGCGGGTGAAAAGGTAAACAGGTAGAAAACAATAAAAGCCAGAGGAAAGTCAGCCGGTGACGGTATCGCGGGATTTATGTTTTGTTCTTTTTCAGATCGACCACCGGTGCTTCCGGGTTTCGCCTGAACAGAACAGCTACAGCTCCGGTTAGTGCAATCTTGCTGGCTGAAGTCTGTGACGTTATGTCATCAATAATTCTGCTACGTTCGTCGCGATCACCTGCAATCTTTACTTTGATAAGTTCGTGGTGGTCCAGAGCAATTTCCAATTCGGCAAGTACTGCCTCTGTGAGCCCTTTCTGGCCAATCCTGACAACAGGTTTTAACGCATGTGCCAACGAACGGAGATGTTTTGTTTGCCGGGTATTGAGTTCCATTTACGGATTGTTTCTTTTTTAGGTTGTGTTTACAAGGTTTGTCGTGGGGTTGGCGGGTTTAGTGTCGTTTAGTACAGATTTTCACCAGTGGACCTGCGAATGTGATCCTGTCTCGCTGGATTGCGTATCGGGTTGTGTCGGATTAACCACGGTCGTCCGATGGAGCAGGTCACATGGCTAAGTCGGGGCGAGGTCGTTCTAAAAGCAGCAACGCCTGGTTGCGTGAGCACCATGATGATGTATATGTGCAGCGGGCGCGGGCTGAAAACTACCGTTCTCGCGCGGTGTACAAGCTGATCGAGATCGATAAAAAGGATAATTTGTTGAAACCCGGTATGACAGTAGTCGATCTGGGTGCTGCACCGGGTTCATGGACCCAGTACTGCGCCGAGCGGGTTGGTGTCAAAGGCAGGGTCATAGCAAGCGATATACTGCCAATTTCCGCACCAAATTCGCTTGGAAATGTGAACTTCATTGAAGGTGACTTCACCGAACAATCGGTGTTGGAGGAAATTGCCGCTACATTGGGTGATTGCAAGGCTGATCTTGTTTTATCGGATATGGCGCCCAACTTAACAGGTGTAGCAGTGAGTGATCAGGCGCGAGCCATCGCTCTGGTGGAGCTGGCGCACGATCTGGCTCAGAGATTTGCTAAACCGGGCAGTCACTTTGTCGCGAAGATCTTTCAGGGAGAAGGGTTTGACGAAGTTATTAAAAACTTGCGCAGTGACTACACTAAGGTATTGATTAGAAAACCAGATGCTTCCCGCGGTCGCAGTCGAGAGGTGTTCGCGGTGGCAAGGAACTTGTTGTTGGTGTAGTGTCTACCTAGCAGACACCGATAAGGCCTGCCGGCAGCGGGCTGTTGAGGTAAACCTTTGAACGATTTATTGAAAAACGTACTATTGTGGGTTGTTATCGCCGTCATTCTTATGTCGGTATTCAGCAACCTGACGGGGCCGAGCTCGTCTCCTAACACCCTGACTTACTCAGAATTTCTGCGGTATGTCGAGAGTGGGCAGGTAGACAGTGCTTTGATAGACGGGCGTGAGATTCGCGGCCTGCTGTCCAGCAATAAGCCCTACACCACTTACAGCCCTGAGACTGACAATCGTTCCATGATTGGCGAGCTACAGGCAGCTGGTGTGAATATTCAGGCTGAGCCGCCCGAGCGGACCAGCTTGCTAACCCAGATCTTTATAAGCTGGTTCCCCTTTCTGTTCCTGATAGGCCTGTGGATATTTTTCATGCGCCAGATGCAGGGTGGTGGGTCTGGTCGTGGAGCGATGTCTTTCGGTAAAAGTAAGGCACGTTTGCTCAATGAGGACCAGGTCAAAGTCACCTTCGCTGATGTAGCGGGAGTAGAGGAAGCCAAGGACGAGGTCTCCGAGCTGGTTGAGTTCCTCCGCGATCCAGGCAAATTCCAGAAACTTGGCGGTAAAATCCCCCGCGGCGTGCTGATGGTGGGGTCACCCGGTACGGGTAAGACATTACTGGCCAAAGCTATAGCAGGCGAAGCCAAAGTACCCTTTTTTACAATATCGGGTTCGGACTTTGTCGAGATGTTCGTGGGTGTCGGCGCGTCGCGCGTCAGGGACATGTTCGAGCAGGCTAAAAAGCACTCGCCATGTATTATATTTATTGATGAGATCGATGCAGTAGGCCGTCATCGTGGTGCCGGGCTCGGCGGTGGCCACGATGAGCGTGAGCAGACTTTGAATCAGCTGTTGGTCGAAATGGACGGATTTGAAGGTAACGAGGGCGTTATTGTCATCGCTGCCACCAACCGCCCTGATGTGCTTGACCCTGCCTTGCTGCGTCCCGGGCGTTTCGATCGGCAGGTGGTTGTACCGTTGCCCGACGTCAGGGGTCGTGAGCAGATTCTGCGTGTGCACATGAAAAAAGTCCCCATTGCTGATGATGTTAAACCTGATCTGATTGCGCGTGGAACACCCGGGTTTTCCGGTGCCGATCTGGCCAATCTGGTTAACGAGGCAGCGCTGTTTGCTGCACGCGCTAACCAGCGAGTCGTCGATATGGGCGATTTCGAACGCGCCAAAGACAAGATCATGATGGGTGCTGAACGCAAATCCATGGTGATGAACGATGAGGAGAAAAAACTCACCGCTTATCATGAAGCCGGGCACGCCATTGTCGGGCGCTTGGTGCCTGAGCATGACCCCGTGTACAAGGTCAGCATTATCCCGCGTGGCAGGGCACTGGGTATCACCATGTTTCTGCCTGAAGAAGATCGCTACAGTCACAGCAAGACAAAGCTGGAAAGCCAGATTTCCACGTTGTACGGCGGGCGTTTGGCGGAAGAGCTCATTTTTGGCGAGAACGCAGTTACCACCGGCGCATCCAACGATATAGAGCGAGCCACAGAAATTGCCAGAAATATGGTTACCCGCTGGGGCTTGTCTGACAAGCTGGGTCCGCTTGCCTATAGTGAAGAGGAAGGCGAGGTGTTTCTCGGTAGAACCTCAGCCAAGCAAAAGCCTATGTCCGGCAGCACCGTCGAATCGATTGACGAGGAAATTCGCTTGCTGATAGATCGTAATTACGAGCGGGCACGCGAGATTCTGGAAGCTAACATGGATATCCTGCATTCCATGTCTGATGCACTGATCAAATATGAAACTATCGATCTGGGGCAGATAGACAAACTGATGGATCGCAAAGAACCCGGACCGCCAGCGGATTGGGGAGACGGAGGCGGTGGCGCTTCGGTTGAAGCAACTGATTCACTGGATGAAGCCGGTTCAGATGAGACGCAACAGTTTGATGCACCCTCTGATGATGCACCAGACGACAGCGACGATGGCCATGTTGATGATGACTCCATCGACGGAGCGCCAAGCGTTCGCTAGATGGCTAATCGATGACAGCCAATAGCGGTCGGGCTGAGGCCTGATTACTAGCAAAAAACAAAAAAAGCGCCGGCAGGCGCTTTTTTTTGTCCTGCGATACTTTTGCCCGGTGATTCGGCTGGCCGTCGACTGTCTACAGGGGTGAGACGTTGCAAGGTTGTAAAATTGCTGTAATCGCGCCCAAACAACTGCCGCATGGAGCTACTATAGTTGCTTGCTGCCAGCGGCAGGCACTCATTCTGATTTACGGTTGTGATTTTTAAACCTGATTCCTCGCCCAACTCCAATTGCAGCATCGGTGGCCTGAGCCTCGATCGTGCGCGGGTCATGGGGATTTTGAACATAACCACTGATTCGTTTTCGGATGGCGGCAGGTTTATCGACAAGGAAGATGCTTTGCGTCAAGCCGAGCAGATGCTCAACGAGGGTGCTGACATCATAGATATCGGTGGGGAGTCGACTCGTCCTGGTGCAAGCCAGGTGGATCAGCAGGAAGAGCTTGATCGAGTAATTCCTGTAGTCGAGCAGGTTGTAGCAAAGCTTGGCGCGAGAGTTTCGATTGACACCAGCAAACCTGTGGTGATGCGTGAAGCGGTGGCTGCAGGAGCGGTAATGATCAATGATGTGCGAGCCCTTGCCCTGCCTGGTGCAAGTGATGTTGCCGCTGCCGCGGCAAGTGAGGGTGTGGTGGTGTGCCTCATGCACATGCAGGGCAGCCCGGAAAACATGCAGGAAAACCCGCACTACAATAATGTTGTTGCTGATGTTTCTGCTTTTCTGGCAGATGCCTGTGAAAAAGCCATTGAATCAGGAATACCTGCTGCGCAATTGCTGATTGATCCCGGTTTTGGATTCGGCAAGACCACGCAACATAACTTGCAGTTGTTGCACAACCTTGATCAACTTTGTGGCTTCGGCTTTGTGGTGCTGGCGGGTTTGTCACGCAAACGTATGTTTGCTGACATTCTGGCAGCGGAAAATGAAACCGGGGGCTTTCAGGGAACGCGTTTACACGCGAGCGTGGCAGCTGCACAAATTGCTGTTACGCGTGGCGCCAGGGTAGTACGTGTACATGATGTCGAGCCAACGGTACATGCACTAAAAGTACTTGAGTGGACCCGTCAGCAGGGGCAAAAAGAGTTGTAGCTTATGCAATTGCGTCGGACCCACTATTACGCTTGCGCTGCAATACAGGTTTCAGCGATGTGCCAGTTGTGACCTATAGCCTGAATCAGGCACAAAAACAGCATTAATACCGCTGTGTCTACCACCGATTCCTTAAACAGACGGGTATCGGTGATTGCGAGCTGGGAAAGGCTGCAGATTGCCGTTCAACGGGATGCAAGCCGTACAGAGAATTTTCGGAATATTTATGAGCAGACAGTTTTTTGGTACGGATGGGGTGCGCGGGCGTGTCGGTGTAGAGCCGATGACAGCGCCAACAGTCATGAAACTTGGTTGGGCTGTCGGGCAGGTGTTTGCGAGTTCGGGTAACAGGCAGGTCCTGATCGGCAAGGACACCCGTATATCTGGCTATTTGTTTGAGGCGGCGCTGGAGGCCGGCCTGGCGTCCGCCGGCATCAATAGCCGTTTGCTGGGCCCCATGCCAACGCCAGCTGTTGCCTATTTAACTCGTACATTTCGAGCGGCTGCAGGTATCGTTATAAGCGCTTCGCACAATCCTTATTTCGATAATGGTATCAAGATCTTTTCGACTGAAGGGCGCAAGCTACCTGACGAGGTGGAGCTGCAAATCGAAGCGCTGATGGTCGATTCGGAAATGTCGACAGTAGATTCATCAGATCTTGGTCGTGCTTATCGGGTTGATGACGCTGCCGGGCGTTACATCGAATTCTGTAAAAGTACTTTTATCAGTGGTCAGCGACTCGACGGTATGAAAATCGTGGTCGATGCTGCCAATGGCGCAGGCTATGACATTGCGCACCGTGTATTCCGCGAACTCGGCGCTGATGTGGTTTCCGTTGGGGCAGAGCCCAATGGTCTCAATATCAACAAAGAGTGCGGCGCTACAGCGCCCGATAATCTGCGAGCCCACGTGTTGCTGGAACGGGCTGATCTGGGTATTGCGCTGGATGGTGATGGTGACCGCATCATCATGGTTGATCACCGGGGTGAAATTGTTGATGGCGACGAAATTCTCTATGTTATTGCACAGGCCCGAAAGCAGGCAGGCAAATTGAATGGCGGCGTGGTTGGTACATTGATGTCCAATCTGGGTCTGGAGCACGCGTTATCCAATCTTGAAATTCCGTTCGAACGCGCCAAGGTTGGCGATCGCTACGTCATGGAATTGCTGCACAAAAAAGGCTGGGAGCTGGGTGGTGAAAACTCCGGGCATGTAATCTGTCTGGATCGTGTTACTACCGGGGATGCGATTGTGGCATCGTTAAATGTGCTCTCGGTTATGAAGGAAACCGGTGCGTCACTTGCTGATTTACGCAGCGGTATGACACTCTATCCGCAATATCTGGTGAATGTGCCGATCAAGGAAAAGGTTGATCTCACGGGTATAACGCAGATATCGGATGCAGTGGAACGGGCGGAAAAAGAGCTCGGAGACACCGGTCGTATTCTACTCAGGCCTTCGGGCACCGAGCCTCTGGTTCGGGTTATGGTCGAGGGGCAGGTGGCCAATGATGTCGAGAATATCTGTAATGAGATTGCGCGCGCTGTAGGTGATGCGCTGGACTGAGCCGGCAGTTACGATCAGCTTCGAGTCGGTTCGGAGCCCGGGCCGGCGTAATTATCGTGTTTGAATGCTACAGGTCATTGATTATCGGCCTTCCTACCTGTATCCTTGCCGCCGATGTTGTACATCGATAACCCTCTATGAGACAGCCACTCGTCGCTGGTAACTGGAAGCTCAACGGATCTCGCACCAGTGTCGTCGAGCTCGCTGACGCCGTGGCATCTGCCTGTGGCAATCTTCCGATTGAGACCTTGGTGTGCCCCGCTTTTGTGCACATCGCGGATGTCTGCGGCACGCTGGACGGTCAGAATCTTCGTGTGGGTGCTCAGGACTGTAGCGATCAGTCGTCAGGAGCCTATACCGGTGAGGTATCCGCACAGATGCTGGCTGAGATGGGGGTTAGCAGCGTAATTGTGGGTCACTCCGAGCGCCGTCAGTTTTATGCTGACAGTAACGAACGGGTGGCTGCCAAATTTGAGCAAGTGCAAAGCGCGGGATTGACGCCTATATTTTGTCTGGGGGAATCCGCTGAAGAACGCGAGGCGGGTACGACACGCGAAGTTATTGGTAGTCAGCTGCAAGCGGTTATTGCTCGCTGCGGTGTGGTGGCGATGAAAAATGCTGTGCTGGCCTATGAGCCCGTTTGGGCTATAGGCACTGGGTTGACAGCCAGTCCGGAGGAAGCCCAAGAGGTGCACCGCTGGCTTCGTGCAGAGGTAGCAGCAGGTTCTGCCGAGATTGCTGCGGGCTTGAGAATTTTGTACGGAGGCAGTGTCAAACCTGCCAACGCAGCTCAGTTATTTGCTGAAGCTGATATTGACGGTGGTCTTATAGGCGGGGCCGCCCTTGACGCAGCAGACTTCAGCGCAATTTGTCGCGCTGCTGCCGGCTGAACCATGTAGCTCACGCAGACGAGCTACCAAAATAACTGAACGGATAGCTTGCTGGCGACCACCGGTCGACAGCGAATACACAGGTTTAGATTTATATGCAAGCATTGGCTTTGGTAGTTCACGTGGCGCTCGCAATTGGCGTTATAGGTTTGGTTCTGATTCAACATGGCAAAGGTGCTGATGCGGGCGCGGCCTTTGGCAGCGGTGCCTCGTCCACGGTATTTGGCGCACGTGGCTCAGCTTCGTTCCTGACGCGTGTTACCACTGGACTGGCCGCTGCGTTCTTCGGTACCAGCCTGTTTTTGTTTTATCTGGCCGCGCATCGCGACGGTGGTATCTCGAGCGTCACGGACTCTTTGCCTGCTGCGATAACTGAAGAAGTTGAGACCAGCACCGAGCAAGACCCTGAAATCCCCAGCGCGCCTTCTGGTGAATCGTCTTCGCAAACAGGCGATTCCGAGCTTCCTGAAGCAAACAACAACTAAGCCAACTAGAATACTCGTAGAGAAGTCTGAAAATGGCGGTTTTCGACCAGCCTGGATCATGACTGAGGCCTGCTGCTCGGGTAAAATAAACGGCCTCACAAGATGGTCCCGGCTGAACCAGTCGTGAAGGCTGGTGAGGGCCAGTTGTTAATACTGGTTTGTAGTAAATGAATGATTATGAGAGAGATTGCCGACGTGGTGGAATTGGTAGACACGCTATCTTGAGGGGGTAGTAGCGAAAGCTGTCCCGGTTCGAGTCCGGGCGTCGGCACCACAACAAACTGCTCTACAGCGAGAGCAGACACGTACATCGATAAGAACATCATTGAAATGCAACATCATTGCGTACCATGTTCAGCCACGAATACTGAGTGTGTTGAGCCTGGCCTATTGAATCATCAGATTCCAAGAGGCGTTCATGCTAGCTAACTATTTTCCGGTGCTTCTTTTCGTTGCGATCGGTTTGGTGATGGGAGGAGTCCTGCTGACAGCAGGTCGTGTTATAGGTCCGTCTCACCCCAACAAAGAAAAAAATTCCCCTTACGAGTGTGGCTTTGAAGCGTTTGAAGACGCGCGTATGAAATTCGACGTTCGTTACTACCTGGTCGCGATCCTGTTTATTATCTTCGATCTGGAAATTACATTTCTGGTGCCCTGGGCAGTTGTGCTTGACACCATTTCCCCGGCCGCGTATCTCGCGATGGCTCTATTTCTCTTTATTCTGGTCATAGGCTTCATTTATGAGTGGAAGAAAGGAGCTCTGGAATGGGAATAGAAGGCGTATTGGAAGAGGGTTTCGTTACCACTTCCGCTGATAAATTGATCAACTGGGCACGCACGGGCTCAATGTGGCCCATGACATTCGGTCTGGCTTGTTGTGCGGTCGAGATGATGCATGCCGGGGCCGCGCGTTATGACCTTGACCGGTTCGGGGTTATTTTCAGGCCCAGCCCGCGTCAGTCGGACGTCATGGTAGTGGCCGGTACTCTGGTCAACAAAATGGCCCCTGCACTGCGCAAGGTTTATGATCAGATGCCTGACCCCAAATGGGTCATTTCCATGGGGTCCTGCGCCAATGGTGGCGGGTATTACCATTACTCCTATGCGGTCGTGCGCGGCTGTGATCGTATTGTACCTGTAGATGTTTATGTGCCTGGCTGTCCACCAACAGCGGAGGCGCTTCTTTACGGCATATTGCAGTTACAGAACAAGATAAGAAACACCAACACAATAGCCCGATAGTTCGATAGTTCGGGAAGGCGCGCTAATTTAAAAGTGGAACATGGTTGATTCAGTAGAAAACAGTTCGTCAGACAGTGCGATCGCCGACTCGTCGGAGAATGCCGGTCTGAATCGCGCGGAACGATTGCAGGAAAAACTGCTGAATGTGCTCGCGGGTATTGGTGAAATGTCGTACGACTTTGGTGAAGTGACACTCGAAGTCAAACCGGTTGAATTGCTGACTACCTGTGAAGCCTTGCGTGATCACAGTGAGTTGGCATTTGCCCAGTTGATCGATCTGTGTGGCGTGGACTACGCAACATACGGCGAAGCAGAGTGGTCAACCGATACGGAAGCTGGTCAGGGTTTTTCCAGGGCAGTCGACGCTAATTCCGTAGGTCGTTTGAGTTTTGGAAATTCGTCGGCGTTACCTGAACGGGATAAACCTCGGTTTGCTGTGGTCTATCACCTGTTGTCAATAACTCACAACTTCCGCTTGCGCCTGCGTTGCTTTTGTGAAGATGACGATTTTCCTGTTGTGCCTAGTGTTAATGAACTCTGGAATTCAGCTGACTGGTACGAAAGAGAATGCTTCGATCTCTATGGCATCCTGTTTGAGGGTCACGATGATTTGCGAAGATTATTAACGGATTACGGATTCGTCGGACATCCTTTTCGCAAAGATTTCCCGCTGATTGGAAATGTCGAAATGCGTTACGACCCGGAAGTAGGGCGCGTTGTCTATGAGCCGGTTACAATAGAACCGCGTGTGCTGGTGCCACGCGTAATACGCACCGACAATCGGTATTCAAAGTCTGAAGAGATTCCTGATGGCGCGGCCGAGGCTGCAGAAGCGGGTAATAAATAGAAGTGAATCAGCGGCTCGCTTACATTCGTGAACAATCCTGTACAGCGCTCGGGTATGCGCCGGTGCTAGACGTGTTCCTGTTAAAACGATTTGTAGAATGGAATAAGTACTGTGCCTGAAATTCGCAACTACACACTTAATTTCGGCCCGCAGCACCCGGCGGCACACGGTGTATTGCGACTCGTGCTGGAAATGGATGGTGAGGTGATCGAACGTGCTGATCCCCACATCGGTTTGCTTCATCGTGGCACCGAGAAGTTAGCTGAAAGCAAACCCTACAACCAGTCGATTGGGTACATGGACCGGCTCGACTATGTCTCGATGATGTGCAATGAGCATGGTTATGTGCTCGCAATCGAGAAGCTCCTTGGCGTGGAAGTGCCCGAACGTGCGCAATACATTCGCGTTATGTTCGATGAGATCACACGCATTTTGAATCATCTTATGTGGATAGGCGCTCATGCCCTGGATGTCGGTGCAATGTCCATGTTCCTCTATGCTTTTCGCGAGCGTGAAGATTTGATGGACTGCTACGAAGCAGTCTCGGGTGCACGGTTGCATGCAACCTATTACAGGCCTGGTGGCGTTGCTCGCGACCTGCCTGATCACATGCCTCAGTATCAAGAATCAAAATGGCGCAGCCAGGCGGCAGCGGACAAGGCGAATGGAAATCGTCAAGGTTCACTTCTCGATTTCATCGAAGATTTTGCCAGCCGTTTTCCCAAGTACGTTGATGAATATGAGACGTTGTTGACCGACAATCGTATCTGGAAACAGAGAACTGTCGGCATTGGTGTTGTCACGCCTGAGCGTGCCTTGCAGCTGGGATTTACCGGTGCCATGTTACGAGGTAGCGGTATCGAGTGGGATTTACGCAAAAAGCAGCCTTATGAAGTCTACGATCGCATGCAGTTCGATATTCCGGTAGGAACAAACGGCGATTGCTATGACCGTTATCTGGTCAGAATTGAAGAGATGCGACAATCCAATAACATTATCAAACAGTGCGCTGAATGGTTGCGTGCAAATCCTGGTAATGTCCTGACAGAAGATCACAAAATCGCTCCACCTCGACGTGAAACCATGAAGGGCGATATGGAAGCACTGATTCACCACTTCAAGCTGTTCACTGAAGGTTTTTGCCTCCCTGCAGGTGAAGCCTATGCCGCAGTTGAACATCCGAAAGGTGAGTTTGGCTGCTACCTCGTATCCGATGGCGCAAATAAGCCCTATCGATTAAAAGTCAGAGCGCCGGGTTTTGCTCACCTGGCCGGGCTTAATGAAATGTCCAGCGGCCACATGCTCTCAGACGTTGTCGCGATAATCGGTACCCAAGATATCGTTTTTGGTGAAATTGACCGCTGATCAAATGAATGACACAGCTGAACAGATGACGCAAAGCGCCCTTAACCAGCATTCGCTGGATGAAATCAATGAGTGGATTACGCGATATCCGCCCGAGCAGAAGCAATCTGCCGTGTTGGCGGCGTTACGCGTTGCGCAACATCAGAATGACGGTTACCTGACTACCGAGTTAATGGATGCCTGTGCCGACGTTCTGGATATGCCGAAAATTGCAGTGTATGAAGTGGCCAGCTTTTATTCGATGTATGAAACCAAACCTTGTGGCCGTCACAACATAGCGATATGCACGAACATAAGCTGCATGTTGATGGGGTCTGACACCATTGTTCAACATGTCGAGAAAAAATATGGTATCAAGCTTGGCGAAAGCACACCGGATGGCAAAATTTATTTGAAGGTGGAAGAAGAATGCCTCGCCGCTTGTGCAGGCGGGCCAATGATGCAGGTAGATCACGTCTACCACACAAATCTAACACCAGAGAAAGTCGACAAAATACTCGACGCTCTGGATTGATCGGTAAAACAAAAGATAACGGGCACACTGATGGCCGAACACAAGCAAAACCAGGTTTGCTATACCACTCTGCAGTTCGATGAGCCGTGGACCTATGAAAACTATCTGGAAGTAGGTGGTTACAAAGGTTGGCAAAAGATTCTGGATGAGGGAATGTCGCCGGCCGATGTGGTTGAAGAGGTCAAGGCTTCCGGTCTTCGTGGACGTGGTGGCGCAGGATTTCCGACGGGACTGAAGTGGAGCTTCATGCCGAAACCCGACCCGGAAAGTGACAAACCCTTCGGTCAAAGTTATCTGGTGGTCAACTCGGATGAGTCAGAGCCAGGCACCTGTAAAGACCGCGATCTGCTGAGGTTTAACCCGCACGCACTGGTCGAAGGCATGATCATTGGCTGCTACGCTATCAATGCCACAGTGGGTTACAACTACATGCGTGGCGAATTTATGGATGAGTCATATGGCCGCTTCATGACAGCACTAGGTGAGGCTTACAAAAACGGTTGGGTCGGCAAGGACATCAAAGGCAAGGGAATTGATATAGAGGTATACGGTACCTTGGGCGCGGGAGCTTACATCTGTGGCGAAGAGACAGCGTTGCTGGAATCGCTGGAAGGCAAGAAAGGTCAGCCTAGATTCAAGCCGCCATTCCCTGCAGGCTATGGTTTGTATGGCCGCCCTACGACTATCAACAACACTGAATCTGTAGCATCTGTGCCGGCAATCATGCGTAATGGTGCGGATTGGTTTCAATCCATGGGAATTGAAAAAGCCGGTGGGCAGAAGTTGTTCTCGGTGTCCGGGCACGTTGAGAACCCCGGAAATTTTGAAATTAACCTGGGCACGCCATTCAGTGAATTGCTGGACATGGCCGGTGGTATGAAAGGCGGTCGTAAAATAAAGGCAGTTATTCCCGGTGGCTCATCCGTGCCGGTGTTGCCCGGTGACATCATGATGCAAACCGATATGGATTACGACTCGATAGCAAAAGCAGGTTCCATGCTGGGTTCCGGGGCTGTGATTGTAATGGACGAAACCACCGATATGGTCAAGGCGCTACGTCGTATCTCAAGGTTTTACTTTTCGGAATCCTGTGGACAATGCACGCCCTGCCGTGAAGGTACCGGCTGGTTATATCGCATGCTGTGCCGCATAGAAGAGGGCAAAGGTTTGCCGGAAGATCTTGATAAACTCGAAGATGTAGCTGGCAAGATTGCCGGACGCACTATCTGTGCCTTGGGTGATGCGGCAGCTATGCCTGTGCAGGGAATGCTGAAGCATTTCCGCCACGAGTTTGCCTATTACATCGAACATAAACGCAGTCTGGTTGCCGAGCAACTGGGCGCTGTAGCCTGACGGGTCTTGATTACTGACACATGAGTGACGACGAACTCAAACTGACGGTTGACGGTGTTGAGCTGACAGCCAAACGTGGCCAGATGCTGATTGAAGTAACGGATGCTGCCGGTATCGATATTCCGCGCTTCTGTTACCACAAAAAGTTATCGGTCGCAGCCAACTGCCGTATGTGCCTGGTGGAAGTGGAGAAGGCACCAAAGCCACTTCCTGCCTGTGCAACACCGGTTATGCCCGATATGGTGGTAAAAACCCGTTCCCAGCTAGCGCTGGACGCGCAAAAGGGCACCATGGAATTTCTGTTGATAAACCACCCGCTTGATTGCCCGATTTGCGATCAGGGCGGTGAGTGTGAGTTGCAGGATCTGGCCATGGGCTATGGTGGTAGTGCTTCGCAGTACACCGAGGGTAAACGGGTCGTGATGGACAAGTACATCGGCCCGTTGATCGCCACAGAGATGACACGCTGTATTCACTGTACCCGTTGTGTACGTTTTGGTGAAGAAGTTGCCGGCGTTCGTGAACTTGGTGCGACCGGCCGTGGCGAACATGTGCGCATAGGCACTTACATCGAAAAATCTGTTGCCTCTGAGGTGTCCGGTAACGTCATTGATATTTGTCCGGTTGGTGCATTGACTGCGCGTCCTTCGCGTTATTCAGCACGTTCCTGGGAATTGCAACAAGCACCTTCGATTGCCCCTCACGACAGCATCGGTTCCAACATTTTTGTACACATAGACAACGGCAAGATTAACCGGGTTGTGCCGCGCGAGAATGAAACCATCAATGAAGTCTGGATTTCCGATCGTGACCGTTTCAGTTATCAGGGACTGTCATCTTCCGACCGCATTCTAAGTCCCAAGATCAGGCAGGGAGACGCGCTGGTTGATTGCGATTGGCCGACCGCTCTGCAAGCTGCAGCCAATGCTTTGAAATCAGGATCTGAAGCTGGCAGCCTGGGTGTTCTGGCAAGTGCTGGAAATACACTTGAAGAACTCTACCTGATCCAAAAACTGGCACGTGCGCTGGGTACTGATGACATAGATCATCGCCTCGGTCAGAATGACTTCAGTGGTGATGCACTGGCACCGGTAATGCCGTGGCTGGGTATGAACGTTAATGATCTGGAGAGTCTGGATGCGGCACTGGTTGTCGGATCCAATCTGCGTAAAGAACTGCCCATTGCTGCGTTGCGCTTGCGTAAATCGGCCTTGGCGGGTGGCAAGATCAGTTTTCTTAATCCGGCGGATTTTCCCTTACATTTTGATGCAGCGGAATCGCTGAGTGCTCGTTACGACCGTTTGCCGGAAGAGTTAATGGCTATTGCGATCGCAGCGGGTGCTGACCTGAGCTCGCTGAAAAACGCACCCGGTGGAATCAACCCGGAAGAACACCACAAACGTATTGCTGAGCAACTGAAGCAGGGTGATCGTACAGCTTTGTTGCTTGGCAACCTTGCAGCCGCGCATCCGGCTTATGCCACTCTGATGGCCATAGCGGCGAGTCTCGCAAAAGCATGCAACGCAACGTTATCGCACTTGCCTCAAAGGGCAAATAGCTGCGGTGCCTGGCTAGCCGGTGTAGTTCCGCATCGCAAACCTGGTGGTGTGGCACTGGGTGACGGCGGAAAAACAGCAGCCGAAATGCTGGAACGCCCAATGCACACTTACCTCCTGATGGATATTGAGCCCGAATTTGATGCCGCTCAACCCGCCCATGCCATGGGTAGCATTGCAGCGGCAGATCAGGTTGTCTGTATAGGTTCTTTCCTCAGTGACTCATGGCAAAAGCACGCCAGTGTTGTATTGCCTGCAGGTACTTTCACTGAGACTTTCGGTACCTTTGTTAACGCTGCAGGTGCCTGGCAAAGTGCCAATGGCATTGTTGAACCACCCGGTGAAGCTCGCCCGGGCTGGAAGATATTCAGAGTATTGGCGGATTCCCTGGGGCTTGAAGATTTTGATTACACCAGCCCGGATCAAATCACGCAGGAGCTACAAGGTTTGTGCGGCTCGATTGAACTGAACAACTTGCAGCATGTTGGCAAAAGCCAGGATTACCAGCGAACAGATTTTGGTGACAAGCTACTTCGCGCCGGTGAGATTCCGATTCACAGACTCGATCCACTAGTGAGGCGCTCAGTGCCTTTGCAGAAATCCGAAGACGGCAAACAGGCTTTTGCTTCGTTGTGCCAGAGAGAGCTGGACCGTCGCAAACTGAGTGTCGGGGATACCGTATCAGTGTCACAAGCCGGCGGTAAAGTCACTTTGCCTGTGAAGCTTGATGACGGGGTTCCTGAAAACTGCGTCTGGATTCCGGCAGGTTTGACTGAAACTCAGGTATTGGGCAATACCTGTTCGCCTGTGGAGCTCAGTTGATGAAAACAATTACTGATTCCGTGCGAGGAAGCTACTGATGCTTGATGCACTTTTGCTTCTGATCTGGACGATTATCAAGATCGTTCTGATTATCGTGCCACTGCTGATCGCTGTTGCTTACTTCACGCTGGCCGAGCGTAAAGTCATCGGTTCCATGCAGGTTCGTGTCGGCCCTAACCGTGTTGGCTGGTGGGGCTTGCTGCAGCCGTTTGCTGATCTGTTCAAGTTAATGACCAAGGAAGTTATTGTGCCGACCAACTCGGCGCGCTTCCTGTTCCTGATCGCACCGGTACTGTCATTGGCACCAGCTTTTGCAGCCTGGGCCGTCATCCCGTTTTCAGAGCGCCTTGTGCTTGCTGATATCAACGCCGGGCTCTTGTATGTTCTGGCCATGACGTCGATTGGTGTTTACGGTGTCATCATTGCCGGTTGGGCTTCCAACTCGAAATATGCTTTTCTGGGTGCGATGCGATCGGCTGCACAGATTGTGGCCTACGAAATAGCTATGGGCTTTGCATTGATTGGTGTGTTGATGGTGAGTGGCAGCCTTAATCTGGGGGATATCGTCCGCGCGCAAAGCGGCGGCATGTTTCACTGGTTCTTTTTCCCGTTGCTTCCGCTCGCTATTGTTTATTTTATTTCGGGAGTTGCGGAAACCAACCGCGCACCATTTGATGTAGCAGAAGGAGAATCCGAAATTGTCGCGGGTTTTCACGTCGATTATTCCGGGATGGGGTTTGCTGTATTCTTTCTGGCTGAATACGCCAACATGATTATGATCTCAGCATTGATGACGATCATGTTCCTGGGTGGCTGGTTGTCACCGATAGATGGGTTTGGCGACGGGTTTCACTGGTTTCTGATCAAAACGGCCATCAGTATGTTTCTGTTCCTGTGGTTTCGTGCGACTTTTCCACGCTATCGCTATGACCAGATCATGCGGCTGGGTTGGAAAATATTTATACCGGTCACGATCGTATGGATTGCTGTAGTTGGCGTAGCTATCTTTTATGGCATACCACCCTGGTTCGATGGTATCCGCCAGGCTGTTTAAGCCGACGGTTTAATTGAATTGGAAAGCAAGCTGACAAAAGCAACTGAAAATAGCGGTATTTGGGCAGTATTTATGACAGGCGAATTATCTCGATACGTTAAGAGTTTTACTCTTTGGGAGCTGCTTAAAGGTATGCGTCTGACCGGAAAGTATTTCCTGTCAGGTAACATTAC
>CALLOA010000181.1 GCA_938005265.1 uncultured Granulosicoccaceae bacterium
CACCGTCATGGACCCCAGCCCTTCAACATGGGCTTCCATCACATCACCTTTGACAACAGGTCCAACGCCGGATGGCGTGCCGGACAAAATAACATCACCACTTGCCAGCACAAAGTACTCGGAAAGATAGGCGATCATTTCAGGGACCTTCCAGATCATCTGATCCAGATTGCCTTCCTGTTTTACTTCACCATTTACTTTGAGCTCAACCTTGCCCTTGTCGAGATGGCCGACCGATTCGACGGTATGGATTGGGCCGATAGGGGCCGAGTGTTCGAATGCCTTGCCTATTTCCCAGGGGCGCCCGGCTTTTTTCTGTTCGCCCTGTAAATCGCGGCGTGTCATGTCCAGTGATAGTGCGTAGCCAAACACATGGTCAAGGGCTGTGGCTACGGGAATATTTTCACCGCCAGACTTCAGCAGCACAGCCATTTCCATCTCATGGTGTACGTCTGACGTTTTTGGCGGATAGGGGAACTTGCCGCTGGTGTCCAGGTTGTCAGGGTTTTTCTGGAAAAAGAACGGTGCTTCGCGATCCGGGTCGTGGCCCATCTCGACTGCATGAGCCGCATAGTTCCTGCCGATGCAATACACCCGGCGAACCGGGAAAAGTGCGTCGCTGCCGGCTATGGGCAGCGCCACAACAGGAATGGTCGGGATCGCGTAGTTGGTCATGAATGTCCTCTTGGAATAGCAAGTCTGCCCACGTGGCTGAGCACCGGCAATCAATCTGGATCAATTATGCCAGATATCAGTTTATGGTTGCTAATCGACTTTGATTCGGTCTAATATCAGATCAATACGGCAGATTGATCGATCAATCTGCATAATTGGTTGAGCTGGTGGCTTATTGCGTTATGCAGCAATCTCTGGAATCGGAAAGTCATGCAGGTGCTGATGGTGCGCTGCAGGTTTTACGTGAATTTATTGATGCCGGTGGTTACGCGCCGGGAGATCGCTTACCGGCTGAGCGGCAATTGATTGATTCGCTGGGTGTGTCCCGTACCTCTTTGCGTAAGGGGCTGGAGGCACTGGAGCGAGAGGGGGCAATCTGGCGCCATGTGGGCAAAGGCACCTTTATTACTGCGTCTGAGCGTCATGATGTTATTCCGGCGATCGGTCAGCTCAGTCAGCAAGTAACCCCGGTGCAAATGATGCGTGCGCGCCTGTCGCTGGAGCCTGCAATTGCTCGTGAGGCAGCAGCCAATGCATCGGCCGAAGCGGTGCAATCTATCAAGCTGGTTGAGCAAAGAGCTGCCAGCGCGGGTAGCTGGGATACCTATGAAGCGCTGGATGATGAATTCCATCGCACCATCGCCGAGGCGACCGGGAATGTTTTATTGGTCTCATTATTCGATCATCTGAACGGGGTCAGGCGTGCTGTAGCCTGGCGACAAGTGATACGAAAAGTCGATAAGCCGCCGGCGGACCACCCCAGCTTTGGTGAGCACACGGTACTAGTAGCAGCGATAGAAGAACGTGACCCTGTGGCTGCACATGCTGCCATGCGGTCGCATCTGAACTCGGTGTCGCAGCGATTATTTGGTGATTGATTGCTAAGTGGCGATCGGGAAAACGATTAGAAGAAGGGATATCTATAAGAAGAAATTCAAGATCAAGCTAAAGCTGATAAACATCAAAGAAGTAAATGAAAAAGCTATTGAAAAAATTGCAAAGAAAATCAATACCCAAGTAGGTCTGCCTATAACAGGCCAGGCTTGCAACAGCACTACCACTATCGCAACAACCAATGCAGGGGTTCGCCCCGTTGAGGAGGAGAAAATGCAAAAACTGGTAAAGAAGTTGGCGGTGACTATTTTGGCGTTGCCGTTTTTTGTGGCTATTAGCACAGGTGTCGCAAATGCCGAGAAAATCAGAATCGCGCTGGCTGAAACGCCGTCGGATGAACTCGCGGCTTTTTTTGTTGCACTTGATCGCGCAAAAGCCGCAGGTCTTGATTATGAGTGGACAGCATTCTCTGATGAGGAGCTGGCTATCCAGGCGGTACTGAGTGGCCAGATGGACATTGGTTTTGGCACCCCTTACGCGGCCATGCAACGCTCTAAAGCGCCATTGCGTATTATTTTCCAGCTGTCCAAGCTCAAATTTTTTCCGGTAACCACCAAAAAGTATGCGTCGTTACAAGATCTGGACGGTGAGCCGATTTTGTTGCACTCGCGTGGTGGCGGTACAGACTCCATTGCCAACGTAATCGAAGACAAGATGAGCATGAAGTTCGGCAAGCGCTCCTACGTCCCGGGTTCTGCTAACCGTGTGGTTGCACTGGTGTCGGGCCAGGCCAATGCCACCATTATTGATCTGTCCAACAAGAACAAGATAATGCGCCAGCATGCTGACAAGTTTAATGTGCTGGAGATGTTTGATGTGGAAGCCAGTGATGAAGCGTTGTTTGCCAACCTTGACTGGATTCAGGCCAATGAAGAACAGGTCAATATTTTTGTAAAAGCCCTGGCCACTACCTGGGCCGACATGGCAAAAGACCCTACTGTGATATCGCGTGAAACCAATCCGGACGGCCCTATCGGTCAATTGCCCAAAGAGATACTCGGTGAGCTGGATAATTTCTACACTGAGGCCGCAGAAGGTGGTTTGTATGATGCAGAGGGTGGTGGGCGCAAAGCTGCCATGGCTGATATGGAATGGTACAGCCAGGCGGGGCAACTCGAAGGTGATGCTGCCAGTCTGAACATTGAAGATTTCTGGTACCTCGCGCCTCTTGATGCTGCATTGGGTCAGTAAAGTTGCCGAGTGTTTTCTGACTGGAAAGTAAGCGGCTTATTTTATGTAAGTAAAGTAAGCCGATTGCTCTCCTCCTCCACGATCTTGTTTTGAATTACACAAATCGAATCAGATCAAGGTGACAAAAATGGACCCGGACTTTGGCTAATCGCTCACTTTTTCTGAAATTGCTTTCAGCTTTCGTGGTTTTTGGTGCCTGGGAAATTGCCGGCCGCATCCCGGTGAGCTATGCGTTTCCCACATTTTTTGAATCGATGGCTGCATTGTTCAAAATGATGTTCGACGGTTCGCTACTGGCAGCCTATGCAGAAACCTTAAAGCCGTTGGCAATAGGTATTTTGATCTCGGCCTTTTTGGGTATCGCAATCGGACTCTGGATTGGATTGAGTGGCTGGTTTGATTGGCTGTTCTCGCCCATTTTCATCGTCATGCAAGCAGCGCCACTGGCAGCGCTGATACCGCTACTGGTAATGATGTACGGTATAGGTCTGACTTCCAAGGTGTTTGTGGTTTGTATTATGGCTATGCCCGTAATTGTTTTGAACACAGCGGGAGCGGTTCGTAATACGCCTTCATCGCTGACCGAGATGGGCAAGTCTTTTCTTGCCAGCAAAGCGGAAGTGATTACCAAGATTATTGTTCCGGCTGCATCGCCTGTAATTTTTTCCGGGCTGCGCCTTGGCATTTCAGCGGGTTTTATCGGGGCCATTTTGTCCGAGCTGAAAATTACGCCGACCGGAGTGGGTGACATCATCACCTACAGTCGTTCAATTGCGGATTACGCAACTATGTATGCCGCTATATTTTCAATTATTGTACTTGCTGTTCTTTTCTTAAACTTTCTGGAAAAGATAGAAAAATTCTTTTTCGCGGGGAATGTTCGTGGATATGCTTCAGACTGATAACCCGGTGCAGGACCTGCCGGCGGGCCATGGGCATAGCGTTGCAAGTTCCAATAGCAGCGCCAATGCGGTTTCGGTTCGCAACGTGTCAAAAAACTATGGCACTGTTGAAGCGTTAAAAGATCTTTCGCTTGAATTCCCGAAAGGGCAGCTGACTTCACTGCTGGGGCCTTCCGGTTGTGGCAAGACAACGCTGTTGAAAATAATTGCGGGACTATTAGAGCCGACTTCGGGTGAGATAGAGGTGGATGGGCGATCTGTAGATGGACCGGGGCCCGACCGTGCTTTCGTTTTCCAGGACTTTGCATTGTTACCCTGGGCGTCAGTTTTGCGTAATGTATCTTTCGGCCTGGAATTGCGCGGCGTTGCTAAATCCGAGCGAGAAGATATTGCAGCCAAGTACATTGCCGATGTGGGGCTTGCCGGATTCGAGAAAAGTTACCCGCATGAGCTTTCGGGTGGTATGCGTCAGCGAGTGGGGTTGGCACGTGCTCTTTCAGTTGATTCCGATGTGCTGCTTATGGATGAACCGTTCTCGGCGGTCGATGAGCAGACTCGTCGAAAATTCCAGGAAGATTTGTTGTCACTGGTTGCCAATGAAAACAAGACATTTATTTTTGTAACCCACTCGATTGAGGAGGCGGTTTATGTTTCTGACCAGATAGCTATCCTGCTGCCACGGCCAAGTCGCGTGTCAGACATTATCCGGCCATCCGGTTTGCGTGAGAAAGATAGCCGCAGTATCCGTCGCGACCCTGAATATCTCGATATAGTGGATGAGATATGGGAGTCACTTCGATCCTATGTGGAATAGGTTGTGGCCAATGATGTTTGTTGCACGTTCCGTCACTTGAAACCTTGAGAACAGCATGAAAGTATTTGGTATCCGATTGCCCGGTATGTCTTCGCTGCTGATCTGGGGGTTGTTATGGGAAATATTTGGTCGCAGCGGCCTATCGTTTTTTGTGCCGCCACTATCGGATGTTATTGCGACCTTGTTTGAAGTTATTGGCACACCGGCGTTTCAGAAGGCACTCTATGAAACAGGTTATGCCTTTGTCGCCGGTGTGTTTTTCGCAGTCAGTATTGGCATCCCCACCGGTATTCTTATGGGCAAAAACCGCCTGCTGGATGAGCTGCTGTTACCGTGGGTAAATATTTTCCTTAGTGCGCCACTCACAGCCCTGGTCCCTGTGTTGATGGTTCTGTTCGGTTTTGGCATGAAATCCATCATCATCACAACGACGTTGTTTGCCATTTGGATAATCATTCTGAATGCGCGAGCCGGGGTTATGCAGATTAATCGCTCACTGGTTGAAATGGCACACAGCTTTGGTGCTACACCCTGGGCTGCGTTCACCAAGGTGTATTTTTGGGCGGCATTACCCGAGATTCTGGGTGGCGTGCGTATCGGCATCATCAGGGCCGTCAAGGGGGTTATTATCGGTCAGTTACTGATATCCATTGTCGGTTTTGGCGCGCTATTCGAGCTCTACTCCAACAATTTCCTCATGTCGCATTTCTGGGCCGTGTTGCTCGTGCTGTTTGCAATGGCCTTCACTATCTCCGAGGTGTTGGCTTATCTTGAGCGGCGGGTTTCCTACTACGCTGCGAAACGATAAGCTGTCATGTCTCAGCTGGATTGACTGCTTGTGTTTGGTCGGCTGATGGTTGCTGTCTGATCACCAGCTGTGTTTTCGCGCTTCAAATCACCGCTATAGTTTTTCTCTCCAATCTCACGTTGAATCCCGATTTCGAATTAATTTCGGACTAATTTCGTATTTTTATCAGGATTTCATGAAGAAATTAATACATCCTTTTTCATCTATCTCGAAGAAATACTGTTGAATCGATAAGGCCACTCATTGGTCTGCACTTATTTATCAGATGACTTTAATCTGGATTGCCAGTGAGATTCAGCAATTTTTTTGTCATCGCAGTGCAGTCGTTTTTACCAGGGAGATGCAGGATGCAGTGTAGAGGTTGTGGGATTGGAAATACTATTTCAGGACACATCTTGGCGCAATTTTTTTGTCGAGTTTTGTCTAACAGTTTTCGTGAATATCTCAGAATAGTTTTATTTGCCAGTTTAGTGCTCATTCCACTCGCGACTGGGTTGGTGTTGGCAAATGATAAATCGTTGACCGTGGCTCAGGGCTTGGAAGAGTTGCCGGGTGCCCGTCTTTTTACCCATGCACTCAAGACAACCAATGTTTGGCAGACTGTTGTGGATGCCGATGATGTCATAGTGTTTGTTCCGTCCGACTTGTCACTGAGGAATGAAGGGGCTGACTTTTTGTTAGATGTGGTACTGCTAAAAGCTGAAAACGCATCGCGCTTGACGGAATTGATCGGCTTGCACGTTTATTCAGGTCAGACCCTGGAATTTAATGAAAACAGTTTGCAGACTTCACTGGCAAATCAGGCAGGTGATTGCGTTGTAGTTCAAAAGTCTGGTGAAAACGCGATGCGAGTTGGCCCGGAAGCAGTTGTTACAGGCAAGCAGTCATTTGCCAATGGTGAAATTGTATTTATTGATCGTTTACTTTGGCAAGCGTATGACGGCCCCGGTGATTGTTGAATTTCAATATCCGCTGCCCCATGAAAAATATAAAAATATGTGTTTTTCTGTCACTGGTATTTAACGTCGTTACAGTGCAGGGTGAAGATGCTGGCGATGACGGTGGGTTGGATTCAAATAGGTTATATAATGAATCAATTCAAATATTGGGTGTTGGCCGTGCTCCGGTCGTCCGTTGGCATGACAACATTCGGTTGGCAATGGTTGGAGAAATTCAGAAAGAAACTGTCGATACAATTCAGTCATTATTCAGGGAAATTTCATTGTTCACAGGTGTGCGTTTCCGAGTTATCAATCATCTGGTGGAAAACGCAGAACAATATGCCGATTTGCTGAATCGTAGCCCACCCTACGACCTGGGGCTGTGTGATCAGGGTAACCCGACAATATGCGCAAATTTCGTTGTTGTTTTGAGTGATAGAAGCTCCATGCATAACGTCGCTATGGCGCTACCTCTCAGGCCAGTTTTTCAGCGAGCCACTTCCCTGTCGAGTAGTGAGCGGAACACGGTATCTGATGTTGTCAATGACGAAGAAGCTGGCGGAACTTCCAGCGCAGCTACCAACAGCGTACTTTGCTTTTTTTCACCAGGAATTTATAGAAATACAAGAATAGTTCGAAGTGTGGTCTATGTGCAGAACAGTCTGTCCCTTGCTATGAAACGTACTTGTCTTCAGGAAGAGATCTATCAGTCATTTGGATTATTTGGCGATGTGACTGAGTCAGGCTACTTTTCGTTTAATAACAGAGTGGCAATCAAGAAAATTACGACGTATGACAAACGATTGCTGACGAGTCTCTATGATGGAGAATTTGGCCCTGGAACGCCTGCACATGTTGTTGCCAGGCAACTTCATGATTATTGTTATTGGGGTTGTGAGTGAAGCAGTATGGAAAGTCGCTACGTTAACCACAATGTTTGGTAACGAAGTCGATCACTAGCCGGGATGAGGATTCAAAAGCTGGTTCATGCTGGAGAGGGGTGTGATTTATCGTCTCAAGAACATGTAACTCTGAATTTGGTATCAGTTTTGACATTTTTACTGCCTGTTCGAACGGCTGCCTTGCATCGTGTTTGCTATGAAGGATTAATGTTGGAGCTTTTATGCGGGGAAGGTAATTTTGAACATCAAGTTCAGATAATATGGAAATCAGTTTGGCCGCAGTTTTTCCATCCGTTGATTTGCGTTGTAGCTCGTCAAATTCGTTCATCTGCTCGGAAGTGGCGCCGGGGAATAGTTGCGTACTCATTATTTGACGAAATGCGGCGTTCCTGCCCGCCCAACCATCTTCAATCAAGTTAATAAAGGCTTGCACATGCGACGCTTTTACCCCTCGTTTAAGTGATCCTTCAACAAATCCGCCCATCAGTACCAGGCAACCAATACGTTCCGGGTATGTAGCGGAATAAACCATGGAAAGAGGCGCTCCACCTGAATTCCCGATCAATCCAAGTTTGTCCAAATTCGTGGCAAGCACTATAGAGTGCATGTCCTCTACCCAGTCTTTAAAGGTGCCGCATCCGACACTACGGTCGGATAGTCCAAAGCCACGACCGTCGTAACGAATCATTTCCAATTCCTGCGCCAGCCTTCGATACCTGGGTCCGAAGACGTTGTCGTTCCACTCGTGTAAGACGTGCGTCATCCAGTGTGGTGCGCGAATCAATGCCGGCCCTGCTCCATTCCTTGCATAGGCCAGGTCCAATCCGTCATGAGTTTGCGTAAAGTTCGCGACTGCAGGAACACTGCCTGAACCAGCAGTAGCAGTTTTGATTAATTCGGAGTTTCTTTTATGAATTATCGTTAGCTTTTCGTGTGGATAGTCTAGACGGTATCCACGTTTCGGCACTGTTTTGATGAGCTCATGTTTGTCGTCGTTCAGTGCTTTTCGGATTGCTACGACACATTGAGAAAGACTGTCTTCTGTAACAATCTTTCCCTTCCACACATGATTAAACAATAGGTCTTTGCTTACCGTGTTATTGCGGTTTGCGGCAAGAACCCAGAGCACTTCAAGGGCTTGTTGCCTCAGGTGAATCCTTTTGTTTTTCGTGTCAAACAACTCACGAGTATCCATACAGAATTTCATATGTGGTCCTGTACAAGCTGTTTATTTGCTGTACCAAGGCGACTAGAAATCTGGTGAATGTGGCTGCAGCGAATCCCGATTTGCAGGGAAATTGTAGTGCCTGGTTCGTTGTGATTTTCAGGTTTTAGATAGAAAAGGGGGTACCTTGCTAGATTTAGTCAAGGTCAATACGTCATCTTGACGATGGTTGTGTTTAGGTTGTGTTTAAAGTGTGAGGTTTAAATTATGCAAGCATTGTAGTATATAGTTCATATCGCGGGTGCTCTAGTCAAGTATATAGTGTTAGTTTTCGCACAAAGTTGGGTGAAATTTAGTGCGGCAACTTGCGAAATTCGCCCTTAGCCCAATCTCCCGACGTATTGAATCATGACGCATTCCTGAAAGCTCTTCAGGTAGTCAATGAGCTCGCCGCTTACAGCCGATCCTTCGGCGATGGTAACTGGGATACACAAGCAGCTGCGATTGCAAACGCTCAAGCTACGGCCAAATTTATATAATAGCCTGCTAGATGCATGGTCAGTCGGCTCAAGTTGTGATCCCGCAAAATACAGTGATGCCGTCACAACCATGCCGCGTACATTGAGTGCAGACTCCTGGCTCGTGCAAATGTGACGAATCCACTCCTGTGATCAATAGTAAATGTCCGAGTGTCGTGAGCCTTTGTACTAGTCAAACATATCCGGATTGGCAGCGACCACCTGATCGTACACTGGCTGGAAATGTAACCAGCCCAGATAGTCGCTACCAACGTGAGTCGCGGAATGCCGCGCTGCACTTTCTGCCATCAGCGGTGGTTTATTTGCGCAACTCTCAATCAGCATTTGAACCTGGCAACAACGGTCCATGGCTATAAACCAGAATACAGCGTCATCGACACTGTGGCGGCTGGCGGTAAGAATGCCGTGGTTTTGATGAAGGACTGCGCGATTTTTTGCGAATGCCTGTACTACCCCTTCACCCTGGTCCTTAAAAACTGTGACTGCACCACCGTCGTCACCAACGACGGCATGATTATCGTAAAAGCAGGCAGCATCCTGATTGTAAGGATCGATTGGTCTGCCCGTTGAGCACCAGGCTGTGCCGTGAGGGGTATGGGCATGACACATAGCTACAATATCCGGGTGGGCTTCATGCACAGAGGAGTGCACAACGAAACCTGCCCGGTTGATAGCATGCTGGCCTTCGACCACTGTTCCTTCGTGATCGGCAAGAATGAGGTTCGACATTTTGACTTGCGAAAAATGCACAGCCATCGGGTTGGTCCAGTACAAATTCGTATGTTCAGGGTCTCGCACTGAAATATGCCCTGCCATACCATAATCGAAATTGTGCATGGCAAATGCCCGGCAACCGGCCACCAGTCGTTGTTTACGGTGTTCTCTTTCTTCAGCCAGTGAACTGAATTCCGGGGTTTGTGGAAAAATAAGTCCTTTTTGTTCGGGTTGGTAAATAGACTCCCGATTATCCAGTGAATTGCTTTGTGCTTTCTTTGTCTGAACAGCAGTCGATGTCTGCATAAGAATTTCCTTCCCTTTGTGCCAGGTCGTGGTGAACCTAAAAAAAGATTGCTTGAAGAGCTTGCAGTGATTCGTCAGTTTATCTAATCTATTTGAATTCTGAATTCAAAGTACTATGAAACAAATTTCTGTGCAACCGGGAAGGGCCGAGCTGGCATATCAGGCTCTTCTGGATGAAATCTGCGACGGCTCGCTTGCGCCGGGAGCCACACTGGTCCAGGAAGAGTTGGCTGCGCAGTTAGGTGTATCCAGGCAACCGATACAACAGGCACTAGCCAGGTTGAAGGGTGATGGCCTGCTGGAGGATGCGCCTGGCCGAGGTCTCTGTGTGTCAAGACTCGATTTATCGAGGATGCGCTCGCACTACGAGATCAGAAGTTCGCTGGATGGGCTGGCTGCACGCCTGGCGGCCTCGCAAGTGTTGCAACAGGGCTTAAGCCGGGCAACAGTTGAGCAGGATGGCCGGACCATCATTGCCAAAGGGCGCCGGGCAATAAGCAACGACGAAGTAAAGGCGATGATTCAGCAGGACATCGCGTTTCATTCCTACATCTATGAGATTTCCGGCAATGCATTGATTGAAACCTCAGCGCAATTGCATTGGCGATTTCTACGCCGGGTAATGGGTGACGTATTACGTAAAGCGCAGCGTCCACCGTCTATCTGGGATCAGCATGAGGCCATATTAAATGCCATTGTTGCCGCTGATCCTGAGCTTGCCGAACACCTTGCTGAGCAACATATTGAACTTGCGTGCACCAGACTTACACAGGCACTTGAAACGTCATGAAAACAACCATCAAGTTTATTTCGATACTTTTGCCGCTGGGGTTCGCTCAATTGTTGAGTGCAGTCAGTGTAGCTGGTACTCCTGAACTGCTAGTGGAAAATCTGGTAGCGCCGATTGATATCGTTACTATCCCTGATGATAGTAACAGACGCTTGATACTTGATCAGGCGGGTGTTGTTCATCTGCTTGGGCGAGATGACAAACTACATCAAAAGCCGTTTCTCGATGTCACGGATCGTATGCTGCCAGTACGTCAGGACTTTGAAGAAAGGGGGTTGCTGGGTATGGCTATCCATCCGCTGTTTCGAAGTAATGGGCGATTTTTCGTTACTTACACTGCACCTCTTTCTGCTGACGCTCCCCGCAATTGGAGTCATACGCGCATCGTTTCGGAATTCACGATCAATCCCGAAAATCCTGATGCCCTTGATCCCAGCAGCGAACGGGTGTTGATAGAGCAGCCATGGCCCAGCCGCAAGCACAATGGCGGCGCTCTGGCTTTTGGTCCGGATGGTTATCTTTACATTGGATTTGGAGATGGTGGAGGAATACACGGTGTTGGGCCGGAGACGCTCAACGATGCCTATAATGTACCCAATAACAGATTGTGGTGGGATACAACTGCCCAGGATCTGCAATCACTGTATGGCAAAATTTTGCGAATTGATGTGGATAGAGGACTTCCCGCTTATGGTATTCCTGCAAACAACCCGCTGATTGGTTTGCCCGGGCGCGATGAGATTTACGCATGGGGATTCAGAAACCCTTATCGTCTGAGTTTCGACAGTAGCAGTGAGGGTTCAGCGGCTTTTTACATTACTGCTGTTGCCGAGACTTTTTGGGAGGCGATCTATCGAGTGGACTCTGCTGGCAATTATGGTTGGCCATTAAAGGAGGGTACACATTGCTTTGACCGAACCCGGACGTTGGATCCTCCTGATAATTGCCTTTCGCCCGGGCAAGCTAACTCGCTGGCCAATGCCATTATTGATCCTGTCGTTGAATACCCTAACATGAGTGTGCATCGCGAAGGCAGTACGGTGAGGCGAGTAGGTGTCGGTACCGCTGTGGTGGGTGCTGTGATGTTGAGAGGAGCAGAGTTTGGTGAGTTAGCAGATCACTTGCTGTTTGCAGACTGGAGTGCTGACTTTCGTAAGCCCTCCGGTCAGTTGTTTGTCGCTAAGGAATCGGAAGATCGGCTTTGGAGCATAGAGAAAATCGATCAGCTCGACTCGCGTATCGTGGCGTTGATTCAGGACTCTGATCAAACTATTTATGTGATGACCAACGACAACTTCGGGCCTTATGGTGATACTGGTAAGGTCTACCGTTTCGATCTTTAGGTGTGTGTGGCGGCGACACCATTGAAAAAATTATTGCTGTGGTATGGGCTGCCGCCAAACGTTGGGATGCTGAACTTGAGCACGTGACCCTGCATAAACTGCCCAACAGCGGTTATTTGGTACACCACCAACACTACAGCACGATTATCAACTGGATCAGATCGGACTTGCAGCTACCTGATGTCGGGCGGTAGGTGGTGAAGATTTGTCAGGATGATAGATTTCTCAGGGTGATAAATAGGCCGGGACAATAGAAATTCAAGCCATTTTGTCACGCAAAAAAGCAACGACATCTTCGCGACTAATTTGTTGTGCCTGTTCATCACTTCGCCCCTTGTACTCCAGTTCGCCTTTTGCAAGCCCCTTGTCGCTGACAACCAGCCTGTGCGGAATGCCGAGCAATTCCATTTCTGCAAACATGACGCCGGGCCGTGCCTGGCGATCATCGAACAGTACATCCATTCCGGCATCAAGCAGTTCTTCATAGAGGCTTCGTGCGGCCGCTTCGACTTCAGTTGATTTATGCATGTGAATAGGGTTGATTGCCACCTCGAATGGTGCAATGGAGAGTGGCCAGATGATTCCCTTGTCATCATGGTTTTGTTCGATGGCTGCCGCGACAATGCGCGTAATCCCGATGCCGTAACAGCCCATATGCATGACTTGCGCTTTGCCGTTTTCGTCCAGCATGGTGGCTTGCATGGGTTCACTGTAGGTCGTGCCGAGCTGGAAAATATGGCCAACTTCAATACCGCGCTGTATCTTGAGTGTGCCCGCACCTTTGGGGCTGGGATCACCTTCAACGACGTTACGAATATCCGCAACAACCGGTTCTGGCAAGTCACGACCCCAATTGACGCCTACGTAATGGTAGCCATCTTCATTCGCGCCGGATGAGAAGTCACTCAGGGCAAGTGCGGCATGATCAACAATGCAAGGTACTTTCAGGCCGACCGGGCCAATGGAGCCTGGTCCGCAACCAATAGCCTTTCGAATATCTGCCTCATCAGCAAATTCCAGAGGCGCTTGAACGGCATCAAGGTGTTCTGCCTTGATCGCATTAAGCTCGTGGTCACCCCGTAATACGAGGCCAACAACTGGCTCCTCGGCGCCTTTTACGACCAGTGTTTTTACACCTTCGTTGAGCTGCATACCGAGCAGATCCGACACTTCCTGCATGGTGTGAACATTAGGCGTGGCGACACGTTCCATATTTTTTTCAGGTTCAGAACGCGTGGCTTCACTAATTGCCTCGGCCTTTTCAACATTGGCGGCATAGTCACCTTCGGTTGAGAACGCGATACCATCTTCGCCACTGTCGGCGATCACCATAAATTCACGTGAGCGAGCACCTCCAATACTGCCACTGTCGGCATCCACAGGACGATATTGCAAACCGATACGATCAAAAATCTTGCAATACGTGTTGTGCATGTGGTCAAACATCTCCACCAGAGACTCTTCATTCAAATGGAAAGAGTAGGCATCTTTCATAACAAATTCGCGCGCCCGCATCACACCGAAACGAGGTCGGATTTCATCACGGAATTTGGTCTGGATTTGGTAAAAATTGACCGGTAATTGTCTGTAACTACGCAATTCTCGCCGCGCGATATCGGTGATAACCTCTTCGTGTGTCGGACCTACACAGTAGGGGCGTTCATGTCGATCATGCAGGCGTAACAGCTCCGGGCCATACTTTTCCCAGCGCCCCGATTCCTGCCATAATTCGGCTGGTTGTACTGCGGGCATTATCAGCTCCACAGCACCTGAACGGTCCATCTCTTCACGGACAATACGCTCAACCTTGCGTGCGACTCGCAGGCCAACCGGCATCCAGCTATAGAGGCCCGCAGCGAGTCGCCGGATCATTCCTGCTCGTAGCATCAACTGATGGCTGATGATCTCAGCGTCGTTTGGCGTCTCTTTACTCGTGGAAATGTGAAAACTGGTGGCTTTCATACCTATTCAATCGGTTGTGGGATCTATTGGCCTGCTTGAAGCGTGATACATTAGTGCACCCTGTCAGACTGTGCCAGCAATGTGTAATTCTTGCAGCAATTGCTAATAATAGCCATTGCAGGCAAGTTGTTGCAGATAAAATCTGGTGCTTTTGTATGGGTAAGTGTTGCGCTTTTCGACTGATCAAGCCGGGAAATTAAATGTCTGATCGCAGATTGCAGGTATTTCACACTGTTGCGGGTGTTCTGAGTTTTACCAAAGCGGCAGAAATTCTCAACATGACTCAACCGGCTGTCACCTTTCAGGTGCGGCAGTTGGAAGAGGACTTTAACACTCGCCTGTTTGATCGTTCCCATAACAAAATAAGCCTTACCAGGGCTGGTGAACTGGTATTGGGCTATGCCAACCAGATCGTAGACCTGTATGGCGAAATGCATGAGTCGGTCAAGGCGATGACGGGCAACAATGCAGGTCTGATCACGCTGGGTGCCAGTACGACGATCGCAGAATACATGCTGCCCGGTCTGCTTGGGGATTTTCGCAAGCAGTTTCCCGAGATTATGGTGCATTTGAAAGTTGCCAATACGGATGCCATTGTGGCGATGGTTGAAGACAACACCATTGAACTTGGTGTTGTTGAAGGAGAGGTAAACAATCAATTGCTGCGTGTCGAGGATTGCCTGGTTGACGAACTGGTTGTTATCAGTGGTACGGAACACCGCTTTAACGAACTATCGGCAATCAAAGCGCAGGAATTGGTTGATCAACCTTTTATATATCGCGAGGATGGTTCGGGTACGCGTAGCGTGATCACGCAGTATCTGAAAGAGCAGGGTATTGAGGAAAGCCAACTCAACAAAGTGTTTGAACTCGGCAGTACCGAAGCCATCAAGGGTGCGGTGGAGGCAGGTATGGGCGTCTCGATCGTATCCGCGGCGACGCTTTCGAAAGAACTCAGTCTGGGCACACTGGCCACCGTGCAGCTGGACCCGCCAATCCGTCGGCAGCTGTATTTTGTTCGACAGCGCCAGAAGTTCCGAACCCATTTGATGGAAGAATTGTTTCAGTTTGCGCAAACCTATTGTGAGGCTCGCTCACGCGGTAAAGATACAGCCAATCCCTTGGTTTAAACCGTTACAGCTAAGTTGATTTGTATTAAAGTGCGCGGTTCGGCTGTAGTTCCGTTCCATTAGCCTGGATTGCAGCAAAAAAGTGCAATTTTGCGCCAAAATATCCCTTAACGGTCCGAACCTTGCCGCTTGAATGGCCTTGGGTTGGGGAATCGTTGCCTCTTCTTTACATTTTGATTAATCCCGTTCTGCATGACATGCCTTTGTGTTTAACTACGGTATAGCTGCCGCTGAGTGGCGGCCAAGGTTGCTGCCGATGTCTGGAAATTTCGGTCCGCTCCGCCAAGGTGGTGTTTGCGTGTAGTTGTGCTCGATGCACCCAATGCAGATTTATTCGGATTTACTAGAAATACCGGGTGCCAGGAGTTCATTGCTCTCAAAGAGTACGCTAGTGAAAAACAAAAGATTCAAAGTATGTTAGATGTCATAAAAAACTGGTACCAACGTTATCTCACTGACCCGCAGGCAGTGATATTGATGTTGATGCTATTGGCCGCGCTGGGGTTGATTCTGTTGTTTGGCAACATTATGGCACCGGTTCTGGTTGCTATGGTGCTGGCTTATCTGCTCGAAGGCGTGGTGGTTACGCTGGAGCGCAGGGGCATCAACAGAACGCTTTGTGTGGTTTTTGTATTGTTTCTTTTCATCACTATTTCCGCATTGGTGTTGTTTGGCTTGTTGCCCATACTGTCGCAGCAGGTCACTGATGTTGTACGCGCACTGCCCGATATGATTGCCAAGGGGCAGGAGCAGTTGATGCGATTGCCTGAAATGTATCCAGAGGTCTTCACTACCGAGCAAATCGAAGTGCTTATATCGAATCTGCGGCGTGAAGTAGGCCAGGTAGGGCAGAATATATTGTCCTTTTCGATTGCACGGCTGGGAACCTTCATTTCTATCCTGATTTATGTCGTATTGGTGCCATTGATCGTATTCTTTTCTCTCAAGGACAAGCATTTGATTATGGCTTGGGCGAGTAAATTTGTACCTCACAAGGCCGAGCTTTCTTTCCGGGTCTGGCGCGAGGTTGATCAAAAAATAGCCAACTATATCCGCGGCAAATTCGTTGAAATTTCGATTGTCTGGGTGGTCACTTACGCTGTATTTTCGCTCTTGGGGCTCAACTACTCTCTGTTATTGAGCTTTCTTGTTGGGATATCAGTCATTATCCCCTTTGTCGGGGCTGTGGCGGTTACATTACCTATTGCATTGATTGCCTATTTTCAGTGGGGATTTAATGCGAATTTCTGGTGGCTACTCATTATTTACCAGATCATCCAGCTGCTTGATGGCAATGTACTCGTACCTTTGTTGTTCTCGGAAATGGTAAATATCCACCCACTGGCTATCATTGTTGCTGTCGTGTTTTTTGGCGGAATCTGGGGTGTCTGGGGGGTATTTTTTGCTATACCTCTGGCGACACTGGTACAGGCTGTAATAAACGCCTGGCCTCTGGCGAAGAGTGAGGCTGACATGGAGCACGAGCAACCTGAGGCAATCTGACCGGCTTGCAAAGAACAATGAATTCCTTTGTTCGTCCAAGGTCTATTAGAATAGCCGTCTTGAAAGTTCTGGAGGCATCGCTCTGCAACGACTGACTGCTGTAGATTCATGGCAGTAATCTCGCGCTATCGGTTGCCTCGGGAAATTTTCACAAGGCGATGTGACAGTGCTGTTTATCAGCGAAAGTCCTTGTCTGAGATACTGTGCTTAGGAAAGTCTGCTTTAAGCTTTGAGAAAGTCTGCTTTAATTAAGTCATTAGTAAGTTAATACCTGAACTATCCGCCTACCGGAGTGCCATGTCCCGTCCAATGCATTTGTCAAAATCCAGGGTTAGCGATCACAGGTCCCGTCTGCGGTGCTGTTGCACGCTGTTTGCAGCCATGGGCCTGGCTCTGGCCAGCGCTTGTTCGATCGGCCCACGTGCCAACAGCCCTGATCTTCTCTATAGCAGTAATGCCACGAAAGCCCGTCAACTGCAGGTGCCACCGGACCTGAATGATGTATCTGCCGAGGAGCAGTTTGTCCTTCCAGGTGATGCCAATGGTGTTATTTCACGGAATACGCTGTTGCCCACCGTGGGGGCGGGCAAGTATGTGAGGGAAGGCTCGCGTGATTGGCTGGAATTATCTGCAACACCCGAAGCACTATGGCCACGCCTGCTGAGATTTGTCGAGGAAGAAGGCTTCACCATTGAAGCAACTGAACCCCTGACCGGCAATATCAGTACGCAATGGCGAGCGGCTGGCGGCGAAGTCGGTACTCTGGCGGGCGCGGTTGGCAAAGGCGACCAGGTACGTTTGTCACTGCGGCTGGAGCGTCTGGACGATGCCAGTGGCTCGCGCCTTTTCGCGCGGTTTCAGACGTCCGGCGATAAAGTTGAAGGTGAACTCCTGTGGAGTAGTGAAGCATCGCAACCGGAAAACAGCAGTATCGTTTTGCGGCGTTTTCTCGCCTACCTGGGTATACAAAATCAGGCTGCGCGTGGCCTGATCAGCGAAACTGTTGCTGAACGTCTGTTGCAGGGCTCCGAGCTTGAGCGGTCAGAATCAGGCACAACACTCGTGGTTCACCGTGGACTTAAGCCATCCTACGATGCCGTAGGAAGGGTGGTGCAGCGATTAGGGTTGAAAATTGATCGACCCGCATCGACAGCTACAGCCATGAACTTCACCGATCCTGACGATCGCTTTACTGATGAGGCTACCGGCACACAGCCGCTAGTGCTGCTGATGCAACCCGAGCATGTCAGCAAGGTCATTGTCGACCTCGCCAACCTGGATGGTACAAAAGTCGATAGAGAGCTGGAAACCCGGATTCTGGGTG
>CALLOA010000182.1 GCA_938005265.1 uncultured Granulosicoccaceae bacterium
GAGAAAAAATTAACTTCAAAGCTCTCCCAGTCGACCTTGCGCAGATTTTTGACCTCGCCGGTGACTTCCTCACCGGCAACGTTGAAGGTCAGAGTATCGCCGATTTTGTAGTCCATGAATTCCGCCCATTCGTGCTCCAGCGAAAGATACTTACCGTCGGCCTCGGTCTCCATATCCCACCACTCACCGGCAACCAGCTCATTGTTTTTCGGCATCGTGTCGGTATAGGTCAGGTTATATTCACGACGTGCCCGACGGCGTTCACGCTCACTTTGCTGTTCACGCTCAAGCAAGCGCTCATCGTTGTGTGCAACCATTCGCGCTCTGATCATTGGAAACAAACCTTGCGCGTCAATTGAATCGGCTTCAAGGCGTTCACCAAATGCCTCAACTTGTGAAGGCTGGATATTCACAACAAATACGTTAGGAGCATTCTGAGGCACATCGCGCTCCCATGCCGAAAGAACATCGGTTCGAACGATGGAAATAAGCAGCAAGGCCATAATGCCAAGTGCAAACGCTGATAGCTGCACTACACTGCTGCCCGCACGCCGTTCCAGCCCGGCAACACTTAAACGCCAACGCGGACCCGCCACTACCCTCACAGCGCGGATAATGCCACGCCCGAATACCGAAAAAACTACCAGCATTACAAGCACACCACCAACAACAATGGCACTGAGCTGTAAATTACCTGATTGCATCAGTACAACCACAAATGCCGCGATCACGGCGGCAAGCAAGGCCAGGCCGAGACTGAAATTCAAACCGCTGTAGTCACGTTGCAACACTTGCATGACACCGACCTGAGCTGCACGTAGTACCGGTAACAATCCAAAACCCGCCAGCGCAACAAAAGCCGTCATCACACCGATCAGTGGCGCTTTAATCCCCGGCGCGGGAAGCTGTAGCGAGAACCAGTCAGCCAGAAGGTTGGCAAGAACCAATTGGGCCACCCAACCGATAATCACACCAATAAGAGAGGCCAATGTGGCGACCAGAACCAGACGCCAGGATAACCAGATCATGACTTCCCGCCGGGTTGCCCCCAGCGTGCGCATGACTGCACTGGCATCAGCCTGACGAAGCGCAAACTGGCGAACAGCCAGCGCAATCGCAGCCCCTGCCAGCAATACTGTTACCACAGCTGCCAGACCCAGAAACGATTCAGCTCTTTCCAGAGCACGCTGCATCGAACGACTACCCTCACGCACACCCTGTACCCTGACAGTCTCAGCGTGGTTCTCATCAATCCATGCAGACATGGTTTCCAGGGCTTCCGGCTCACCCGCGAGCAACAGGTTGTAGCGTGCACGACTTCCGGGGCCCAGCAGACCGGAAGCCTCGATATCAGCTTCGTTCATCATGACCCGCGGCGCTAACTCAAAAACGTTCTCGCCTGCATCAGGCTCATGGGCAATAAGCGCTGTTACAGCAAACTTCTCTGTACCCAGTTCAAGTGAGGAACCGTCAGCCAGGGCCAGGCTATTTTTCAGTCGTTCATCTACCCAAACCTCCCCTTGCATGGGTGCGCTACCAGGCCCACGACTAATAACATTGCCTTCGCTTAAAGCATCCAGTGGTTCACGATCCAGCGTCTCCAGTGTAAGGCGGCCACGCAAAGGATATTCCTCACTCACGGCCTTTACTGATACCAGTAAACTTTCATCCTGCTCGTTGATAACAACACTGGGAAATTGCGTCGTGCGAGCGGCTGCGAGGCCAATGCCAACAGCTTTTTCCTGTAGTTCCGGGTTAAGCGGCTGCCCGGCATTGACGCGTAAATCTGCTGCCAGAACGTCAGCGGCCTGTCTTTCCATTGCACGACCGATACGGTCGGTAAAAAAACCCACGGCAGTGACAGATGCCACGGCAATACACAAAGCCAGCGCCAATACCCGCAATTCTCCGGATTTCATATCTCGAAAAAACGCACGCAGAGCGAAGCGTAACTGTTTCATAACTGGCTTCCCGGTTATTCCATTAAGTTGGCTGGCGACAAGTTGGGGCTAGTCAAATAGCGGCAAAAAATACATATTCAAAATAGGCTCAGCTCATTCAAGACCCGGAGCAGTGGCTGACCGCGCTACCGTGACAACTATCAGTCAGATAATTCAAGCAATTTGCCACCTTGCATAAGCAAGCGCCGGTCGCATCGCTCAGCGAGTTTGCTGTCATGCGTGACCAGTACAAGTGCAGACCCTTGCTGTTGACGCAGACGAAACATCAGATCTATGACGGTTGCACCAGTTTCGCCATCCAGATTACCTGTTGGCTCATCAGCGAATAACAACTCGGGTTCAGATACAAAAGCGCGCGCTATCGCCACACGTTGTTGTTCACCACCGGACAACTGAAGTGGGTGGTGTTTTTGTCTGTCGGATAGCCCGACATCTGCCAGCATATCTGCCGCCCGCGATTCTGCCTGCGAGTCCCCTGCAAGCTCGAGCGGCAACATGACATTCTCAAGCGCTGTGAGACCAGGCAGTAATTGAAAGGATTGAAAAACAAAGCCAACCCGGCCTGCCCGTAATCGAGCGCATTGGTCCTCATCCATGTCAGTCAGTGACTCGCCCAATAACTCAACAACACCGGAAGTTGGCTGATCCAGTCCAGCGAGTATTCCTAATAAAGTTGACTTGCCGCTACCGGACGGACCGATAATCGCCACCACTTCCGCAGGTTGTATCGTGGCATCCAGCGAATCAAGAATCACAAGTTCCTGGTTCGGCCCGACAATCCTCTTGCCGACATTGGTCGCCTTAAGCACAGTACTCACAGCACTTTCCTGTTGTTCCGGATTTGGTGCAGAATGTTGCGACGTTTCGGAGGTCATTGTGACCTCCGCAGCGATTGATCATACATTGTCAGAAGTTGGTCCGGATACTGGCTTGAAAGAATTGCCGGGATAACGGGGTAGGCCGGGATACCGGGGTAGTATAAGGAGAAACGATCAGTAGCCACTTTACAGGTAATGGTTCGGTGTATTTTCAGTTGTACAGGCTATTACGAATCGGACATAACATCCGACCAGTTTGAACCAGACCCGCCTGTGGTAGTCACTTTTTTTATAAGTGCGGAACACGCAATCCTGCCGGATGAATCCATTGCGTACTATTAACAGTAGGGATAAATTAAAGGGCTTCAAGTTCCATGACTGCCCATAGACAGACGAGACACCATTGAACGCAATACCACAAAAGGCACAGAGAGTATTTTACGCTAACCTGCTGGTTATTCCTGAATTTTTGCTCAGGATCCAAAGCTTGAAAATGCGACACAAACACTGCCTGCAAGTCACGGCTATCAGTTTTTTCATGCTGCTCGCAGCATCCAGCGACGCAGATACTACCCCGGGCGGGCCGACAATAGTGGTTTTGGGTGACAGCATCAGCGCCCACTACGGCCTGAGCGAATCTGATGGTTGGGTTGAACTCATGAGGCAGGCACTGCAGGCCGAGTACCCCGATACCCGTGTCCATAACGCCAGCATCAGTGGTGATACAACATCAGGCGGCTTGCAGCGATTACCACGCACTCTGGAGCGATTCCAGCCAGACATCGTGATTTTGGAGCTGGGGGGCAATGATGGCCTGAGAGGCCAATCGTTGAAACAAATGGCAGCTAACCTGGAAGGTATGGTTGACGCCGCCCATGCCTTTGGCGCCGAAGTACTGATACTCGGCATGCAAATTCCATCCAACTACGGGCCAGCGTATACGGAACAGTTTGCCAGCGTTTTTTCAGAAGTGGCTGAGACGACGGGGGCAGCGCTTGTACCCTTTCTGCTTGCGCCGATCACAAAAGGGCCGGGAGACCGCAAATATTTTCAGCCGGACGGCATACACCCGACAGCTGAAGCACAACCCCTGATGCTTGATATTGTGATGCCGGAGCTAACACAGCTGCTGCAATCTCTGGCAAAACCCTGAAAAAAAACATTTTAATACTACACTATCGTGTACATGGCCTAAGCAGCAGTACTGCAAATAAGTGCAGTTCAAGTGATTTACAGCGAGCTTCTGAACACATATACTCGCTTCAAGAGCTCATAGAGCTTCGTTCTCGGGGCGGGGTGCAATTCCCTACCGGCGGTAACGAGTAGTGCAGACAGTATTAAATTCGCCATGGCATCAACCAAGGTCGACTGTTAGCCTCCACTCGAAGCCCGCGAGCGCATTGTTTGATTTGGAACCTCATCTGATTTTTCAAACTCATACAGTGGTCAGCAGATCCGGTGTAATTCCGGAGCCGACGGTTATAGTCCGGACGAGAGAGAGCGGGTGTTCAAGCTATTGCGCGTTGATTAATCGTCTTGCGTTGACAGCTGACTACTCCGCGTCCTCCTTCCCCCTTGCTTGAACTGCTTTGCCGCGCTGGCACACGTGCTATTGCACCAACCAATTTGCGCACGGCGGTTCAACACGGGAGATTGTGGTCGTGAAACAGTCAGTCTGCCACCCAAGGCCAAGTTGAACCAACGCGATCAAAAGCCAAGACCGAATCTTTAACCGCAACGTTCGCACTTTGAATTTTGCGCTTGGGATTTTTCGCACCTCGCACGCCCTGATTCTGGTGGAAAATATTTTGGAGACAAAACCATGAATCAGTTTCAAGCTACAACAGCATTAAAAACATCTTCTATTGGTACGCAAACTGACCTGGCTGGTGGTGTAGAGCCTGTCAACCTGCAAAACCCGTCCGATCTGCGCATAGGCTATATCGAAGCGTGCTGGCACTATGAAATAGTCGAAAGGGCACGCCATTCTTTCACCGCAAAAATAACTGAAAGTGGTATCAATGAATCACAACTTGAAGTGTTTCAGGTACCCGGCAGCCTCGAGATTCCCTTGCAGGCAAAACTCATGGCCAAAAGCGGACGTTTCGATATCATCGTTGCTTGCGGATTGATTGTTAACGGCGGAATCTATCGGCACGAATTCGTCACCACAAGCGTCATCGACGGCATGATGCAAATTCAGCTGGAAACGGAAGTCCCCATACTATCGGTCGTGTTAACGCCACTGAATTTTCACGAAACCGCTGAACACCAGCAGTTTTTCTTCGATCACTTCGTTAAAAAGGGCGAAGAAGCTGCTAATGCCTGCGTCAGAACACTGGCCAATATGCAGAAGCTGGGAGCCACCAGAGCACAAGCCGGCGTCTGAATATTTAGCCCTGTAACTCTCACTTGCATACAGAACTTGCAACGCGCAAAGTAACACCCTGTGATGAGTCGCAAGAGTATTTCTTTCGCGAAGGTTGCCGTATTCTTGAGTTGTGGAACCTTGAGTTGTGGAACGACCCGACAGACCCTGATGGTTCAATCGCCAGGGCTCGGGTCGAACCCGGCAAAACTGCACGCTCGCATCAACTCGGCAAAACAGTCGAGCGCTATGTGATTCTTGGTGGGACTGGTAATTTCCGCTCAAACAAAACCAGCACCCTGGTAGGTTTAGATGATGTGGTCGTTATTCCCGCGCCTGAACCACAAGCGATCGAGAATAGCGGCGGTAGCGACCTGGTTTTTCCTGCCATCTGCACGCCCCGGTTTCGTGAAGAAAACTATTCCGACGACACCACTGACCTCATCGAACCACGCGCAGCAACTTGATCCTCGGAGTGCATAGCACTATCCTCGCCTCTTACCCTGATCTGCGCGCTTTGCGGTAGACAGACTTTTTACTGTACGTTGGAGATAGTTATGCCAGAAGCAAGTGCCAGACACATCCTTGTAGAAACAGAAGATCAATGTAAACAGCTTGTCACCGAATTAAATAATGGCGGTGACTTTGCTGCGTTGGCTTCAGAACATTCGAAATGTCCTTCGGGAAAGCAAAGCGGTGGCGAACTCGGCACCTTCAAACCCGGCCAGATGGTTAAGGAATTTGACGATGCCTGCTTCAATGGTGAGGTGGGAGCATTGCAGGGCCCCATAAAAACCCAATTCGGCTACCATGTGCTGCAAGTCACAGAGCGCAACTAAGCCGATAGCTTAATCCTTGCCGGTTACGTTTCGTTTATGTGATTCGTTTAAGTAATTCACATAAGTAAATCGAGGCAATACAGTAACCGGCCGGTCCTTCGACGACCGGTTTTTCGATGTCATGTCCTTCACATTTCAAGCTCGTTGGCCTACCCCGGCGCCCAGCCCAGCTCTTCTAATAACCTCATCAATCTGAGGTTAATTGCAAACCAACAATGATCTGACTAATATCAATCCCGAGTAATTTAGTCGGAATTAGATCACTTGTGGCCTACACTATAGCTTCACAAACCAGCTTCACAAACATCGGTGCAACCGGTTTACTCCAATCGCCCGGGATTATTATTTTGCCAGCCGGCAAAAACACCCAGGGGTGCCTGCAAGGCTAGTTACTTGGTCATGGCTTGAGTCCCACTGGTATAAGCGCTTGTATGTCGGGCACAGCAACCACTTCCAACACGCAACAACGTATCCAGCGATCATCGTGGCAGCTGCCGCGAGCCGGCGTTGTTATGACGATGCTGGTTGCTCTGCTGGTATGTATGCCACTGATCGCTGTAGTCACAATAGCTTTCTTTCCAGCTGAAAATATTTGGCCACACCTGGTGGCCACTGTACTTCCCGATTATGTTCTGACGACCATACTGTTGCTTATCGGTGTCGCAACCGGGACCCTGGTTGTTGGTATTGGTTGCGCATGGATAGTGACTCACTACGATTTTCCCGGCCGTTTCTTTCTGGTCTGGGCCCTGCTGCTGCCGTTTGCCATTCCATCCTATGTGATTGCTTACGTCTACACCGATTTACTTGAGTTTGCCGGCCCGGTACAGAGCCTGCTGCGAGACTGGTTCGGTTGGCGTTCAGCAAGAGATTATTACTTCCCGCCTATCCGTTCACTCGGTGGCGCGATCACAATGATGGTGCTGGTGCTTTATCCCTATGTATATCTTCTTGCAAGAGCGGCGTTTCTTGAGCAATCAGCATCCGTGCTGGAAGCCGCCAGAATTCTGGGTACAACAGGCCGGGCACGTTTTTTTCGCATAGCGCTACCCATGGCACGCCCCGCCATCGCCGTTGGCCTGGCAATGGCGTTAATGGAAACACTGAACGACTTCGGCACCGTTGATTATTTTGCCCTACGCACACTGACTGCCGGTATCTATGATGTCTGGTTGGGTATGAATAATCTTGGCGGCGGAGCGCAACTCGCAACCTTGTTGCTGGTTTTTGTCATTCTGTTGATAGGACTGGAAAAATTCAGCCGTATAAAGCAACACCACTATCAACCGAGTAGCAGTCGCATGCGCAAACGTAAACGCCAGGTTCCCGCACGCAGAGTCCAACTGTTATTACTTGCAGCTTGTCTCGTGCCGGTTATCGCAGGCTTTATTATTCCAGCGTCCGTGTTGTTGAAATACGCTATTCAGAATTTCGAGACATCATGGAACAGCGACTTTCGCCGTATCGCTGCAAACAGCATAGGCCTTTCATTCGTTGCAGCTTTGGTCACAGTAGCCGTTGGCATTCTGCTTAGTTACAGCAAACGTATCTACAATAATACGCGCCTTGATGCCTGGATCGGTATTTCAAGCCTTGGCTATGCGGTACCGGGCCCCGTGCTGGCGATAGGTGTCATGATTCCGTTTGCTGCTTTTGACAACAATCTCGACCAACTAATGCGCAACTGGTTTGGTATATCGACAGGTTTGTTGCTTAGCGGCACGGTGTTCGCGCTGGTATTTGCCTATATGGTGAGGTTCCTGGCTGTCGCTTACGGTTCGGTAGATTCCAGCATGAAAAAAATCAGTCCGAGTATGGACGAAGCAGGACGTGTGCTGGGTCAATCACGCCTGCAAATTCTAATGCGCGTGCACCTGCCACTCATGCGAAGCGGAATTCTGACGGCAGCATTGGTGGTGTTTGTGGATTGTATGAAGGAACTACCAGCCACATTGGTTATGCGCCCGTTCGGCTTTGATACGCTGGCCACGCATGTGTATCAGTTCGCGTCTGATGAGTTACTGGCTGAAAGTGCCCTAGCTGCATTACTGATTGTACTGACCGGACTCATACCGGTAATACTGCTTAGTTTCAGTATTGATCGCGAACAGAATCTTGTAAAACGCTAGCAACAAAAGTTGCAAACGAACTAACTGTGAACATAGCAACGCTGATAGCGCTGCCCACACGCTGTCAGAATTTCATAGCCGATAGTTCCGGCAGCAGCAGCCACCTGATCAACACTTTGCAAACCGTTTAGCAGCTCAAGCTTTGCCGGTACCTCACCCAATGCTGATATGTCCACAGTTAACATGTCCATAGAAACACGACCAATAATCGGGCAGGCAATCTCTCCCGCATAGACTGACAAGCGAGCATCTGCATTCGGGGCCGGTCTATCTTTGTTAGCACCCCCGGCCGCAGCAATAGCTGCAGAATCGACCGCAGCTGCAACATTACCTACCGCCCTGATAATACCGTCGGCATAGCCTGCGGCTAGTGTAGCAACAGTGGTAATTTTTGTGGCTTTCCATGCCGCACCGTAGCCTACGGTTTCACCGGCTAACACCTTACGCGTTTGAATAAGCGGCAGCGAGAGTGTTACCACGGGTTCGGCCTGTGCGTAAGGCAAACCACCATAGAGACCAATCCCCGGGCGTACCATGTCAAAATGAAATTCCGGCCCGAGCAGCGTACCACCTGTCGCAGCAAGCGATCTTTGTACGCCATGATTCGCCGCCAGCGAGTCGGTCATCTGGCGAAAACAATCCAGCTGTTGCCTGTTCATCGGGTGTCGGGGTTCATCCGCACAAGCCAGATGGCTGATAAACAAACAACTATCATTAGCGTCACTATCGATCGCGCGGAATTCATCAGGTTCAAAACCCAAGCGATTCATTCCCGTATCAAGCTGCAAACCGAAGGCCCGGTTACCTTGAGCAGTTTTCCATGCTTGCAACTGCTGTGGTGAATTGAGTAGCGGTATTAGCTGATGCTTTGCAAAAAGAGAGGCGTCGTTTTGCATATAACCCGAAAACACATAAATATTCGCGTCCCCTACTGCCTCTCGAACTGCCGCACCCTCTTCAGCGGCAGCAACAAAAAAATTCTCGGCACCTGCCGCTTTCAACGCTTTTGCAACATGGGATGCACCAAGACCATAGCCATCAGCCTTGACGACAGCTGCCGTTTGCGTCGATGCGGCTGATCGAACATCCAGTGATTTCCAATTGCGCTGAACTGCGCCAAGATTAACGGTAAGTTGGCCTGTTGCCACGTTGTGCTACCAGATCAGATGATTTAACGCTTGTTCGCGTCGGTGGCACTGATATTATCAGCGCTTTCTGTGTAATCACGTTCCACCTTGCCCCGGTATTTCGAGAACAGCTCTTCCTGCTCCTGCCCCGCTTCATAGTATCCGAGCACAACACCGCGGCGGGCACTTTTACCAGCTGACCCCAAAATCTTTTCATCTGACATCGTCACTCTCTGTGTATTACGTTGATGCCATTGCAGAAGGCGGGCTTCCATCAACGCCATCACTTGCACATGTTCCGCCAATTCACTACCGCC
>CALLOA010000183.1 GCA_938005265.1 uncultured Granulosicoccaceae bacterium
ATTCTGGTGTATTCTGGAAGGTCTCGTAGCAATTGCGCTACTATTGGGCGGTGGCTTGAGTGCTTTGCAGGGTGCAGCCGTGTCCACTGGCATACCGTTCACCATTGTCGTTCTTGTGATGTGCTATTGCCTATGGCTTGCATTGAAATCGGAACGCGCGAAAATGTAGTCGCTATTCCCATCGGTAGATCTGGCAAATAGAACAACAGATCATAAGCTGCGACAAAAATATCACTCCACGTGGTTGTTCAACTCCACGTGGTTGTTCAACTTATGTAGTTGTTCAAAATCCATATAGGGTTGAACACGTAGTTGGTGAAAAGTAGCAAATGTCCCACAGGTTTATTACTGTGGGGCATGCTCCCACCTTTGATCTGTGCTTTCTCCACCCTCCAATATAAAGTTGAGTTGAACTCACAGCCCCTACAGGCCAATATGTTTTAGTCTCTTTACGACTTTCAACTAATGATTCTTCCCGAACTAGGTGGGTAATAACGACATCAAATGGTGCATTGAATTCAATATAAATAAACTGCGCCTGAAGTGAATGTTCCATTTCCTTGATCGCCATTGAAGCCGGTCGCTTGGCCGTCTTCATCTACAGCCCCAACGGCCATTGTGTTGCCGTCCGCACTCAGGCTGACTGCATGACCAAAACGATCGCCACCAAAAAGAAGGTTATCTTCAGTGTTGCTAGCTTTGACATAGGACTGTTGTTGCCAAAGTCCAGCGCTTTGAACAAACACATAAACAGCCCCTGAGGATTGCTGCGAATTGTCACTCTGATCACCATTGATCCCGGTCGCGGTACCGTCCTCAAGATCGGCTCCAACTGCCAAAGTACTACCATCTGCACTGAGGCTAACAGCTGCTCCAAAGGAATCACCAACAGCTGTATTACTCGCTTTAACATAAGCCTGCTGTTGCCAGAGCCCATCGTTTCGAATAAGCACATAAACTGCACCTGAAGCGAATGCGTCAGCATCAAACTGCTCACCATTTACACCGGTTGCTGTACTTTCCTCTCCAGTTGCTCCGACTGCCAGTGTATTGCCATCTGCACTCAAACTGACGGCATTGCCAAATTGATCTCTTTCTTCAGTATTACTGGCTTTTATATAAGCCTGCTGCTGCCACAGACCAGTGTTGCGAACAAATACATACACGGCCCCGGATCTTGGCTGCGAATCGTCATTCTGATCACCGTTGATACCTGTAGCTGCACTAGCCTCCTCAGGCGCTCCAACCACCAGTGTATTGCCATCTGCGCTCAGAGTTGTAGCAGTTCCAAAGTTATCTGATTCGTTTGCGTTGCTAGCTTTAAGGTAAGCCTCTTGTTGCCAAAGACTGTCGCTTCGGACAAACACATAAACGGCCCCCGATCTTGGCTGCGAATCGTCATTCTGATCGCTGTTGATACCTGTAGCAGCACTGTCCTCCTGAGGCGCTCCGACCGTCAGTGTATTGCCATCTGCACTCAAGCTAAGAGCTGCACCAAATCGATCACCCTCACCAGCATTGCTGGCTTTCAGGTAAGCCTGTTGTTGCCATACATCACCCTGTCGCACAAACACATAAGCTGCCCCGGATGAAACTGCGGAATTGTCCGTTTCGTCCCCGTTTATACCGATTGCAGCACTATCCTCAAATAATGCGCCTACCGCTAGCGTATTGCCATCTGTGCTCAAACTTATCGAAGAGCCAAATTGATCTCTTTCTTCTGTATTACTGGCTTTTATATATGCCTGCTGCTGCCACAGTCCGTTGACACGAACAAACACATATACTGCGCCAGAAAGAGGCTGTGATCGATCAATCTGAAGACCATTGATGCCCATTGCTCCACTAGACTCGCCACGTGAAGAAACAACCAAAGTGCTGCCATCCGCACTCAGATTCACCGAATCTCCAAATCTATTTTCAACCTCGGGATTACTGGCCTTGAAATAACCTATAGCGTTGTCCAGTGTGCCCGTTACCAACACTGGTTCTGAATCAATGCAACCTTGATCGTTGCAAGATTGCACCAGATACTGAGCATTGACTCGCGCATAGAGAGCAACGCGATGATCAAAACTGGATGTACTCGCATTCAGCTGTCCACTGATGTCACTAAAGCCAGATACGCCATCCGGGTTTTCAAGGACCTGGTAAAAAGAAGCATTGGGTATAGTTTGCCAAGTGATACGAAAAGTTTTATCCGGTACTAATTCAAGTGCTGCTTGCACCGGCATTGGAGCATCGTCACCGGTTGGATTGGTTCCAGCAATTAATTCATCCAGGTTACTCACTCCATCGTTGTCATCGTCCCAGGTAGCAACATTGAACTGATCTGCCGATACCTGAACGGTTTGTGTTGAGTCAGTACCAGTTCTGAACGTTTCTTCAAAACGACCTATTATGAGAGCACCGTTGCGATCAAAAAACGTTATTGTCAAAAGATTTTCAGTGTTGGACGGGAAATTTTCAGAGACGCTCCAACTTTCATCACGTATAAACGTAGCGGCTGTATTGATATCACCCCAATCCAGGCGTACCTGCAGCTCGTTCGACATGTAAGCAGGTACCATGATGTCAAAGTCAACACGTACAGTTGTTGGCGACGGTTGTGATATGGCAGGAGGTGATTGGGGATCAACAGCAGGTGCTTCGCTTGATTCGTTCTCTGTGTCATCCACCGGCATCATCGAAGCCGGGTTCATTTCGCTTCCAACGAGTAATTCGTTAGCACCGCTACTGTTGTCAACATCGTTCACCGTAGCTTGACCATCCGACACTATCTGGTTTGACCCGGAGTCGGACGACCCCGAGCAGCCTGCAACAAACAAAGCAATGACAACCACTAGAGAAAGTAAATGCATCCTTTTAATTGGAACAAGTTTTTGGGCGTTCATCGATTGTATATCGTTTAGTGAAAGGACAAATTTGTCAGAATATAGCGACATAGTGATCGAATTCAGACTAGCAAAAAACTGATATTATCACCGTAGATAGAATGGTTTTGTTACCGCTGGTCACACACTTTTACAAGTATGGCGCTAATGAAATGCCACAAAATATTATTTATTACACAACGTTTAAAAACAGTGCCGTTGTATGTCAGCTTCACGCCGTTTTTACCGACCCATCGGGTATAGGGTGTCGCCGGCAGCGTCCCTAAGGTGGATACAAGGAAAAGGATTGAGAACGACAGCTCTTGAGGGATTTCATCGTATTTTCTGAATCAACGTTTATGACGTTTGAAAAATGGTTGAACCCTAAGAAATTAAACTACAAGGAGATTCGCTCGTTTGATGTCGGCAATATTTTTCCGTTGCTTGGAATTACGGTATCAGCAAACAGGCTTTGGTTTTATTAAAACGCGAGATGACTGCAATTATTTCATTATTGTTATGCGTGCAGTGTCGTTAGGCGTGCGGTGTCAATATTTTTCTGCCTGTGAGCTCTGGATTAGATGGATTGCTGCTAAATAAGCGCAATCACTATCCGGAGCGCAGGATTTTTTCCATTTTATGGCCCTTGGCGAGCTCGTCCACAAGTTTATCCAATTACCTGACTTGCCGGGTTAACGGTGTTTTTATATCTTCGATGCGATAACCGCAGATTGATCCGGTAATCAGTTTTGCATTAGGGTTAATCTTTGCTTTAGCAAAGAATTCTTTAAACGTAACCTCTTTATCCACCAACTTCTGCAATTCCTTATCGTTATAACCCGTCAACCAGTTGATGACTTCATGCAGTTCTTTTTTGGTCCGGTCTTTCTTTTCTACCTTCGTAACATAGTGCGGGTAGACTTCCGCAAATGTTAATTTGGCGATTTGGGTATCGTGTTCTTTTGTAGTGGCCATGGTAGTTTCTACATCCTTGTATGACTTGGATAGCAATTTATCGACTTCTGAAATGGACTGTTGTGGGGCGGATCCTGGCCCTAGCCGAGAGGCCGATTGCGAGTTCCTACTCTTAAAATCTAGTCGTAGCTAAAATCCTTTAACAAAGGGAAGGCCGCTGAAAGCGAGTGGCCAAATGGCAGGGCTTCACTGTCCTGGATATGTTGCGGGCCGATCTCAGCCACTGACGTTATGCCGAGTAAGGCGAGCGTTGCTGCCAGTTCTATTTCCAGCAACTCAAGCATCCTGACGATGCCATCACTGCCTGAGGCAGCCAGTGCCAGGCACATCATGCGGCCAAGACCCACGGCTTCTGCGCCCAGTGCCAAGGCTTTCACCACATCAGTACCACGACAAAATCCACCGTCAACCAGTAGTTTTGTATCTGGATTATTTTTTCTAACTTCGGGAGCGATCTCTTTGAGCATGTCCATCGTGCCCAGTGCGTGATCGAGTTGCCGGCCACCGTGATTGGATACATAGATATAGTCAATACCATGGTCTGCGGCAATCGCTGCATCCTCAGCTGTTGCTATGCCTTTGAGGATCAGTTTGCCCGGGAAACGTTGCCTGATGCGTTTAATATCCTGCCAGTTCAATGCTGCCTGGAAATAAGCAGCATCACCTTCACCCACAGCACGCCAGGGTTTTTTATAGCGCGCTACGATATCGCGTTCACGCCGGCTGTAGACCGCGGAATCCACTGTTACACAAAAAGTGGTTGCACCATTGTCGATACATCGATCTACGGTTGCATCAATGCCGGCGGCGTTTTCACGTGCATAAAGTTGTAGTATGACTGAGCTGCGTTCGGCTTCACTGCCGGTCGCCTTTGCGCTTGTCTCTAGTGTGTCAGCTACTTCCGCAAGTGGGCGTTTCGATACCGAGCTCAACATCATCGGTACACCGAACGCTCCGGCACCGCGTGCCACACTGACAGCTCCCTCCGGATCAAACGATTCGAGCCCGCCAATAGGGCAGAGCAGTACAGGCAGTGGCGTTCTTTTGCCAAACAAATTCGTGGAGCAATCAACTTTGCTGACATCGTTCAGTACGCGTGGGCGTAAGGCAAGCTTTTCAATTGCCATTCGATTGCGACGCTGCGAGGTTTCGGTTTCCGCACCACCAACGATATAACCCCATTCGTTGTCGCCAAGATTGCTCCGGGCGTCAACAATGAATTCCTGCAGGGCCAGGTATTTGTTCTGCATTGATTCTGTCATGGTTAGCTGTATTACTTATTTCAGTTCAGTTTGGCTATGCATTTCCCGCAGCTGGCGTTCGCGATAGAAAATATAGATCCCGCTGGAAATGATGATGCTCGCACCCAGTAAGGTGAAGCGATCCGGTAAATGATTAAACAGAATATATCCATAGAGTGTTGCCCAGATCAAGGATGTATAGCTAAAAGGCACTACCGCCGACGCGGGCGCGGTTCTGAAAGCCCTGATCAGGCAGAAATGGCTCACACAGCCCAGAAGGCCTGCCAATGCCAACAGTGCCCAACCCATGCTATCGGGTGTTTGCCAATTGAACGGGGCAATGGCCGTGGTGACTACAGCACCGATCAGCGCGGTATATACCAGCGAAACTTTTTCGTTGTCATGCTCACGGGCTTTGCGGGTCATTATCTGGTACAGGGCATTGCTCAGCGGGGCTGCGAGTAAATACAGGTTAGCTGTTGAGACGTTCTCGCTACCCGGCCGAATAATAATGAGTGCGCCGATGAATCCTGCCAGCACACCCAGCCAACGTCGTACACCAACACTTTCACCCAGTAATGGAATCGATAGTATGGTGACGTAAATCGGGCTCAGAAACATCATGGTGGTGGCTGTTGCCAACGAAGATTTTGCGAGCCCGGTGAAGAACAGGGCAGTTGTAATGACCATTAGCGATGAACGCAGCAACTGCAGGGTTGGCTTTTTACTGCGCAGAAATGTCAATATTGAAAGCCTGAATACCACCAAGAGTAAGAGCATATGAAAAAAGAAGCGGCCCCATACAACAATGTTCACCGGGTAGGTCGCGCCTAATACCTTGGCAACTGCATCCATGGTGACAAAAAGCAGCATGGTGCAGAGCATCCAGAAAATGCCCAGCGGTATGTTTTCGGTTTCGTCCTGACTCATTTTCGCTATTCGGGTTAGCTGGCGTTGGTATGGGAGCACATACCCCTATTTTCGGGAAATTCGCGGGCAACGCGCGTCGGGATTTACATGATCCCGGTCGCCTCGGCGATATTTCCTTACCGGTCGATCGATTTAAGCGAACGAAGCCTGCTGCGTAACTCGCCACCTTCGCTGAGGATAGGGTAGGCTACCGAGGCAAACATGGCGTTGATCTGGCGTAACGCCCTTAGTGTTTCGAGGTGTAAATTACTGGTTTCGCGGCTCTCAAGGGTGCCAGCCTCAAGCCGACGCATATGTTGCTGATTGCTCTGACGTTCCTGTTCCCGCATTCTGTCCTTTTCTTCCACCAGTGTACGCGCTGAGTCAATGTCGCTGGATACCAGTACGTTCAGTGCCAAATTCATATTGGCCGTTACCGTGCTGTGTAAGTCTCCCAGCTCGCGACGCCCTTCAGGGGAAAATGAAAGATCTTCGTGTTGTTTTTCAGCGGCCAGATCCAGTAGCTGTTTGGCAATGACGTCGCCCGCGGCTTCCATGTTGATGGCAAAGTTGGTTAACTCTGATTTACGTAAAATTTCACGTGGTGAGAGTTCATCATCATGCAACTCGACAAGGTAGAGTTTAATGTCTTCGTGAAGCTTGTTGACGAGTTCGTCCAGCTTTCGGGTTTCTTCAATAGCCTTGGTATTGGGGTGGTCATAGAACTCCATCACCGGTTTCAGCATGAGTTCGATAATGTCAGCCACTCGCAGGCATTCGCGGGTAGCGCTGGCAAGTGCCAGGCTGGGTGTATCCAGAACGTCACGATCAAGTGCAGTTTCGCGTTCCAGTAAAGGGTTTTGTTGTTGCTTGCCATCCTGTATGCCAGGCAGAATTTTCGCCAGTATTCTGGCTGCAACCCCTGTCAGCGGAAGGCATAAAATGACTAATACCAGATTGAATAACAGGTGGAAGGCAACAACAATCTGGCCGGCGCTTGGATTCATGCTGCTGTATTGTGTTACCAAGGCACTGATATCGGGAACACCGCTGATTCTGATTACGCTGAGAATGACAATAGCGAGGATGGCACGGAATATCAGATTGCCGAGGCTGACACTGCGTGCAGGGCCTGGTTGATCCAGTGTAAGTCCGAATGCAATCAAACCCGCCCCGAGGTTAGCGCCAAGGACTATGGCAATGCCTACAGCCGGCGTGAATACCTCCTGATTGCAAAGTGTTGCCACCAGTAGAATGCTGGCGATACTGGAGTGTAAAAGCCAGGTGAATAATGCGCCAACCAGAAATGCGCTGAGTAGATCGCGATTTAGGAAATCAGCGACAATACTGAAGAAGGGGCTGTCTTTGAGTGGCAGCGTTGCAGCGCTGAGCAATTGCAAAGAAAGCAGAATAAGGCCGATTCCCAGAATGACACGCCCGCTATGTCGAAAGGCTGAACTACGCCCTTTCATGTAACAGGTGACACCTGTTAAAAGCAGCAGTGGCATCAGCCAGCTCAGGTTGAGGGAGAGGATGTTAACAACAAGCGCTGAGCCAAAGTCAGCACCTAACAGGAGTGCTAATCCAGCGGCTGCGTTAATGGTTCCTGAGGCGACGAATCCGGTGGCCAGAAGTGCGACTGCGGTAGAGCTTTGCAAAAGTGTTGCGATAGCGCCTCCTGTGAAGGCGGCTTTTATCCGGCCGGAACCGGCGCGTCGGATAAATTTGCGTAGTGTATTGCCTTTAAATCGCTCAACGCCCGTTCGCACCAACCGCGTCGCCCACAATAATAGTGCGACCGATCCAGCCAAATTTATAATTAACAAAAGAAGCGTCAAGCGAAGTTTTCCTTATCACAACAGCAATCTTGCGGAATGTGGTGTTTCCTAGCTTGTTACAAGGCCAAGTAGTCCGGCAGCCAGTGCCAGAACCACGCCGCAGGTGAGGATCAGTCGTAACCGCCCGAACCAGACGGGAAATCGACCCATAGAAACTGCACGACTATCACTCAGATACTGCAACACGAATGCCACTAGCAGGATAATTAGTGCCACCTCATGGTTGAATAGTGCCTGCACCAACAGCGCTGTCCAGCCAACAAGGCTGGGAACAATAGACCAGAAGAGGCGTTTTGGCAGGTCTCGCCCGTCAGGTTCTGCCAGGGCCGCACCCCAGTTAATGCCACCTAGAAAGCTCAGGATTACTGCAGCGTAGGCCACCAGCGCTGTGGCTGCCTCAAAATGATCAATCGTATCGCGTAGCCAAAGACAGGCAGCTGAGACGAAAAACGGGATGAGCCCGCCAAGCCCCAGCCACAGGGCAGCTCCTGGAATCTTCTTTGAGTTGTTTGTCGGATGTTCAACTGCAGGTGTTTTTGCCACTACTACCTATATCCCCTGTGCTGGTTGGTTTGCGGATAGGTATTTAGTGTAACGTCTTAGTATGATTACGTACATGTCATTCCGGTATAGCATGATGTGCAAATCTTAGGGCTACCAGACTGAATGCCGGATTGCCTGTCGCTTTTGAAAACTGTGTGAATTTTGATGTTCTTTGATCATGCAAGCTGAACTACCCGAGGACTATTATCTGGTCAATTTCCGTGAGCTGCTCGGCTTTGTTATTGAAGCCTATGCGGATTTATTGACGCCTGAGGAAAGAGATTTTGCGGTTGACTTTAACCGCTTGTCGGAAGCTGCTGCCCGTTTGTATGTCCGCTTGTTATGCCGTTCAAAATCCCTGTTTCGAAGAGACAAGCTCAGCTACGCCGAGATCCCGGATCTGGATTCGGCAATACAGGAGCTTGAGTCTGCGCGTTTTTTGACGGTCAACCCTGAGCTGGAAGTGGTTGACGCTTTGTCTTTGATGACAAAACCCGAAGTGAGTCAGTGGCTTCTTGATGAATCCGTGCCTGGTTGTTCTAGGTCCGGGCTGGCGAAGCTCAAGCGAGCTGACATTGAACAATTAGTCTGTGATTTTCTACTGGCTCATTCGGGTTTTGATCAGGCTGTGGATATCAGCAGACTGCCTTGTGCCGGCTTGCAAATATTGCAGACTTGTCGCGAAGAACTGTTCTGTATCTACAAGCTGTGTTTTTTTGGTAATTTTTATCAGGACATGACGGATTTTGTATTGCGAGATCTGGGCTTGGCTCTTTATGAGAATTACAGGATTGATACTGATACCCGTGCTTTTTCTGATCGTAATCAAATTGAAAAACACCTGAAGTATTACGGAGTGCTTGATGAGGCCTCACAGCTTGAAGAATTGAGTGCTGTTGATGCACAGCGCTTAAACGCTTCACTGCCGCAGAATCCGGACGTCACTCTGGCTAGGCGGATAGACCGGTTCCGCAACCGTCTGGCTCGTGACCTTGAACGTTCTGGCGAGTGGCAAGCAGCACTGGAATTATTCTCCCAAAGCCGCAGACCACCCGCCAGAGAGCGCCGTGCACGAATTTTGGCCGCCAATAATCGAGAGTCAGAAGCGTTAGCATTGTGCCGTGAAGTGTTGGCAACACCGGTAGATGAAGAAGAGAAACAGGTAGTAGGAGGTTTTGCGGCTCGACTGGCCAGGAAAACAGCTGTTGAATGGGAGCATGTTGCGCCTTACAAACCGCCTGCAGATACAATTGAGTTAGAGAATAATGGTGACTCGGTTGAGTTACAGGTGCGTGATTACTTTAGTCGCGATGCTGAGTGTTTCTATACAGAGAATGTTTTGTTTGATGGTGTTTTTGGATTGGCCTTCTGGGAACAGATTTTCCTTGGCTTGCCAGGCGTGTTTTTTAATCCGTTTCAGCGAGCGCCGGCAGATTTTTATGAGCCCGGGTTCAGGCAGGCGCGAGCGGATGCGATTCAGGAGCAGTTTGAGACTTTGTCCAAACCCCAGATTCTGAAGAATCAGGTGCTTGAAAGATTTGAAAGCAAACGTGGCTTGCAAAATCCTATGGTCAGTTGGCGGTACTTGAACGAAGAT
>CALLOA010000184.1 GCA_938005265.1 uncultured Granulosicoccaceae bacterium
TAAGCATAGCAGAATTCGCACGGATCTAATATCCATCAAGCGTCTAACTTGATGTATTAGTTGGTGAAATAAGTCTATTCGGAGAAGCCGGGAAGTGGAACAAAAATCAGCGAAGAATTTTCAGGATATCTTCCAGCTCTGTACGCACCTGACGAATTAGCTGTTGCGACTGGAGAATATCATCGCGGGCCGAGTCACCTGCGAGATGTTGCCTAGCACCACCGATGGTATAACCTTCGCGGTATAGCAGGCTGCGTATTTGACGAATGAGGATGACGTCCTGGCGCTGATAGTAGCGGCGGTTACCGCGGCGCTTGACGGGTTTCAGATCCGGGAATTCCTGTTCCCAGTAGCGCAGCACGTGTGGTTTGACTTCGCACAAGTCGCTGACTTCACCAATGGTGAAATACCGCTTATTGGGGATCGTGGGTAGATCGTTATTGTTGCTGATTTCCAGCATAAGCTTCGACGCGGGACTTCAATTTTTGGCCAGGTCGAAATGTTACCACTCGGCGAGCAGAAATGGGAATTTCTTCACCAGTTTTCGGATTACGGCCAGGACGTTCGCTTTTGTTCCGCAGAATAAAATTGCCGAAACCGGAAAGTTTCACGTCATGGCCCTCTTCCAGTGCCATACGGACTTCTTCGAAAAATTGTTCGACAAACTCTTTGGCCTCGCGCTTATTGAGCCCCAGTTCATCGAACAGCATCTCAGCCATTGCAGCCTTTGTTAGAGCCATACCTTTCTACGCCCTCAGTCCTACTCCCAAATCCTGAGACAGCCCTGACAGTATCGCTGACACTGCCTGGTCCACCTCTGATTCTTCTAGGGTGCGCGAAAAGTCCTGTAAAATCAAGCCTAAAGCGACGCTCTTCTTGCCTTTTTCAATATTCTTGCCGGCGTATACGTCAAAAGTGAGAACGTTTTGCAGGCTGGCGGGCGCGTGTCGCTTAATAGTGTCGACTAGTACTTTATTGCTGGTTTCTGCACTAACCAACAGTGACAGGTCGCGACGCACTGACGGGTAGCGAGATATTTCATTGAAGCTTGTTAACTGCGCCTTTGATAGCGCATCAAGCCGAATTTCAAACAATAGTGGCGGTTCAGACAGGTCCAGGGAATTCAGGAATTTCGGATGCAACTGGCCAAACCAGCCAACAACCTCATCTGCCGCCACTATATCGCCGGATACACCCGGGTGCAGGAAGTGGTGACTACTGGCACAGAACTCAATCGACTCGCCCGTCGCCAGCGCCGCCAGACTTTCGATATCGCCTTTAAGATCGAAAAGATCTGTGCCAGCGCCATCGTTGTTCCAGTTTTCTTCCAGTCGCTTACCTGTTACCAGGCCACCGATCACGGGTTCCTGTATCAGTTCGTTGTCGCCCGGTACAAAACGCAATCCGGTTTCGAAAATCCGCAAGTCAGCATTTTGGCGATTCAGGTTATGCTGCATCACCTTAAGTAAGCCGGGTACCAGCGATGTTCTCATCGCAGCAAGATCAGACGAAATGGGGTTGGCCAGCAGCAACGCGTCATGTTCCGGCATCAACTGCTGCTGAACGGCATCATCAACAAAACTGAAAGTCACCACTTCGCGGTAGCCACGGTGCACCAGCTGGTTCTTTAACGCAGCGACTGGTACTTCGGTTTCTTTTACTGCACTGAAGCCGGGTTGGTAACTGTTGAGTGTACGCGGGAAATTGTCGTAGCCACGGATGCGCGCCAGTTCTTCAATATAGTCTTCCTCTATACGCAAATCGTATCGCGCACTGGGGGGCGTCACCTTCCAGCCTGCAGCCTGTTTTTCAATCGTAATTCCGAGTCGTGTAAATATTGATTCAACCTCTGCATCCTCATAAACAATACCGAGTACGCGCTCGATTCTCTCGCGCCGCAGCAACACGGGCTCTCCCAGAGGCAAGCGGTTTTCATCGCACCAATCAACAACGGGCCCGCAGTCGCCACCGGCAATGGTTTGCAACAGACTCGTCGCATACTCCATAGCTTCAGGTTGCAACAGCGGATCGACCCCACGCTCGTAGCGATGCGCTGAATCAGTGTGTGCGTCGTATCGGCGAGGTTTGCCGATAATGTCTTCAGCCAGAAACAAGGCAGCTTCAAAGAAAACCCGGGTTGTATTCTCATCAACACCCGTGCTGTCGCCACCCATAATGCCAGCTATGCCAATAGCGCCGCGATCATCAGTAATTACAGTGGTATCGCCTTCCAGCGTGACTTCACGACCATCCAGCAATACGACCTTTTCGCCCTCTTTGGCGCGCCGAACACCGATAGTGCCTTGTACCTTGTCCAGATCAAAAGCATGCATCGGTTGGCCAAGCTCGAGCATCACATAGTTGGTTACATCAACAGCCGGATTGATTGAACGAATACCACTTCTTCTCAGTCGCTCAATCAGCCACAAGGGGGAAGATACACTGCAATCCACACCACTAACGATACGCCCGACGTAGCGCACGCAGGCACAATCTGAAGCGACCTGAACTTGCATCTGTTCATCAGTGGATGCGGTGACTGCAGTAATTTCATGCAGTTGTAGTGCTTGCTGGTTTCTCGCAGACAGGTCACGTGCGATGCCACGAACCGAAAGGCAGTCGCCGCGATTGGGTGTCAGTTCAACATCAAACACTGCATCCTGCAGATCAAGTAACTCATCCAGCGGTGTGCCAGGTGCCGGGTCTCCAGGCAACTCCATCAAGCCGCTGGCATCATTGGCAAGTTCCAGCTCGGAGGCCGAGCACAACATGCCGCTTGATTCAACGCCACGCAATTTTGCTTTACGCACCTTGATGCCACCGGGCAGTTTTGCACCTACCGTTGCCAACGGTGCAAACATGCCAGCGCGCGCATTGGGTGCGCCGCAAACAATCTGGATTGAATCACCGGTACTTTCACCAGCATCAACGGTGCAGACCTTCAACTTGTCCGCATCCGGGTGTTTTTCAGTGGCCGTTATCTTTGCGACCACGACACCACTGAAAGCCGGTTTGATATCATCGATCTCATCAACTTCGAGACCCATCAAGGTCAGCTGTTCAGCCAGTTCGGCCGAGCTGACCGGGGGATTGACCCACTCACGCAACCACTGTTCACTAAGTTTCATAAGGTACTATCCGGCTTAGTCAAACTGGCGCAGAAAACGAACATCGTTTTCAAAAAACTGGCGTAAATCGGCTACTCCGTAGCGAAGCATGGCAAGGCGTTCAACGCCAAGGCCAAATGCATATCCTGTGTATCGTTCGGTATCAACGCCGACTGCCTTGAATACATTAGGGTGCACCATACCCGCACCCAATACCTCCAGCCATTTACCACCACCGATCCTGATATCCACTTCGGTAGAAGGCTCTGTGAACGGAAAATAAGACGGTCTGAAACGTATTTCGCAATCGTCCTGATCGAAAAATTGCTGAAGGAATCCTTCCAGATGCCCCATCAGGTCAGTGAAACGAATGTTCTCATCAACCAGCAAACCTTCAATCTGGTGGAACATCGGCGTGTGCGTCATATCCGAATCACAGCGATACACGCGGCCTGGCGATAAAATGCGATGCGGTGGCTGATTGTTCTCCATATGCCGAATCTGAACCGACGAGGTATGCGTGCGCAAGAGCCGGCCAGCATCGAAATAGAAGGTGTCGTGCATGGCACGAGCCGGGTGATTCTCAGTGAAGTTCAGCGCTTCAAAGTTGTAATAATCTGATTCAACTTCAGGGCCTTCTGCCACTGTAAAACCCAGCTGCCCGAACAGCCTGGTGATGCGATCAATGGTAAGCGATACCGGGTGCAAACCACCCCGGCGTTGGCCACGCCCGGGCAAGGTTACATCAACAAAATCCCCTGCCAGCTTTGCCTCAAGCTCGCTGTTTTCCAGCACATCGCGGCGCTGGTCCAGCAAGCCCTGAATACTTTGCTTGGCTGCATTGATCGCTTGACCCGCCGCCGGCTTTTCTTCGACCGGCAGCTTGCCAATGGCTTTCAGCTCACTGGTTAGCCGACCTTTCTTACCCAGTAATTGAACCCTGACGTCATCTAGTGCTGTCAGGTCTGGCGCATCACTGATGGCGACGGACGCTTCATCAAGGAGCTGTGTGAGATCGAGAGACAATGCCTGTTCCCGCTACGTTGAATTGATTGGATTAAACCAAAGGATTGGATAAACCGGAACACCCGGTCACGCACATTTGTGCAAACTCGGGTGTTCGGTACAAGACGATCAGGCTTGTTGCAGCCCTGCTTTGGCCTTATCGACAATGGCGCCAAATGCATCAGCATCAGCAATGGCGATATCCGCCAGCATTTTTCTATCGATATCGATCTGGGCTTTTTTCAACCCGGCCATCAAACGGCTATAGGTAATGCCCTGCTCACGTGCCGCCGCATTGATTCTGGCAATCCAGAGCCTGCGGAACTGACGTTTCTTGGCCTTGCGGTCGCGGTAGGCATATTGCCCGGCCTTGGTAACGGCCTGTTTGGCAACTCGGAATACCTTACTACGGGCACCGCGATAACCTTTCGCTTTCTTAAGTACTTTCTTGTGACTGGCGCGCGCAGTGACGCCTCTTTTTACTCTTGGCATCGGTTATCTCCTAGCGATCGTTGGGTAGCATGCGTTTGATAAGCACTACATCGGAGTCATGCACCATGGATGCTCCGCGCAAATGCCGCTTACGCTTGGTACTCTTCTTCGTAAGGATGTGCCGCAAGTGAGAACTCTTGCGTTTGTAACCGCCGGATCCCGTGCGCTTGAAGCGCTTGGAAGCTCCGCTAATGGGCTTCTGCTTTTTAGCTGACACTGTTTTCTCCTGCATAGGTTCCCGTTGCCGGGAAGTCAGAGTAATTCCGGCTGCGTCGTAGTGTCTTTACGCAAGCGCGGAGATTTAAATTCTATTCAACACCAAGTGTTGTTTAAGTGAATGGCCAACGCGTAGCTGCAAGGGCGGCTACGTGATCCAATTTCAGTGTTCCAATTTCACTTTACTCTTTGATAAACGCTTACCTGGAGGATCGAGCGTTCAGAGTACTGAGCTGTCAACAGCTTCTTTTTATCTTACGATTTATACAATGAAGCCAGATTATTTCTGGCCTGCTTGCCGCGCCTCGGCTTCTATCTGCGCCTGCACCTGTGCCTCTGCAGCACGGGTCGCTTCTTCTTCAGCAGCCATTTTGGCAGCTACCTCAGCCGCTACCTTATCGGTTGCAGACGCCAGCGGGTCGGCTTTCGGTGCTTTCTTTGGCTTGCTCGCACCATCAGCAGGTGCTCCACCTTTCGGTTTGTTCTTGTGCGGCGCCATAACCATGACCATTTGCCGCCCTTCGAGCTTCGGGAACTGCTCCACCACCGCATACTCTGACAGATCTGCCTCGACCCGCTTCAACAACTTGGCACCCAAATCCCGGTGAGCCATTTCCCGGCCACGAAAGCGCAAGGTTATTTTAGTCTTGTCGCCATTTTCAAGGAACTTGATCAGATTACGTAATTTGACGTTGTAATCGCCATCCTCAGTACCCGGGCGAAACTTGATCTCCTTGATCTGAACCAGCTTCTGCTTTTTCTTGGCCGAATGATGTTTCTTGTTAAGTTCAAACTTGAAACGGCCGTGATCCATAATCTTGCAGACCGGCGGCTCGGCATTTGGCGAGATCTCTACCAGATCCAGTGAGGCCGCCTGCGCACGTGCTTTTGCTGTTGCAATATCGACGACTCCTACCTGACCACCCTCGGCATCGATCAGCCGGACTTCAGGTACATCTATCTCGTCGTTTTTACGATTGATTTTTTTCGCTGAAATCTCTTCGGCTCCTGTTTAGCTTTGATTTCAAATGCCCATGTAACAATTGATTGTGCAAATAACGCACGCTAATCGCCACATAAACCAGTTACATTCAATCCTGATACCAATCTTGTATCTACAAACCGTATTATGCCGGAAAGCCTCCCGTTCAGGAGTTCACAATTTCAAGGGATTGGCTGACCGCAGTTTTTCCGCGAGTCTGCTTTTCAGCTGCCAACGCTGCCACAATTCGCTCCAGCGGGTGGCTTCCCAAGTCAGTGCCATCGCGGGTTCTGACGGCTAATTCGCCCGCCTCCCGCTCGCGATCACCGGCCACGAGGATGTACGGAACTCTTTTGAGAGTCCAATCGCGTATCTTAAAGCCGATTTTCTCGTTTCTCAAGTCTGATTCAACCCGAAACCCTTGGTTTTGCAAGTGTTTGGTGCACTTCTCTATGTATGGGGACTGTTTGTCCGTGATATTCACCACTACAGCCTGTACAGGCGAGAGCCATAGAGGCAGTTTGCCTTCATGTTCTTCGACCAGAATACCTATAAATCGTTCGAAAGAACCCAGTGTTGCGCGGTGCAACATCACCGGCACCTTCTTGTCACCGTTTTCGTCAATGTAGGACGCGTCGAGTCGACCCGGCATGGAGAAATCCACCTGAATGGTGCCGCACTGCCAAACCCGGCCGATGCAGTCCTTGAGTGAAAATTCGACTTTGGGACCATAAAAAGCTCCTTCACCGGGCAACTCCTGCCACGGCAGATTTTTGGCGTCCAGTGCATCGGCCAGTGCTTTTTCCGATTTATCCCAGATTTCATCACTACCCACGCGTTCAGCTGGCCGGGTTGAAAGTCGATAAATCAGTTCCTTGAAACCGAAGTCTTCGTAGACAGAATGCAGAAAGTCGATGAAGTCTGCACATTCATCCTGTATCTGCGTCTCTGTACAGAAAATATGGCCATCATCCTGAGTAAAACCCCGGACCCGCATGATGCCGTGCAGCGCACCGGATAGTTCGTTGCGATGGCAGGAGCCGAATTCCGCGTAACGCAGTGGCAAATCGCGGTAGCTTTTCAGGCCCTGATTAAAAACCTGCACATGGCAGGGGCAGTTCATGGGCTTAATCGCGTAATTGCGATCATCGGTCTGCACGTTAAACATGCCGTCACCAAATTTATCGGCGTGACCGGAACGCTCCCACAGGGAATAGTCCACCACCTGTGGTGTGCGAATTTCCTGGTAACCGGCGCCGTCCTGGCGCTCGCGCATGTAGGCTTCAACAGACTGATAGATTGCCCAGCCACGCGGATGCCAGAACACCATGCCAGGCGCTTCTTCCTGTAAATGGAACAGATCCAGTTGTTTGCCAATCTTGCGGTGGTCACGCTTCTCGGCCTCTTCGAGCTGATGCAGGTGCTGCTTCAGGGCTTTCTTATCCATGAAGGCAGTGCCGTAGATGCGCTGCAACATTTCGTTGTCAGAGTTACCACGCCAGTAGGCACCCGCTACTTTCATCAGCTTGAAGGCTTTGAGTACGCCCGTGTTGGGCACATGGGGCCCGCGACACAGATCGATAAAATCATCCTGCCGATAGAGCGACAACTCCTCATTGCTTGGAATGCTTTCTATGATTTCGGCCTTGTAGGCTTCGCCCAGCGACTTGAAGAAAGCCACCGCGTCATCGCGCTCCATAACCGAGCGTTCCAGCGGTATATTTTTAGCCGCCAGCTCACCCATCAGCTTTTCAATGGCCTCCAGATCTTCCGGTGTGAAAGGACGTTCGTAAGCAAAGTCATAATAGAAACCGCCCTCGATGACCGGGCCAATCGTGACCTGTGCTTTGGGGAATAGCTGTTTGACTGCCTGGGCCAGTAAGTGTGCGGTTGAATGGCGGACCAGATCGAGCGCTTCATCACTCTTGCCGGTGACAATGGAAACATCAGCATCGGCATTAATCGTATGACTGAGATCGACCAGTTGACCATCAACGGTTCCGGCAAGTGCTGCCTTGGCAAGGCCGGGACCAATATCCGCAGCAATATCGAGCACGGAAACAGCTGCAGCAAACTCGCGTTTGCTGCCATCAGGGAGAGTTATTTGGGGCATGAGAGCTGACTCAGTGGTGACCCTTACGAGAGGCCACGTGAAAGAACATTAGGATAGTATGTGATTCTAGTGCAGTAAGGGGCTTTGGTCCAACACAGCATGTGTAAATACGCGACAGCACACCCTCTGCGAGCAACGCGCTGTCAGTTTCTCATCAAATGATCGGGCCACAATGCTGGAAATCATTTTACTGGTTGGTATCGGTTTTTTTATTGGCGGTGTACTCAAAGGCGCGACCGGCTCGGGAGCGCCACTCGTTGCCGTACCCTTGCTAACATTATTCTATGACCCGCAGACGGCTATTGCCATTTTTGCCATACCCAACGTACTGCCCAATATCTGGCAAACCTGGCGATTCAGGGAGCACCGAATGCCTGCCAGCTTTCTCTGGCGATTTGCAGGTTGCGGGTTATTGGGTGCGATTATCGGCACTGTGTTTCTTGCCACCCTGCCGTCATCCTGGTTGTCATTGGGTGTGGCTTTGGCGGTACTGGTGTACGTTGCTTTCAAGGTTCGCAATAGCGCATGGAAACTACCCATGGCAAGTGCGAACCGCCTCGCAGCACCTGCGGGCACGATCGCCGGTATGCTACAAGGCGCTACCGGGATTTCTGCACCTGTGTCGATCACTTTCCTGAATGCCATGGGCATGAAGCGCGAACGCTTTGTGCCAACCATTTCCACTTATTTCATTAGCGTGGGCGTGGCGCAAATTCCGCTACTGCTATGGTTTAATGTATTAACCCTGCAATGGGCCATGATGGGTGTTTTGTCGCTGGTTCCGCTGATTGCCGGCATGCCGGTCGGTAACTGGCTCGCGCGCTACATCTCAGCTGCGCAATTCAATCGTTTGACACTGGCCATTCTTGTGGTTCTGGCGCTTGGAATTCTGGCTGACCTATGGTTGTAGAACCTGTCGTCTGGCTCGTTTGTTGAATCACCCCTGGAAACAAGGGATAAGTTTGTTAATTTTTTTAGCGCAGAGCCACGGTTGTAAATAAAACGGCTATGCTTCGCATCGCAATAGAACACCCAGTGTATATTGTTCTGCAACCCAGCCCAAATGCTGCGCTACGCTTAGCAACCATCTGCAAATCAGGAAATATCTGCAAACCAAGATGAAACCGACACTCTCCTTCATCATTCCGGTACGGAATTCTGCACACTTGCTGCAGCAGTCACTGGCTGCAATCAATGCACAAAAATCCAGCGGCGTCCCTTTCGAAATTATAGTCCTGGATAACGGATCAACTGATGATAGCGCGGCCGTTGCAGAGCAAGCCGGTGCACGGGTACTGGTTATTCCCGATGAGAACGTTTCACAACTGCGTAATCGTGGTAGCACAGAGGCGGCCGCTGAACTGATCGCCTTCGTCGATGCAGACAATGAAATCGCTACAGGCTGGTGCCAGGCCATAACGGAGATTATGCAGGACTCGCAGGTTGCAGCAGCAGGTGCAGCCTACACGGCACCAGACGACGGCACCTGGGTTACCCGCACTGGTGACTACATGCGAGGACATTCCGAAGGCTCATCAAACGTAGACTGGCTGGCTGCCGGCAACCTTGTTATCCGAAAATCGGTTTTTGAATCCTTGCAGGGATTCGACACATCGCTGGAAACCTGTGAAGACGTTGACCTGTGCGCACGCATCAGAGCTGCCGGGCACCAACTGATCAGTGACAGCCGTTTACGCAGTGTGCACCGTGGTGACCCCAGACACTTGAAAGATATTTTTCGCGGTGAGCTCTGGCGCGGCAGAGACAATCTGCGTGTCAGTTTCCGTCACAAAATCAAACCACGTGACTTACCGAGTATTGTTTTTCCCATCATTATTCTGCTTTCGGGCATCGCAGCCATTGTGCTTTCACTGTTGCAACCGGGCAACACCTTGTTCTATCTGCTGGGTGCAGTGGGGGTTCTCGGATTCTTTGCCCTATTGAACGCCGCTAAAACCGTCTGGCAAGCCGGTACGTTCAAACCCCTTCTGGCCTTACAAAGCATTTTCTTTTCTGCCACCTACTACGCGGCCAGAGCACTGGCATTGGTGTGGCAGGTTGGACATCATCGATAACTGATATCTGCAGTTCCTGACCGATGTTTGGTACAGTACCCTGTATTGCAGGGTAGGTAATTACCTGCGCAAGTGTTTCATTTAATTATCCACCGTGCGCCCGTTAATCAACGGAACATTGCAAGGGGCATTCAAAATGGTTGAGCCGGTTTTTATCGAAGGCAACACAGCAGTAGTCACCGGTGCCGCCTTGGGTATCGGGCGGGCCACAGCGATTGAATTGGCGAAACGGGGCATGTCGCTTGCGATCACCGATCTGCCCGGCGATGATCTGGCACAGGTGGAACAGGAACTGGTTGCCATCTGTGGTGCTGACAAAACCCTTTCGCTACATCTGGACTTATCAGAATCAGATGCCGCATCGGTATTGCACGCAACTGTGACTGAAAAATTCGGTTCGGTTAATGTGCTGATGAACAACGCTGTGAGTCGCGAAGGCCGCACGTTTGATGGCACAACAGAACAGTGGAAAAAGCTGTTTGATATCAACGTGTGGGCATTGGTTGATGCGAGCCGCCGATTTATGCCAGCCATGCTGGCAAGCGGTGAACGTTGCGCAATTATCAACGTCGGCTCGAAACAGGGGATAACCAACCCACCCGGAACGCCTGCCTACAACATGGCCAAAGCAGCGGTGAAAATCTTCACCGAACAGCTGGAGCACGAATTGCGAAACAGCGGCACAAACCATAGCCGGGTGACGTCACACTTGCTGGTGCCGGGCTGGACAACCACGGGTAAAAACCCGCACAAACAAGGCGCGTGGATGCCCGGGCAAGTAGTCAACACAATGATCGATGCGATAGACAGTGGCAGCTTCTACATCGTATGCCCTGATGATGAAGTCACTAACGACATGGATAATCGCCGCATCATCTGGGGTGCTCAAGACATCACCCACGACCGACCGCCACTGTCACGCTGGCACTCAGCTTTCAAGGAAGAAGCAGGCAAAGCCTGTTCCTGAACCTTGCCATTCCCGCACACTGGAGATTGAACCTTTATGTCACTGACACACACTTTACAAACCGGGGAACATGAAATCATTGTCATCACCGATGGTGGTGCTGAATTCAATCATGAATTGTTTCCGGGTACCGATGCAGCCCATATCGATAACCTGCTGGCATCTGCCAACACAAAAACAATCAAGACAAACTTCAACGCCTTCATTGTTAAATCACCCAACAGGACTTTGCTGGTAGATGCCGGCCCACGTGACTTGATGGGAGCAGATTGCGGTAAATTACCCGACGGGCTGACCGAAGCAGGTATACACCCGGACGACATCACACATCTGATGTTGACTCATTTACACCCCGATCACATTGCCGGTGCTGTCACACCTGAAAATTCAGCTGTGTTCAAGAACGCCACAGTGTTAATCAACGAAGATGAGCTTGCCTTCTGGTCACGGCCAACAGCATTTGACGAACAGATGATGGAGGACTGGCGACAACTCGCTCAAGCTGTCATGTCTGCCTACGGTGAGCAAGTGCAGACCTTCGCGGGCGATGCTGACCTGGGTTCCGGTGTCAGCGCCATCTCACTGCCAGGACACACACCCGGTCATTGCGGATTCCGTGTGGATGATGGCAATGCGAGCTTTGTGATGGCTACAGATATTGTGCATGCACCGGTATTACAGCTGGCCGACCCCGAGATCGGCATTGTGTTTGATATCGATGCGGAACAGGCACGACAAACCCGCAAAAAAACACTGGCAATGATTGCCTCTGATCAACTGATTTTTTCTGGTGGGCACATGGTGGAACCCAAACTTGCGACTCTCAGTGCAGCTGGTACCGGTTACAGCCTGGAGTCAATCTGAGGCATGCAACTGTCCGTTCTGGATCAATCCATAGCTAATGCCGGCAAACCTCAATCTGAAGCTATCAGTGACTCGCTGACGCTTGCGAAAATTTGCGACACGCTCGGGTTTCACCGCTACTGGGTATCCGAGCATCACAACAGCGACGGCATCGTTGGCACCGCACCTGAAATTCTGATGTCAGCCATTGCAGCCACAACAGATCGCATCAGGATTGGCAGTGCCGGTGTCATGCTACCGCACTATGCATCGCTGAAAGTGGCGGAACAGTTTCGGGTGCTGGAAGCCATAGCCCCCGGGCGAATTGATATGGGGCTGGGGCGCGCACCCGGCTCAGATCGCACTACTGCCATGGCACTGAACCCGAACGCCGGTGTTGCCCATGAGCAATTTCCACAACAAGTGGTTGAACTGATGCACTGGGTGAGTGGCAAACCACTGCCTGAAGGACACCCGTTTTCAAGCATCGGTGCACACCCGCAAGGCCCCACCAGCCCGGAAATCTGGATGCTGGGTAGTTCGGACTACGGCGCAAGGCTCGGTGCGCAGCTTGGCCTGCCCTATGCCTTTGCCTATTTTTTTACCGATGGTATAGGCTCCGAGCAGGCAATGGCATTGTACCGCCATCTTTACAAACCGAGTGAGCGACACCCCAAACCAAGCCCTACCCTGTGCGTCTGGGCATTGGTTGCAGAGTCAGAGGAAGAAGCCTGGTTTCACTACCGCAGCCGTGAGCACTGGAAGGTTCGCATGGAACAGGGCATACGTGAAGCACTGCAACCACCGGAGTCCCTGGTAGACACAAACTACAGCCCTGCTGAAAAGGCACGCATGGTGCAGCTAAGGCAGTCAGCTCTGGTTGGAACGCTTGAGCAGGTAAGCGCAAAAATGGAAGTACTGGCCGGGAATTTTGAGCTTGAAGAATTAGTGGTCGTAACCTGGACTTTCGACCCGACCATTCGTCATCGATCCTGTGAACTACTGGCAAGCCACTTTCTTTCGGGCTAACTTAAAACACCGTTCACTAGGACAGAGTTTCCCGGCATTCAAAGATGGCCCGCACATCCGAATACATAAGTAGAACTGCGCCCAGCTAATTGAAAAGTAAAACTGTTGGTCAAGCAACTTAACAAGCAAACAAAGTTTTGCCCTTTCATCTTCATCTGCTTGTGCCTGATGTCTGTGCAATGTTGGGCGTTTGAATTCCTTACCGCCAATGGTGCTCATCCACTTGGCGGGCTGGTTGGCATACCACAGCCGCACTTCCTTGCAGCAGGCCGCGAAACAAGTACTGCAAGCGGGCTCGCATCTGTCAGCATTCAAACCGACTATTCAAATATATTCGCCGGAGGATTTCGTGACGGGGAATTTTTGTTACTGGATGGTGAAACTGCAAGACATACCGTAGCCCTTGTATACCGATACAACCATTGCTTTCAAATAGCCGCTGACTTCAAGCAGGTTAATCACCGTATGGGGTCACTTGATAACGCTATTGAGAAGTGGCACGAATTCTTTCAACTGCCCGACGCGCAGCGTGACCAGAGTGAACGCGACAGACTGTTATTTATTTATGAATCAGACGGCGTATCACTAACACTTGACGCACCCACACGCAGTTTGGGTGACACTACCGTGCAGTTTGCCTATCACAGTGACTGCGGTATCGGTGGAACAAAACTGCCCGGAGCGCTCTGGTTTGCAGGCGTCAACCTGCCCAGCGGCAGTCTTGAAGAACTCAGTGGCAGTGGCGAACCGGCCTTATTCTTTGGCTTGCAAAGCCATGGGTTTGCATGGGGTCCACAATTCACGCTAGGTTCACGGCTGGGCGTGCTAGTACCACAGCAGGCGGAAGGATTACCGGGTGTATCCTCACTGCTTGCGTTCGGCAATATCGGTCTGCACTGGCACCCGCAGTGGCTTGCCCAACGTGACATTCGGTTGGCGCTGCAACTCGACGTGCATTCACCCATTTATAAAAGCACACTACGGGAGCTGGGTAATTACACCGTGCAATTGGCAATGGGTGGAACATGGAATCCATCGCCTTCACATGAGTTTTCTGCCGCCTTTCTCGAAGATGTGGCGATAGATACGACGCCTGATCTGGTCTTACACCTGCAATACCGTTTTACCTTCTGAGTAATTCCCTGTAACGCGTGGACAACAATCAGCAGTAAGTATTTTATAGCGTTGCTTAAAGCCCTGCTTAAAGCGATGTGGCAATAAAAAAAGCCCGGTCGATTAGCCGCCTGAGTTCGTCACCCACTATCAGACCATCCGGATCATCCTGACTGACCCACACCGCGCCCAACGTTTCCAATTCATCCGGTGACGCCACAGACCCCGCTGGTGCAATAACAAGAAAGCGGACATCCAGATGCAGATGTTCCGGCTCATCACCGCGCTCGGGAATGGTATGTATATCAAGATCGATCGCCGGTGTTATTACCTGCAGAGAGGTCAGCCCTGTTTCCTCTTCAGCTTCCCTTAAAGCCACTTGAGCCAAGTCCCCCTGCCCGTCAGCATGGCCACCCGGTTGCAGCCACATTCGAAGCTTCTTGTGATGGATAAGCAAAGTCGCAGGACGCGACGGATCGATAATGACCGCAGAACCAGTCAGATGGCCTTTCAAGCAAGTGCGGTGCAGAGCATCATCATGATCATTCAGCCACTGAAGCAATCGACCGCGCAATTCCTCTTGGGTTTCTCCAAGCAGATTGGCGCTCAGCACATGCTGCCTAGCTTGTTCGATTTCGTTCAAAGGTTGCTCTCAGGATAATTTGATCAGTGGCTCTCGCGCCAGGTTTGCGGAAAATACCATTTCCGGGTACCAAGTCCCGGCACTGGGGCTTCTAGTACATTCTAAACTCATACTCGCTCGTGGCACCGGAACTATCGTTGCCACTGTTTCATGAATTCATTACACTGAATGACGTAGTATAGGCAGGAAATCTACAGTAAATTCAGTAGGTAGTTTGTACACACCGGTACATACGTTGAAATGGAGAAGGAGTCGTGATGGGTAACTGGACAACTAAGTGGACAACTAAGCGTCGTCACTCGCTTTCCTTTGGCGCAGTAGCATTGGCCCTAATTACTGTTGCGGGTTGCAGCGGTGGCAGCGGCGATTCGGGTTCGGGCTTCAGGCCAACCGTGGCTAATCCCGATTCCAGCCTTATCGGTTCATGGGATGGGTTTGAATGTAATGTAACCACTACTTTTTCGCAGGATGTCGGGTATTTTTTCAGACCAGACGGTACCTATGATTTCTTCCTGAATTCATACAGCGACCTGAACTGCACAGAACCATCATTTACTATCTCGTCTTCCGGTAATTACTTCGAAGGCAGTCCGCGCACTAATGCTGATAACCGAATCATTATGGATCTCGATATTCAGCAAACCGTCGAACGCTCACTAACTCCGCTGACGGACGCCACCGCGCAAAACCTGAACAACGACCAGCTCTGTGATCGTGCAGACTGGACGGCAGGCGAAACCTTCTCAATCGGTGGCTGCCAGATAGGTGCGGTTACAGAAGTCATCGCACCCACTCTATTCAGGGTTTATAACCTGGAAAACAATCAGTTTCTGTTCTTTTCTGACGAAAGAAGTTTATCGCCTGAAAATCGTTCCCCGATACTCCAATCCCGGCCCATTGCTGTGCGTCAGCTAGCACCTGCCAGCGACTTTGCAGCCGGTGTTATTGGACTATGGCAAAGGCAAAATCCGACACAGTTCCTGGAATTCAGGCAAAACGGTATCGTATTTTCCTATAGCAACGAGAATCTGGAACTTGGCTGCTTTGATCTGGCCATTACTGCCACTGTCAGTCAGGGAGCTGACATGTTCCTGACATTCGAAGGTAATCAGTTGAGCGTTATGCAAACGGGTGCTGACCAATTACAGTACTCCGAACCATCAGGCACCCTGTCCGGGCAGTATGCTCGCGCCACAGTGCAAAGTAACCAACTGACGCCGTGTTCAGCAGTGGCAGGCGGCTAGCTCCAACCCCAGGTAACTTCTGCGTTAGGGTAAGTTGAATCTTGTAATCTCGAAAAATAGAGACTCGTCAGCGGCGGTGAGCGTACCGTTGAAGGTTTGAACACCGCCGTTTACACGAACGGTCACAATAAAATTAATCGGCTCTACAACTTCGCAAGCACTGTACAAACTAATGAACACAGTGTATTCACCAGAAGGCGGTATCGAACCATCGTAGGTAATATTTTCGTTATTGATACCATCGATTAAACAGACAGGGTTACTGTCCAGATCAAGCATGCCACCACTGGGCGAAACCGCATTGGCAAAAAATATTCCTGTGCCATCAGGTTCAAATAGCGCCAGGTCCATATCTACCGGCTGATCCCAAATCACGCTGACCTGAAGCTCACCAGCCCCCACGGATAGAGTGGTAACCGGAAAAATCAGCGGATCGCTAATTGCGCCATCAGCACGTTCAACCTGCACACTGATCTCACCTACACCGCCGTCTAGCTGGATAGAACTGAGTGCCAGAAAAACCGATGCCCGGTTTGTTTCTTCTGGTAATTCAATCAGGAAATAGCCATCGTCGTTATCAGATGAGACGTAAATCCTGAAAAACCCGGCATCAGTACCGATATCCAGACTTAGCGAGCCGCCGGAGATGATGGTCTGCGTGTCAGCGGTGGGGGAACTAGAGGGTATACCGCCCGTCGGAAGTGGCGGGAGGCTAGTAAAAAACACACCTTGCGTGGTATCGACCCGTGCTGCGTCAATGAGCCCGGTGGAGTTAGTAAGCAATTGTTCTTCAGTGACGGAAGCTGCTTCGATAATGCCAGCGGCAACTGGTGCAGCCTCAATCGCAAATACCGAAAAGCCAGTCGCTACTTCGCCGTCAACAGACTCATCAGCAGGATTCTGTGTACTGCTCTCCTGCCCGGGTGAAGGAGACACCGTCAATCCTGTCGCCACTTCGGCATCAATCGGCTCGTCATCCGGATCCGCAACCTGTGCCAGGCCAGTTGCTACTTCGGGAGCAGGTGTTTCTGAAGGGGATCCACTGACTGTAAGGCCGTTAGCGACAGGGGCCTCGACCTGACTCTGGGTCTGTGAAACATCGACAATTCCAGTATCCGAATCACTGGAACCTCCATTTCCGCCACCACATGCGATTAGCAAAAAGGTGAGGCTGACTGGTAAGAGTAGTCGAAACATAAATCTGACTCCTTTCGAATTTTCGGCTGACACTTTTTCTCTACAACTTAAGCCCGAGTTTACACCAAAAAGTCAAATCACAGCACCGTTGCCTATTCACAAAACGGTTAATCCACACTATTGAGCGTACGAAATATGAACAGAAACGCTGTGCGAGCACTTCCTTTGATGAATAGACTACATGTGAGATAGCGGATCACTACATCAATGAAGGATACAAAATATTGAGCTTACCCAGTGATGGGAAACTGACGTTCAAGCAAGGTCGAGCATCACTGATGCTCGACCCGTTTTTTGTCGTATATGGAGACGTGGCGTTTGATCACCAAAACCTGTTAACTAAATCGCTCGCAAAACAAGTTTGGTTTGTGTCAGTAGCACGCATTAGATCAAAGATCCTTATAAACACTACGTACTTCAAGCGCGGAATTCAGGGAATTTACTGACCTGTCGACTGTAACAAATACAAGACCATCCGGGTCATCATCAAGCCGGACAAAAATTGACTCTAAATCACAAGCTTCCAAACCATCACACACATCGAATACACCAATCCCTTCCCCGTTTTCGGTAAGCGAAAACAAGTAGCTTGTTATAGATTGGCCATCATCTGAAAGCAGCGGACAGAAAAATACTCCATCCTCAGAAGAAAGGATCGTACAAGCAATCGTACCTGAGGGTAGCTCGGCTTCCACACTACTGTTGCCAGCTGGGGTAGCTATAATTTCAGTAAACATCACTGTAAAACTATTATCGGGTGCGACAAAGGAGATTTCTTCAAAGGTAACAGCACCAAGCAGAGCATCAACGGAATTTTCCGCTACAAAGAACGTTTCCGGATCATCAGCGATCGGCTCGGGCAAACCAAGTTGCTCTGAAAAGCCGTCCTGATCAATAAATAGCCTGCCCGAATCATTCGCTATTATTGCATCGTTAGGGTCGCCTCTGTCGTCAATTACAAATAACGCTCTCTGAAGATTTAATATTCCACCGTCTGAAACCACACCACTGTAAGTTTCAGTAGACTCGAAGGTATGACCATCAAGAGTGACTTCTGCCACGAGATAGACTGTGAACGCATTCCCGGATCCGGAAATAAACGAACTCGTTGCAACCACATTGGTGCTGGTTTCGGACGCTGAAAAGTCTAATGTCAGATCTTCATTGTCCTGGTTTGAAAAAGTGAATTCCAAACCATCAAACGTGTCACCGATCTCATTTGCTTCGTTAGGAACAGTAGATGCCTGGAGCAACTGTGGCTCAAAACTAAATGTGCCTTCGACGTTAGGAGGATTGCTACCCAAATTCAATTGCAGGCCGATAGACTCGATCGCAGCTATTTGGGATTCAGAGTAAATCCGTTCCACGGACGGGCGATTGCCGAGAAAGGCAGGAATAATATCCGTGCCGGGATTAACAGCGACAGGGCCGTTGGTGGGACCACCGGATGCCGTAGGGCTGGTTTCCGGGTTAGTAGTCGTAGGAATAACGTTTTGGGGATTTTCATCACCCCCCCCACCACCACCGCCTCCACAGGAGCTCAGTAAATAGCAGGCAACCATAGCGGTTAAAACTTTGGCTTTATTCATTTCCAAACTCCGTGCAAGATTTATATAAAAAATAGTAACACTTTTTTACTACATCAGACTAACCATCGCCTCACATAATCAACCGACTATGTCGCCCTTGCCAGGGCAGAAGTGCTTTGCAAAAAAGCGTAGCCAAACAGGGCTAACAACTACCAGGTTAATGTTTTGATGGCATGACCTTAGTACCTCGTTCTAAAAAAAAAGTTGATGGGTATAAAAACTAAATCAGAACAAAAAAGAGTCCAGCAGGTTACAACGTAAATCCATTTACAATCATGCTCTCTGGCGGGATTCCACAATTGGTTGAACAGTAAAACTGGATTGATGAGTAGCTTAAAGGTAATGATGGCCGTGGTAACGGAGAGATTAGTTAGCCACGATGTGAATATTCACTTGACCTGTTTTCGCTTTTAGAAAAAGATTATTTGAGGGACACCCATTATTTGATAAGTAATCTGCAATTTAAATCAGAAGCTGTTTCTAGCGAGTCTTTACTCGACTCAAGTCCGAAGGCTAATAGCCTTTGAATGCAATCCGCGCTCTGTTGACTATCCCCGCCAAATCCAATGCTGCCCCACAGCGTCACAATACGCATCGATGGCTTCTGGCCCGCCCAACGCTCTCGAAAACCAGCGACCAGCAGGTTTCTGGGCTTTTTGCCAACTCTTCAGGTTATAACTTAGTCTTTCTAATATAGGCGGGGTCCGGGGGTGGACAAAGCCACGCTTTCCCTTTCTGATTTCACGAGCAGTGAAATCAAGTAATTCCAGGTAATCTTCAAAACTGATCGGTATGGTCTGTGTGGACCCGAACGCTTGATCTACAGTCTTTTTCTGTCCAAATCGCATCAGACCGGTTTTCACACGGTCAAGTCTGCGTTTGA
>CALLOA010000185.1 GCA_938005265.1 uncultured Granulosicoccaceae bacterium
TGGGCGCTGGCATGACCGGCCCCAACGCCGGCGAACTGATCGCGGAAGCTGTTCTGGCGCTTGAAATGGGTGCTGATATCGAAGATATCTCGTTAACGGTGCACCCGCACCCGACGCTTTCTGAAACCTTCAATTTCGCAACTGAAGTAGCTGCCGGCACCTGTACGGATATTTACGTCCCGAAAAAATAAGGCTTAGGGCTTGCCGCCGCATAAATTACCAGGCGATAGTTTTTTTTAAAAACCGGTATCGCACGGTTGGCATCAGATTTAAAATTTGGCGTAATCAAATTTGATTACGCCAAACCAGGTCCACAAGTGAACAACCCCACGCTGCTAAAGCTCAAGACACTGATTGAATCAGCACGTTTTGACTGGATAATAACGGTATTGATACTCATCAATGCTGCCACTCTCGGATTAGAGACCGTGCCGGCAGTCGCCGTGCCTTTTGGAGAGGTATTGAGCGCTCTGGATTTTGCGCTGCTATTGGTATTTACCGTTGAGTTGCTGGCTCGCATCTTAGTCTATCGAAGCCGCTTCTTCGCTGATCCCTGGCGCGTATTCGATTTACTGGTCGTTGGTATATCCTGGGTACCCAGCAGTGGTGGTCTGTCTGTTCTACGTGCATTACGGGTCCTCAGGGTGCTCAGGCTAATCAGTGTTGTACCTTCGCTGCGGCGAGTGGTTGGCGGCCTGATAGCAGCACTGCCCGGCATGGGTTCGATCACGGCCCTTATGTGTCTTGTGTTTTACGTTTTTGCTGTCATGGCAACAAAGCTGTTTGGCGATACTTTTCCCGAATGGTTCGGCGGGCTCGGTTCATCTTCCTACACTCTGTTCCAGATCATGACTCTGGAGAGTTGGTCCATGGGTATTGTCAGACCGGTAATGGAACAGTTCCCACTTGCCTGGGCGTTTTTTTTACCCTTTATTCTATGCACAACGTTTACTGTACTGAATCTCTTTATCGGTATCATCGTTGCGGCTATGCAGGGCGCAGAGGAAGAAAAACATCACGATAAGGAAGTCGAAATATTGGCTGAACTCAAGCTTCTGCGCAAGGAAATTGCCGAACTGAAATCGCGGCCACAGCCATAGCGATTGCCATAGTCAGTGCAGCTGCCCGGCAGAACCTTTCCAGTCACCGGCAAACATCAAAAGCAAAGTTAATCAGCTGCGGATGCCGGGCGACCATGTGCACTGACAGTAATCGTTGACTCAAAGAAAACTTTCTCTCCCTGATTCTCGGCAACGATATCGTTTCGATCAAAAGTGGTCTGGATATCCATTGCGCCTGCATCAACAGCCATGGTAGTCACGCGTTGTTCAAGTTCAAGTCTTGCTGCTTCGGCGGCCGCCTCAAGTTCCGCAAACTCGGCTGGTCCATCTTCCCGGTGTACCTGCACCCGCTTACCCCCCAGTGGAGTAATAGTTAAACTACGACTGATATTAACTGTGCCTACTACCGCACCTATAGCATTTGCAACACCTGCCAGCTCGGGCACAACAGCAGTTGTACCAAGCAGCTGTGCTACCCGGTCGTAATAACCGTTAGCTGGCGCACCTAGCCCCACCAGCGGGTGCGACAGCGATGCCCTTAAAGACAAACTGGATTCACCGCCTTCAAATATGCTCTCAATCAAAGCGCGCTGTTCCGGGTGAAGTCCATTACGGGCCAGGCGTTGGCGGGCAAAACGCTTATGCGGATGGGTTGAGCTATTCGACACGGATTGACCTGCTTGGCTGCCTTGTTTGGAAACTGCAGGATGCGTGGAACTTTTAGCATCACCGGCAGCTTCGCGCGCCAACACGGTTTCCATGATTGCCAAGGCAGCATCGCGTGCGACCTGCTCACGCATGGCAGCAGCAAATTCAACCTCAGATTCCCATACCGGCCCCAGATTCTGACGGCTGTAGCGCATTAGAAGCTCTGCAGCCAATGACGCCGCTTCGGCATTAAACCCTTGTGTCAGAAGATGTTCGCTACCAATAACCAACAAGGCATCAGTCGGTGTAAACGCTGCATGCGCAATATGACCTGCTGCCACCAAACGCCTGAAAGCCAGATCCAGAGTTTGATCTTCGAACAGTGTTTGTAACGCCATTGGCTTTTTAGCCAGCCGTTGCCAGAGTTCACGTTGCTGCCCGCTTAATCCAGCGGGCATGTCAGCAGCTACAACTTCACTGTCAGAACCAACATCAGCTAGCGCTGGAATAAAGACGAATTGCGCACTGTGTGTTGTACTGAATGGCAGCTCCAGCTGCTTTTTCAACGTTTCAACAAACTCCGGATAATCACGCACAAAGGTGGACACCGGTGTCACCCGCTGCGGCCCTACTCTGAACAGACGATTTTCACGATCAAACGATATTTCACTGTCACCACCCAGACCGTAGGTATTGATTCGGATCGCTCGTACCATGGTTGTCCAGCCACCCACTGTTGCGCCTTGTGGATCGAGCAACGGTCGGCCATTTTCCACTACCGCAATATCTGTGGTCGTTCCTCCCATATCAGCTACCACAAGGTCTCGCTTGTCGTTCAGGTAACCAGCACCCACCACACTTGCTGCAGGCCCGGACAAAATAGTTTCAACCGGGCTGACCGTCGCCACTTTTGCTGTGACCAATGAGCCATCACCCTTGACCACCATGAGCGGTGCTTTGATCCCAAAATCCGATAGCATGTCAGTGGTGGCGTTCAGTAGATTATGGATGAGAGGTATCAGGCGGGCGTTGAGAACCGCAGTCAATGCGCGACGTGGTGCATCCAGCGCAGAACTCAATTCGTATCCGCAGCTTACCGGCTTACTGGTTTTTTCCATTAACCAATCTCGAATGGCAATCTCATGTGCAGGATTGCGCACTGAGAACATCGCAGACACTGCATAGGCGTCGACTGCTTCATCGATGGCTGCAAGTTGTTCGCGCAGGTTATTCAGATCCGGCTCAGCGATCGCTTCACCGGAAGCATGGTGACCACCGGCAATAAACAGCACAGGGTCGGCACCCATCACCTCAGCCAGACGTGCCCGCTTGAGCTGCTGTTCTGAATAGCCAGCCAGTATCAGGCATACCTTCCGTCCATAGCCCTCAACCAAGGCGTTGGTGGCCAGCGTTGTCGACAATGACACCAGCGAAACCGGGGAAATGGACGGATCAATTTTGCCCATCACAGCGGATACCGCACCTCTCAAACCAATTGACAAATTATGGTGGGTGGTAGGTGACTTGGCGTGGGCAATAATTTCACCATTACTCAGCAGTACAGCATCAGTAAAGGTACCGCCGGTATCGAGACCGAGTTTACAAGTCATTGAAATTGAAGCTCAAGAAAAGCGAAAATCGAAAAAACTCAAGCTATGAGCATAGCATCGACGCCTGCGAACACCACAGCTGCAATCGGCATTCGATGTATATCCCACGACACCTCAAACAACCGAAAAATGTAACCTTCATCACATGTTGCGGGAGCGGCGCCAGCATCTGCCGCAAACTTGAAAAAACCACCTTACCACCGCACATTTGACGGGTTTGCGCCTGACTTTTGTGCGCGAGGCCACATTAAAACAGACAGGAGGATGGCACCAGTCGCACAGATTATCTTCCCGGAAGCAACAGTATCAAGGCGGGGTAAGCCAGTGCCGATAGATACCTTTCAAGTAAATACCGTGGAACGGGAATGTGCATTATGTGCAGCATGATTGGAAAGCAAGTGGCATTAAAGACCAATAAAACAGCATGCTCAAACCGCGGAGCACAGAGACCACAAAAAGGTTTTACGCTGATCGAAGTGATAATCGTGGTCGCGATCATTGGCATAATAGCGGCAGTGGGTTATCCAAGCTACGGCGACTATGTTCGGAAAACACGCCGGGCAGACGGGCAGCTGGCTCTAATGAACGCAGTGCAATCATTGGAAAGATGCCGCACAACTGCATTCAGCTATGCCGATTGCACACTACCACCAACCTTGCAGCAATCCGAGGAAGGCAACTATGCGATTACGGTCATATCTACAGCTTCAACTTACACGCTGACCGCTACAGCTCAGGATGTCCAGGCACACGATTCAGACTGCCCTACTCTGACTATGAACGACCAGGGAGTTCAGGGCCACACGGGCCCCGGACCTTGCTGGTAATTTCAAGTCCGGCCAAGGTAAGAGCCAAGTAGCGAAGCTGTGACCGTGCAGCGTACAGCGACAAAAGCCTACAGCTTTAGCCCGAATTGGGGTTTTGTGAATAGCCCGGCAAACCAACACAGAACTGTATTACCAGCCAACTATAGTTCCACTTCATCGACTCCAGCATTTAATCGCAAGCCCGCGCTGCCGCTAAATTTCCCATGAGAACGCTTCCTCAGAAAGGCTTCACTCTGATTGAGCTTTTGGTATCACTGGCCGTACTGATGATATTGGTTGGCTTGGGTGTACCGAGCTTTGTTTCAGCGATGAAGAACAGCAAGCTGAATGCTGACTACAGTCAGCTGGTTGGCGCGCTGTACCTGGCCAGATCCGAGGCGGTGAAACGTTCCAGCAACATAACAGTCTGCGCTCGCGCTACAGACACAAGTTGCGGGAATGACTGGAACAACGGTTGGCTGGTATTTTCCGACAATACTTCGGGCGGCATAGGGGCCGCCGGGGTTGTCGATATGGATGATGAAATTTTCAATATCGTGCCGCCACTAGACGGGCGCGATGTGACGACTCTGGCTACTGTCTCGCCCAATCCAAGTTCCGCTGCCAACAGTTCACCCCAAGTATTCGTTCGCTACAATCCGCGCGGCGGTAACAACTGGAGCGGTGGCACATTCATCGTGTGTGATGATCGCGGTGAGGAAAGCGCACTCGCACTGCATCTGGTGCTTACCGGCGATATCAGAAAAGGACGCAGTGCCACTGACGGCATTATCGAAGACGTACACGGGATACCGGTTGTCTGCCCACCATGAAGTGCTTGAATTGTATAACGCAAAAGGGTGTCGCGCCTTTTAACCATTCGCAGCGCGGCGTTGGCATGCTTGAAATTCTGGTAACTGTATTGATTCTTTCAATCGGATTCCTGGCTGTTGCCAAGATGCAGGTTCAAGGAATGCGATTCAGCCAAAGTGCTTACGTCGAAGCACAAGCCTATTTCATGATAACCGATATGATGGACCGGATGCGCAGTAACGCTGATGGTGTCCGCGCAGGGTTTTACGACAACAAAGGAACATCTGCTTCGGCTAGCAACCCCAATTGCGGTGTTAACTATTGCGATGAAGCAAGTTTAGCCGAGCAGGACCTGTATGAATGGAGCGCCTTACTTCATCCCTTACGCCAAACCACGGATTTCGTGCCAGCTTTGCCTGGCTCTGACCAGGTAACCCCCAGCGCCATAATCACACGACAGGCCAATGGCCTATACCGTCTGACCGCGACCTGGGTTGAGCGTATAGGCAATAATGATCAAAACCAGCAAATGGTTCTGGAGTTTGCATTATGAACCGCCAGCAAGATCAGCAGCGCGGCCAAACAGGCTTCACCATCACCGAGTTATTGATCGCGATGACCATTGGTCTGGTGTTGATCACCGGTATGATCAGTGTGTTCGTTGGCTCAAAACGAAGTGCTGCGCTCAATGGAGCTATGTCTGACATGCAAGAGGCGGCGCGTTACGCTCTGGAAGCGATTTCCCGGGACGCCCGTATGGCAGGGTTTCAGGGCTGTGTCGATATAAATTCGTCAAGCGCGGTCATACGTGCAGACAATTCGCCAACCAACGACTTATTTGAAACGGTCGCTACCGGCTCAGTGGTTGTATCACCAAATACCTGGGCACCTGCTCCGGTGCCTACTTTTCAAATTCCGTCAGGCGATGTTACCGCGGTACCCGGTACGCATACTCTGGCTTTGCAATTTGGTAGCCCGATCGTTTCAGAACTCGATGGGCCGATGTTCGATGCTGTTAATTCTCTGGCAGCGCCGATACCGATCGCAGACAATGAAGGTGGAATCAACGACGGTGACCTCGCCATCATATCGAATTGTGATGTCGCAGATCTTTTTCGTGTAACAACAGCTCCCGAGGGTGCTGGGCTGATTACTCATCACGCGTCCGACAACAAAGACAATGGCAACCTGTCACGTGCCTACGGCGAGGGTGGAACCGAAGCTGACACGCGGGTGATGAAATTCAATTCGAATGTTTACTTCGTAGGCACCTCTGGCAGGACTAACAATGATGGTGATGAAATTCGGTCACTCTACCTGCAAAGCCTGCCTTACACAGCGAGTAACCCGCCAACAGAACTGGTGGAAGGGATAGAAAACATGCGGGTTCGTTTTGGCATACGCCAGAACAATGGAGCCATGGCGTATTTTGCAGCCAACGAATCCGGTTATGACAGCTCACGTGTCGAGACCATTCAACTTGGCTTGCTCATGAGCTCTTATGATCGCATTCGCAACGAAGATGACAGCCAGACCTATGTGCTGGCAGGAGTTGAAATACCTTCTAACCCAAATGCTGTCACCGATGGATTGAGTCACCCCGAAAACAGGCAGTTCCGGCTGGTTTTTAACACAACAGTAAAAATCAGAAATCGTCGCGACAGGGAAATCTAGTTGGCGCTTGATCACTCCCCGAAAAGTTACAACGTCCGGACAAACTTAACTCTGGAACGCAGTATGGTTTATTGTATGACAGCTACATATAACTATCACACCCACAAGCAACGACAAAGCGGAACCGCCCTACTTGTAGCGATGGTGATGATATTCATGATGTCTGTGCTAGGCATTACAGCCATGCGTGAATCTTCTCTGGAAAAGAAAATGACAACAAATTCAGTGCATAAGTCCACAACGTTCCAGACAGCTGAATCAGCCACCGACATCGCCCTAGGTGACCCTGATGTATTGTCAGCGGCATTTAGCAGTGGTGGTGATAACGTGGAAATCGACTTGCCCGATTCGATCAACATGGAAATGGTCAACAAGGCAAACTTAAAGTTTATGGGCTCCGGACCACCCGTAGGATTTTCTCTCGGTAGCGGCGGCGGATTTCAAGCCCTGCGCTTCATTGCCGAGGGTACAGCATCCATCGATGCTGTTCAGTCATCATCAACAGTTCATCAAGGCGCTTACCGCACAGTACCTGCTCTGTCACAATAGCGGCAGAACGCATTCTCCCCGGTAGTTTGCCCTGTAGTTGCTGGCTCCACCACGAGGGTTGCTGGAACTGCCGCAAGCTCTTTTGTAGTAACCTCGGCCGTAATACCACTCTGGCAATACATTTCCCTGCGGTTCAGCCAATCCCGCAATGTACAGTACGCACTCGCCACTGGAACAACCAGGCTCGCTGTACTACAATCCACATTTTCATGTAGCGCTATATTACGGCACCAGCTAGTGGTGATTCGTGACAAGCAACAAGCCAGAGAGAGACAGGTTTTGGATAAAAGACTGCTCGATATCCTGGTTTGCCCGGTTACCAAGGGCAAACTGGTGTTACAGGACGAGGAACTCTGGAGCACTAGCGCCGGCCTCGCCTACCCCGTCAGAAACGGCATACCCGTCATGTACGAAGCTGAAGCCAGGCAACTCAGCGGACAGGAAATAGAACAGTGCAAGGATAAGAAAAAGTAGTGTTGTTATACGGGAACCGGAGTATCTGAACTGCCCCGGAATTTTTGCGACAAACCATCGCTGTAGAAAACCCGGTGGTTGTGGAAATCCCGGTGGTTGTGGAAACCCCGGAAGTAGAGGAATCAGCTTGCGGAACGAGTTGGACCAATCAGTGCACGAATGGAGGACAAATTTCCAACAAGCTGGTATTCGGCGAAGATGAAATTACCGGCAACGGTATTTGTTAGTAACTGTTAGTAACCGGCCAGATTGACAGGAACAACATTCGATTGCGCCTCAAGCGTAGCACCCTCAACTGCCCTATAACGTCGAACCTGGAGGTAAACGGTCCCACCCAGCAAACCCGGTTCAACCATGATTGATCGGGAAGACATATTTTGCCACTGCGCATTGTCCATAGACTTTGAACGGGACATGCGGTAGCTATTGGCATCACCGCTAATTGAAGGCACCACAGCAACGTTAAAAGCACTTTCAGAAACGCTTACGCTCGCAATCTCTAATCCCTGACTATCACTGCTGCTACCTGCATCAGCAAGCGAACTACCAGCCCGACATCTGGGCCCTGGTACACCATCGTGTAACTGTATTGTCTTTACCAGGTTAAAACGGCGCGCTGGCTCGTTAAGCCTTACGCCGCTGAAACGGCTCTTGGAAACGGTAACCACTAACGGGACGGCTGGTACATCGACAATGACATCGCCGTCTATCGATGTGAAAAAAGCGCCAAACTGCTTATAGTCTCCGGCGGTGCCGATACAAACAGCAGCTCCTGCTACGGGTAACCCGTCAGCTCCAACAACCCGCACACCGAATTTGGCAGCATGTGCGTTAACACTGGCGAGACCCAACACAATCGTCAGCAGTGGTAAAAGTATCAATTTACGAGACAATATTTTCATTGCTTATAACCCCATTCTTATTGTTCTAGCGCAATGGCATTTACAACCAGTCAGCACCGGTTAAGCGGTAATTCGATTGAGCGTATTTTGGGCTGAAAGAGGCGTCAGTAATAGTAACGACGTCGCAGCAGAACGAGGAAAATCGTGAGCCAGCACACGTTTCAAGCTAATTGGGCGCAACAGGTTCACAATAAAGCGATGCCAGGCTAAACCACGTTAAAGACGGGACAAAAGAGCGAAGCGAAGGATGAAGCAAAGAGGAGAAAGAGCGTTGCCAGCCAACAGCGCCAGCTATGCAGGAGAGTCACGTTGTGCTGCCGCGGGAACAACAGGTACCGGCAGATTAACTGTTTCCGCTATCCCAATGCCGAAATTCCCCGGTATCAATGTGGATGAAGTCCGATTTACGGTAATAGCCAACTCCACCGCGTCGCGTACCCAAGGCGAGCTTACGCAATTGACTGGCACTGTGTCCGGGTACGCGGAAATCTATTGCCCGGCCTTGCATATGCAAACTGTTTCTCGCTACATTGCCGGATTTTTTGGCCAGCCAGGCGTTGGTTTCCGGTGAACGGTAGCCTGAAAGAATCTGTATGGGCTCAGCTGTACCCAGCTGAACATAGACAGAATGCATAAAGTCTATAACCATAGGGTCAATAGGCAGGCTTTCACCCATTCTGTAGTCCCGTAGCAAGTAACTTATTTGATCGAGACCAGCACTGACAAAACGGCCTTGTGACCAGAAAGGGCCCTCGTAGCGTTCACCAGTGTGTACATTAAAGAGTCGCATTACGCGGTCAGGACCGTAGCTACTTTCTTTTAGCGTAGCTTCAGCCAGTGCCTCTTCAGCGTCTTTTGCAAGATTTGCGTCGTTTGCGAGTTTTACGTCTTCGGCGATGGCCGCGCCAGATGTAGCAACATCAGAATTGCCATGAACAGCGTCGGCCAGCGCCTGTGCTGTGGCCAGGCTCAACGAAGCAGCTAACGGTTTTGCTAACGGTTTTGCTAAAATTACAGTGGAAGATTTGAGAAAATCGCGACGTGTTCGAAACATTTTTGAGTTCGTCCTGCTCGAAATGACGTAGCTTCAATGCCACGCAACTATCGTCAGATTCTAACTCAAAATCCTGGCGAACAACAACGACTGTGCTGAACTTTGCGTTAACAGCCGCAGCTGTATTTATAGCGTTAGAAACTGGCTTCAATCGCTACCAACTCAGGCCCCTGGCAGAAAAAAACGGCGCAAATTTCTGTGCGCAGATCAGGTACTAGATATATTTCACCGACAGTATTTCGTATTCCTTCACGCCACCCGGTGTTTGGACACTAACGTCATCTCCTTCAGATTTTCCAATCACCGAACGGGCTACAGGAGAGTTGAATGAAATCTTTCCCGCATCATAATCGGCTTCATCGTCACCCACGATCTGATAGGTCAGATTTTCATCGGTTTCCAGATCATTAAGCTCCACCGTCGAGCCGAAAACAACTTTGCCGGTCTGCTTGACTTTGTGAATATCTATTACCTGGGCATTACCGAGTTTTCCTTCTATCTCTTTCAGGCGCCCCTCAATAAAACTCTGTTGTTCACGAGCTGCATGGTATTCAGCGTTTTCCTTCAAATCACCATGTTCACGCGCTACAGCAATCGCTTCAATCACCCTGGGCCGCTGCACCGATTTTAAATCAGCCAGCTCATCACGAAGCGCCTGTTCGCCCTGTACTGTCATAGGATATCTAGTAGTCATGCCAATTCCCGATGTAGATGTTGCAAGCTGTACACGTCTTCGTTGCCAGCTTCAGCCAGCGCGCGACATATTGCTCTTGCAGATGCAAGTGTAGTGGCATAGGCCACGTTACCACTGAGTGCTTCTTTCCTTATATAGTAGCTGTCGCTTACAGCTTTGCTACCTGCAGTAGTATTAACAATAAAATCAATTTCCTTGTTTATCAATGAATCTAGTATATTCGGGCGTCCCTGTTGCAACTTGTTGACCGTGGAGCATGTGATACCGGCCGCTGTCAGCGAAGCACAAGTTCCTGAAGTTGCCACAAGCTTGAAGCCGAGAGCCAGCAACTGTTGAGCAATCTCGACAAGCGCCTCACGGTCACGGTCACGCACAGACAGAAAAGCCGTACCACCGTGCGGCAAAATCATGTTGGTGGCAAGTGTTGCCTTGCCAAACGCCTCACCAAACGTTTTACCGACCCCCATAACTTCCCCGGTAGATTTCATTTCAGGCCCCAGCAAAGGGTCTACGCCCGGGAACTTGATAAACGGGAATACTGACTCTTTAACATTAAAGTATTTTGGCACCAGCTCTTCTGTGATTCCCTGCTCGGCCAATTTCACTCCGGCCATACACAAGGCACCGACTTTAGCGTATGCAATACCACAGGCCTTCGAAACAAACGGTACCGTTCGCGATGCACGAGGATTGACTTCCAGAACAAAAATGTCCTCCCCCTGCACAGCAAACTGGGCATTCATCAAACCAACCACACCCAGTTCGATTGCCAGGACACTGACCTGGCGACGAATTTCGTCCTGCACGTGTTTTGACAATGAGTACGGCGGCAAACAACAAGCCGAGTCTCCGGAGTGAACACCAGCCTCTTCAATGTGTTCCATGAGGCCTGCAATAACAACCTGTTCCCCGTCACAGACAAGATCCACATCAACCTCGACAGCATCATCCAGGAATTCATCCAGTAGCACTGGCGAATCGTTGGACACAGATACAGCTTCAACCATGTAGCGCCGCAACGCGACTTCGTCCCGCACGACTTCCATTGCCCGGCCACCCAACACATAGGATGGTCTTACGACCAGGGGATATCCCAGTTCGCCAGCTTTGTGCAAGGCCTCATCCACACTGCGGGCCGTAGCATTTGGCGGTTGGCGCAGCTCCAGGCGTTGCAGCAATTGTTGAAAGCGCTCGCGATCCTCTGCCAGATCAATGGACTCAGGCGACGTACCGATAATCGGCACACCTGCTGACTCGAGCTGTTGCGCCAGTTTCAGCGGCGTCTGCCCACCATAATGAACAATGACACCCATCGGTTTTTCAAGATCGACAACAGCCATGACGTCTTCAAAGGTGAGTGGCTCAAAATAAAGTCGATCCGATGTGTCATAGTCAGTGGATACAGTTTCGGGGTTGCAATTGACCATGATGGTTTCAAAACCATGGTCCTTCAACGCAAGTACGGCGTGAACACAGCAATAATCAAATTCAATACCCTGACCGATGCGATTGGGCCCGCCACCAAGCACCATAATTTTTTTACGTTCACTGGGCTCAGCCTCGCACTCTTCATCATAAGTCGAATACAAATAGGCCGTGCTACTGGCAAACTCGCCAGCACAGGAATCAACGCGTTTGTATACCGGGCCGACTCCTGCCGCCAGTCGCGCCTTACGTACCAAAGCAGAATCGATACCGCTCAATTGAGCAAGTCGCTGGTCGGAAAAACCCTTGCGCTTGTATCTGCGCAATTCACCATCTGCAAGTGTCAAATCAGTACCCGCCGGAGACGCAGCAAGAACATTGGCGAATTCTCGCTCCATATCCACCAGCTCAAGTAGCTGCGAAAGGAACCAGGGATCGATTTTGCTCACGTCGAATACATCATCCAGCGACCAGCCGCTACGAAATGCATCCGCGACATAACGAATTCTGTCCGGGCCCGGTTCACGCAATTCTCGTTGCAGCCGATCCTCACGGTCAGCCCGGGCCAGATCCGGTTGCAGAATCTCATCCAGCCCGTTGATACCAGTTTCCAGGCCCCGCAATGCCTTCTGCAATGACTCCTGGAATGTACGGCCTATGGCCATAACTTCGCCAACCGACTTCATCTGGGTGGTCAGTCGATCATTGGCAGCCGGATACTTTTCAAAGGTGAAACGCGGGATTTTGGTCACAACATAATCCAGCGCCGGTTCGAATGAGGCGGGTGTGGCACCACCGGTAATCTCGTTTTGCAACTCGTCCAGGGTATAGCCGACTGCCAACTTCGCAGCTACTTTCGCTATGGGGAAACCGGTAGCTTTCGATGCCAGCGCGGAAGAACGAGACACCCGCGGATTCATCTCAATGACTATCATCGCACCGTTTTCAGGGTTGATGGCAAACTGTACATTTGATCCACCCGTATCTACACCGATTTTACGCAACACTTCAATTGATGCATTGCGCATCAATTGATACTCCTTGTCTGTCAGAGTCTGCGCAGGAGCGACGGTTATGGAGTCTCCAGTATGTACACCCATCGGGTCAAAATTTTCAATAGAGCAGATAATGATGACGTTGTCCTTGTTATCACGCACCACTTCCATTTCGTACTCTTTCCAGCCTAGTACTGATTCTTCGAGTAAAACTTCGGTGGTCGGTGAAAGGTGCAGGCCACGAGTAATGATGGTTTCAAATTCGTCCATGTTGTAGGCGATACCACCACCACTGCCACCCATGGTAAAAGATGGCCTGATAATGCAAGGGAAACCGATCAGCGATACACCCTGGCGTGCTTCTTCCAGACTGTGCGCAATGTGCGCACGCGGTGTTGCCAGTCCGATTTCTGTCATCGCTTTGCGAAAGCGATCGCGATCCTCAGCCATGTCAATTGCATCGCGGGTAGCACCAATCATTGTCATACCATGCCGTGCCAAAACCCCTTCACGCTCCAGATCAAGCGCACAATTGAGCGCAGTCTGGCCGCCCATGGTGGGCAGGATGGCATCGGGTTTTTCACGCTCGATGATTTTCTCAACCACCTGCCAATGGATGGGTTCAATGTAGATCGCATCGGCCATGACCGGATCAGTCATGATGGTGGCCGGGTTGGAATTGACCAACACGACACGATAGCCCTCCTCTCGCAGAGCCTTGCAGGCCTGCGCACCAGAGTAGTCAAACTCACATGCCTGACCGATCACAATAGGGCCAGCACCAATAATAAGGATGGATTTTATGTCTGTTCGTTTTGGCATCTGGGCAGGTTCACGTCCTTTTTCTTAGGGAGAATGATTACAGTGCTATTGTTGGCGCTAAGCGTTGTGCGCAGCAAGTGCATCGACAAAGCGATCAAACAACGCAGCCACATCATGCGGCCCGGGACTTGCCTCCGGATGACCCTGAAAACTGAACGCGGGTACGTCATTACGTTCAATCCCCTGTATCGAACCGTCAAACAATGATCTATGCGTCACCCTTAGTTGATTGCCCAGAGAGTCAGGGTCGACCGCAAAACCATGGTTCTGGCTACTGATCATCACCTGGCCTGTATCCAGATCCTGTACCGGGTGATTGGCACCGTGGTGACCGAATTTCATTTTGAGTGTTTTTGCGCCAGAAGCGAGTGCCAGCAACTGATGACCCAGGCAGATACCGAACACCGGCAATTGCTTCTGCAATAGCTGGCTGATCGCATCAATCGCATAGCGGCAAGGTTCGGGATCACCGGGCCCATTGGAAAGAAATACGCCATCGGGTTCAAGCGCCAGAATGTCAGCAGCGCCAGTCTGCGCCGGCACCACCGTTATCCGGCAGCCACGGTCATGCAACATTCTGAGAATATTGTGCTTAACACCAAAGTCCATGGCAACTACATGGTAAGAACGTCTCTCACTGGTTTCGCTGGGGTAATCGTTTGATTCCAGCTCCCAGGTTCCTGCCTGCCATTGGTAGGCTTCCTTGCAGGTCACCACTTTGGCCAAATCCATCCCGGCAAGTCCGTCAAATGTCTTTGCCTGCTGAGCAGCCTGTTCCAATAAATCCTCATGCCCCATGCGCCTTTCGGAAGCTGCAACAATGCAACCCGCCATAGCACCGTGTTCACGCAAATGGCGTGTCAATTTGCGAGTATCAATATCAGCAATTGCAACGATCCCGTGACGCTCAAGATAGCCATGCAATGACTCGGATGAGCGCCAGTTGCTATAGAGAACAGGCAGATCGCGAATGACCAGCCCCGCAGCATGCACTGAATCCGATTCAGCATCGATCGGGTTGCAACCCGTGTTGCCAATGTGCGGATAGGTCAATGTTACGATCTGCCTGGCATATGACGGGTCAGTCAATATTTCCTGATACCCGGTCATCGAAGTGTTGAATACAACTTCGCCAGCAGTAGCCCCTGCTGCGCCGATTGAAACGCCTTTAAAGGAAGTACCGTCCTCCAGCACCAAAACAGCTCTCACCGGATGGGCAATCGGGCTCGTTTTCGTAGAGAGACCAGTTACCTTGCGGGTTGTCTGGCTGGATGAATTAGTCAAAATGGGTTACCTGAGGATAAAGTCGGTATATTAAAAGCGCAAAACCGTCTTATGATAACCTGTTTTATTTCGACATCACAGACCGAAACGACCTGTCCATAGACGGTTATGAAAAATTTTGAAACATCAGAAACCTGATACAGAAATTTGTGCGGTAATTCGCGCGGGAGTTAGTGCGGGAGTTATACCTATGAACCTTGAAGTTGCTGACCGCTTATATCCCGGCTACCCACTTATTGTGACATGGGCGAGGCTTAAGCAGCTGTAGCGACTCTGAAGTGATCCACCCCTTCAATACTTTCAGTAATCAGCTGACCAGAATTTGTCAGCAAGCGAAGGTGTGACAGGCACTCGCCCATGGCAAACATCAGCTGCCGCGGATCGAGTTCACGACGGAACAGCACTGGCATTAAATCAGATGCGGTAACAGGCTGTTTCGCCGATCGTAAAATCAGTTCAAGACGCTCTTCGTGATGCTCTCGCAAATGAGCGATTCTGGGGTGCAAGCCACGGAACGGCAAACCATGAGACGGCAAAACAATAACGTCCTCCGGCAGGTCCCTGAACATATCCAGCGAGCTCAGGAAAGTGGCCAACGGGTCGCCACCATGCTTATACCAGACGAGCGAGATATTGGGAGTAATTCGCGGCAATACCTGATCTGCCGAGATCAACACGTTAAGCTGCTGGCTGTAAAGACAGATCTGCTCCGCTGAATGGCCACCACCAGTCATGACCTGCCATTCAATACCACCGAGACTGACGGTTTCACCTGCGCTGAGAAGAACGACATCCTGCGGCAACCCGGATACGATAGGCCTGTAGGTATTACCCAGTGATGAAACCTCGGTAATTCGCTCTGCATCCAGACCATGGCGGCGGTACCAGGTAGTCTGGCCGCTTGCGAAATCCTCGTCACTGGCAGCGTGTGCCATACGCGCCTGATCAATCTCCTGCGCAGACATATAGCATGAGCAGCCGAGTTGCTCGACCATCCAGCCTGCAAGGCCGATATGGTCCGGATGGTAGTGGGTAATCAGCAGGTCCGTCGGTTTACGGGTTGTGGCCAGCAGATCCTGCCACATTGCTTTCGACTTGCCTGACTGAATACCCGTGTCAACAATCGCCAGCGGCCCTTCGTCGGGATCACCCAGCAGCCACAGATTTACATGGTCCAATGCGAAAGGCAGTGGCATGTAGATCCAGCCAATTGTCTGCCCCGGCACGCAATCCATGCGGCAGATTTCACCCGCAGGTGGTGCAGCATCATAAATGTAATCAACGGCCATAATCTGATAGTTAAACTTCGGCGAGATCGCCTTTAGTCTCCAGCCAGCGCTTGCGATCACCAGCACGTTTTTTGGCCAACATCATATCCATCATGGCGTTGGTATCATCGCCGGAAAATATACTCAATCGCACCAGCCTGCGTGTATCCGGATCAACCGATGTTTCACGGAGTTGCAGCGGATTCATTTCACCAAGGCCCTTGAAACGCGTGGTAGTAACCTTAGCCTTTTTCTTGCTGGCTTCTATGCGATCCATAATGGCAAGACGCTCGTCTTCATCAACCGCATAAAATACTTCCTTACCTACATCGACCCGGTATAGCGGCGGCATCGCTACATATACATGACCGGCCGCAACCAACGGTCTGAAGTGACGCACAAAAAGAGCGCACAACAGGGTAGCAATATGAGCACCATCCGAATCAGCATCAGCCAGAATGCATATTTTGCCGTAGCGCAATTTGGACAGATCAGCGCTACCAGGCTCCATACCAATGGCAACCGAGATGTCATGCACTTCCTGGGAGCCAAATATCTGCTCGTGGTCTGCTTCCCAGGTATTCAGAATCTTGCCGCGCAACGGCATGATTGCCTGAAACTCCCGATCACGCGCCTGCTTTGCCGAACCACCTGCTGAATCCCCTTCGACCAGAAATAGTTCAGTGCGGCTCAGATCGGTGGACGCACAATCGGCAAGTTTGCCTGGCAATTGCGGACCTGCAGACACCTTTTTTCGTTCCACTTTTTTGCCGGCACGTGCACGTTGTTGCGCATTGGCGATAACCATCGCTGCAATCTGGTCACCGGTCTCCGCATGTTGGTTCAGCCATTGAGCTACCTGGTCCTTGATCACACCGGCAACAAACACGGCGCTATCACGTGACGACAACCGTTCTTTGGTTTGACCGGAGAACTGCGGATCCTGCATTTTCGTGGACAGGACGAAACTGATGTTTTCCCAAACATCCTCGGGCGCTATTTTCACACCGCGAGGCAGCAGACTGCGAAAATCGCAAAAGTCACGGATGGCTTCAGTCAGCCCGGTACGCATGCCGTTTACATGCGTTCCACCCTGGGCGGTAGGTACCAGATTCACATAACTTTCCTGAACCAGTTCGCCACCATCGGGTAACCACAGAAATGCCCAGTCCACCGCCTCTGTTCGGGCGGACATGGCACCGGCTTGCGGCTCCTCGGGTAGCCGTTCAAATCCCTCTACTGTGGATTTCAGGTAGTCGCTAATGCCATCATCAAAGCACCATTCTTCTTTCTCGCCACTGACCTCATTGTTCAAACGAACTGTCAGCCCGGAGCACAGTACTGCCTTGGCTCGCAACAGGTGACGCAAGCTGCTTTTGGAAAATTTATCCGAATCAAAATAGGACTTGTCAGGCCAGAAGCGAATGGTAGTTCCGGTATTACGTTGACCGACCTTGCCAATCGGCTTCAACTTCTGCGCGATATCCCCATTGCGGAATTTCATCTGGAATTCAACACCTTTGCGCTTGATACGCACGTCCAGATCTTTGGAAAGTGCATTGACGACAGAGACTCCAACACCGTGCAAACCGCCGGAAAAGTTGTATGTGTCATTGGAAAACTTACCGCCAGCGTGTAATGTCGTCATGATGACTTCAACGCCCGGTAGTTTCAGTTCCGGATGCATATCGACAGGCATGCCACGGCCGTTGTCAGATACTTCAAGTGAGCCATCCTTAAACAGTGTTACTTCGATGAGGTCTGCATGACCTGCCAAAGCTTCATCGACACTGTTGTCGACTACCTCCTGGGCCAGATGATTCGGGCGTGTCGTGTCTGTGTACATGCCGGGGCGTTTACGCACCGGGTCCAGACCACTTAAAACTTCAATAGCAGCAGCATCATACTCACGGTTCTTGCCGCGAGCCCCAGCGGCCGCTGTTTTCGGAGATTTTTCTTTGCTTGCAGTTGCTGTCACAGTATTTTTAGTTTTACTTTCGGCAGAACGAGACCGGGCACTATTGCCAGGCGCTTTGTTAGTTGTAGATTTTCCGGTTGCAGATTTTTTCCCCGCAGACCTTTTCGCAGTGGATTTTTTAGCAGCAGGCTTTTTCCTGGCTATAGATTTTTTGGCCTCGGCGGATTTTCCTTTGGTCGCTTTTCCCGTTGCCGCTTTCGCCGGACGCTTTTTTACCTTTGTTTTTTTAGTCGCCTTTTTTTTGGCAGCAGCCTTGGCAGTCGCTTTTTTCGCTGCAGCTCCCTTGGCCTCGGCTTTAGCTGCTACCCGCCGGGTACCCGCCTTTTTTTTGGCCGTGGTTTTTTTCTTTGCCAACGGTTTACTCCGGGTAGTGTTTCGTCTGCTGCCCTGAGTACCGCCTGTCTTTTTGCCTGCCATCTACCTGCTCTGCCTATTTTAGCTTGTTTAGCCCGCAACGTGGACTGCGTAGCTGCTTTTTAATTTAAGAATCTGGATTCTGACGAAATCTCTGACCATGCCATCAAGGAATCACACAAATTAACCTCAATAGGGACAATATTCGGGCCAGCCGGTTTGGGCCTGTCATTTGCGCTATATCTATGTAATAAAAGGGGTCAGCACCCATAGTAGTTTGTGGCACCTGACAAAACTGCAGTTTGATACTTGATATACTGGGTAAACACCCCAAAATCAGTGCTTAACAAACCGGATTTAAACTTGATGGCAGATTCAGAATTTATTATCGAGCTAGACGAAACCAACTTTGTCGAAGTGGTCGTTGAAGGCTCAGCCCGTGTGCCGGTGCTGGTCGATTTCTGGGCAGACTGGTGTGGCCCCTGCAAGTCACTGATGCCCGTTCTTGAAAAGCTGGCAATTGAGTACGCTGGTGGCTTTATTCTGGCAAAACTGGATACAGAGCAACATCAGGGTATTGCCCAGCAATTAGGCATTCGCAGCTTGCCAACGGTCAAGCTGTTCAAAGACGGCCGCCTGGTAGATGAATTTATGGGCGCTCTGCCGGAAGCCGAGGTTCGCACTTTCCTGGACAATCACGTCACCGCTGGTGAAGCGGCAGAGGCAGCAGACCCGGCCATGGACCAGGCGATGATGTTGTTTGAGTCGGGCGATATAAAGGGTGCACGTGAATACCTGCAACAAATGCAGGCGACAGACCCCACCAACACCGAGGTTTTGCTGGCACTGGGGCAGGTCTGTATTGCAGACCAGGATTTCGACACAGCAGAAAGTTGCGCTAATGCCTTGCCGGAGGAAGAACAGAATAGTGTTGCTGGAAAACGCCTGAAGGCCACCATTGCTTTGGCACGCGAAGCCCAGAGCGGCGAAACAGCAGAGCACTGGCAACAGCAATTACAGTCCGATGGTAACAACAGCGAAGCACGTTATAACTTCGCGGTACAATCAGCAGTCGGGGGTAACTTTGAATTAGGCCTCAATGAATTGCTGACGTTGCTGCAGAAAGACCCTGACTACAACGATGGCGCACCAAAAAAGAAGCTGATCGAGTTATTTGACGCTCTGGGTGATGACCCGCTGGCTGGCAAATATCGTCGCAAGATGTTCGCACTGTTGCATTAACGTTTTTGCAATAACAAACCCGGCACTAACCACTCTTGTGGTAAAAGCAGTAAAAAATCGGAGAGTTGCGGTTTAGTCGTAAACCGCAATTACTCATGCAGAGGCGTCTGGCAGTTCCAGCAGATACCAAACCCGGCATCGTTTTCTTCCCCGCAATCGCTGCAGTTGATTGGCGCTGCATCGCACCCCATATATTTTGCGTTGGCGCGAGAACTGGCCTCAAATTCGGCTATCAGATCTCTCGCAATGGCAAAGTCAGCATCACTTACCGTTCCACCACCAGCATGGTTTGATTGCTCTCCCGGCAGATGTTTCCAGCCCTGAGGCATGCGCGAAGGTGCTAACAGATAGACTGAAATCAGTGTGTCAGCAGGCAATTCCCCAATAGCACCAGACAAATAACCTCCGTGAACCAGTGCGTTAAAACCGGCATCTTTTAGAAGATCACAGACTAGTTGTGCATCGATAACACTGGCGGCTTGATAAACCTGCTTCACGGGCTGCCCTTAGGGTTTGGCTTTGACATCGCAACCTGGAATTACCACCGGATAAGGCATTTCCAACTCCCGGAAATTACTACCTGGCCCGGCCGCCATCCCGTTAATCGCCAAAGTCGATACATCGACATCTATTTTCAACACTGCCAGCCCTTCACAACGGCCCGGTTCGCTAAAAGCAACGCTGACTATCGCACCCGCATCAGCGTCCGCACCACTAGTCAGAGACGTACCGATATCCGGTAGCTCTTCCGAATCAAAGCTGATGCGGCGCATATTTCGTTTGAGCTTACCCAGGTACTGCATGCGAGCCACAATCTCCTGCCCCGGATAGCAGCCTTTTTTAAAACTTAGCGCGTCGATTGATTGCAAATTCAACATTTGCGGGATGAACTTTTCAACTGTTTCCGCATGAATTGACGGCTCGCCCTGCTTGATGCAGGCCAACGTCCAGCGATGGCCACCGACAGGTTGCAGTGCCGTCGCCAAAATTTTCCAGTCATCTTGCGCCCTGTGGCTTTCAGTCAAAATTACCCAGCGCTCAGCAGGCAATCGCAGAATTTGCAGGCCAGCGCCAGCAACCGCCTGGTAAGGCTCCAGCGTAGCGATCGATATGCCTTTTTCAGGGGTGGAACCTGCAAGCAAAGAATCCAGTGCTGCCACGGCCTTGCTACCGGCTGCTGCCAGCACATGAACAGAGGGTTGCAAGGCGATTTTCACGTCACTGCGCAGCACGAACATGGCTAGTCTTTTGGTAAAGCGCTCTGCCACGGAGGTCGGCAATAGCAACCTGAACGCCTTACTGTCACTTGCGTCACTTGGCGAGACATGCCGGAGCAAATGGAACAACCCCAAGAGTCGCCCCTTGGGATCACAATAGCCGTTGAGCTGGGCGCTTGAAGCACCATCAGCCTCGTTCAATAAACCAAGATCATTGCAAAACTGTGCCTGCAAAAAATCAGCGGCGTCAGCAGAACCAGCTTCAACCACTGCGTAGTCCGGCAGAGCAGTCAACCAGTCGCTGACAACGGCCTCATTCTCCACCAAAGTGTCACTAAAGTGATGCAGCGTGTTTCCCTGCATCAAACCACCCTCACCTGCGAGGAAATCGAGCCAATTGTCTTGCATGATGTTACTCCGGGTGCATTGGGTCGGCTTCGATGGCTTTCAGACAGTGTTGCCAGTCCCACATCAAAAAGTGCCGATGGTGTAAAAAGCAGGTTAGGTTAGCGGTGAATTATGCCGCGATTCACTAGTAAAAACCGCTGCTTACGATACCGTTGAGCTAATTATATATTGGATTTCAGGTGTTAAAATGACTTAAGATTGCAGATCTTGGTTACTACAGCCAAATGTGGACCACTGTGGCCGTCGGGTCGTATAAACGGTTGATATTAAGGAATCGATTCCTTTTTAAAGCGAAAGAGGTAAACTGTAAGCCGAATCTACAAATGCTGATTCAGGGATACACAGAGAAAAAATTCTCAGGGACAACACAGTTTTGCTTAATTCGTTTATTAGCAAACAGTTTGAGAGGCAAATAGATTGAACAAACCAGAGCAGAAGTCCGGACCATCCGGGCTGTCGGAAGATCTAAATCATTCCGTTACTACCAGTGCTTCCCATTGTAGCTCAGACCTTGCTATGACACGGCCGGAACCAGAGAACCTGGTAATAAAGAACTCTGTAATAGGAACGCCAGAAAAAGAAACGCCAGAAAATCCTGCCGCCTCAACCAGTATATCCGGCGACACAAAAACCACGTCTGCTGCCATTTCCGGCAATTCGGTACAAAACACCGGGCCGGCAAATGCCTCTGCTGGCAAAAATCCTGCTCGACCAGACCCTACACGTTATGGTGACTGGGAAAAAAACGGGCGCTGCATCGATTTTTAAAAAACTAATTGCACCGTTTTCGCGCTGGAACCCTTGCGTAATAGAAGCCTTGGCTTTGTCCTCGAAGACGGTACTGGAGACAACGACTGTGGCTACCTTGCAGGGTAGATACGGCATGAATACAACCATACAACCAAGCTGCGATGAGCAGCGATAAAAGAACTAATCCTATGGCCTGGAATGACAAGCGGCCCATGTCGCCACACCTTCAAGTGTATAAACTGCCCCTCACTGCATTGCTGTCGATCTCGCACAGAGCCAGTGGTGTTATCAACAGCATTGGCGCTTTGTTTCTGGTGGTAGTGCTAGCCAAAGCAGCGGGTGGTGAAGAAAGCTTCAGTTTTGCCAGTAATCTGCTGTCGTCGTGGTTTGGGTATCTGGTTTTGTTCGGCTTTTCTTTCGCGCTCTACTTTCACTTTTGCACCGGCATTCGCCATTTACTTTCAGACACGGGCATCGGCCTTGAACTTGAAGAGGCAAACAAATCTGCCCGGATAGCGCTGATAGCAGCTGCAGTTCTGACAGTACTGACATGGATCATTGCACTGTCTGCCGGATAACAAGTAAACCTAACTCATAAAATCAAGATAGATAATATTCACGCATGAATACACTAAGAACACCACTATCCAGAGTTAAAGGGCTGGGTTCGGCAAAGGATGGCACAGATCACTTCTGGGTCCAGAGGTTGACTGCGATCGCACTGGCACCCCTGTGTCTTTGGTTCTGCTTTTCACTCGCCTCATTACCCTCAATGGACTACGCGGAATTCACGCAATGGCTGTCATCACCCTTTCGCGCCGTGATGATGCTGCTGGTAATACTTGTAGCTTTCTATCATGCAGCGCTCGGTTTACAGGTGGTTATTGAGGATTATGTCAGCGACCACGCCCTCAGAACCGGCGGTATTATTGCTGTAAAAATGCTTTGTGCCTTTCTGGCGGTTACCGGTGTATTCTCGATTTTGAAAATCGCCCTGACAGCTACCACCGGGAACTAAACAATGACTGACAACTACAAAATCATTGACCACAGCTACGACGTAGTTATTGTGGGTGCCGGTGGTGCAGGATTACGTGCCACTCTGGGAATGGCAGCAGCCGGGCTTTCCACAGCTTGTATCACCAAGGTCTTTCCTACGCGCTCTCACACCGTTGCTGCACAAGGCGGTATGAGTGCATCACTTGGCAACATGGGAGAAGACCATTGGAAGTGGCACATGTACGATACCGTCAAAGGTTCTGACTGGTTGGGAGATCAGGACGCTATCGAATACATGTGCCGCGAGGCCGTCCCGGCTGTTATCGAGCTTGAACACTTTGGCGTGCCGTTCTCACGTACTGAAGACGGCAAGATCTACCAGCGACCATTCGGTGGCATGACCACCAATTTTGGTGAAGGAACAGCACAAAGAACCTGCGCTGCCGCTGACCGCACAGGCCACGCCATTCTTCATACCTTGTACCAGCAATCCTTGAAGCACAAAGCAGAATTCTACATCGAACATTTCGCACTCGATTTGTTAATGGACGATGAAGGCGTCTGCCGGGGGGTCATTTCACTTGATCTGGCAACCGGTGAACTGCATCGCTATCGTGCACACATGGTCGTTCTGGCGACGGGTGGATGTGGACGCACCTATTTCTCCGCAACTTCCGCACATACCTGTACTGGTGACGGTAACGCGATGATCCTGCGCGCAGGTTTGCCGCTACAGGATATGGAATTCATTCAGTTCCACCCGACAGGCATCTACGGCGCCGGTGTACTGATCACCGAAGGCGTGCGCGGCGAAGGCGGTTACCTGACTAACTCTGAAGGCGAGCGTTTTATGGAACGCTATGCTCCAAACGCGAAAGATCTCGCGTCACGCGATGTTGTCAGCCGTTCCATGACTATGGAAATCAACGCCGGCCGTGGTGTGGGTACAGATGCTGACCATATCCACCTCAACCTGATGCATCTTGGCAAGGACGTAACCGAAAAACGCCTGCCAGGCATCTCGGAATCGGCGCGAATCTTTGCCGGTGTTGATGTGAATAAGGAACCTATACCGGTATTGCCCACTGTGCATTACAACATGGGCGGCATACCCACCAACTATCGTGGTGAAGTGGTTACCATCAAGGACGGCAACGCTGAACATGTCGTTCCGGGACTTATGGCAATCGGTGAAGCTGCCTGTGTATCGGTACACGGTGCTAACCGTCTGGGCTCCAATTCCTTGCTGGACATAGTGGTATTTGGTCGCGCTGCGGCACTACGTGCAGCTGAAATCATTACACCGGGTGAGCCCCACAAACCGTTGCCGGACAGCGCCAGTGATCTCGTTCTGGGGCATCTGGATAAAATCCGCAACGCCTCAGGCTCAACACCCACGGCCGAATTGCGCGACAACATGCAACGCACAATGCAAAAGCATGCTGCGGTGTTCCGTGATGGTGATTCGCTGAACGAAGGTCTGGGTAAGATGCAGACCATTTTTGACGGATTTGCAGATATTGATGTCAGTGATCGCAGCCTGATATGGAATACCGATCTGGTTGAAACACTGGAACTTGAAAATCTGCTGACGCAAGCCCAGAGCATCATCCATGGTGCAGCCAACCGTACGGAAAGTCGTGGAGGGCACGCGCGGGATGATTTCGAAGACCGCGACGATGAAAACTGGATGAAGCACACCGTGACCTGGGTTGACGACAAAGGCAAGGTAGATATCGACTATCGCCCCGTGCACATGTACACACTGTCCGACGATGCGGAAGTTATCCCGCCCAAAACGAGGGTGTATTAAAGTGAACGTTCATAAGATGAAGATTTTCGGATAAATGACTACATCCTTGCTGCCGATAGCAGACAAGGCATGTTATTAAAAATCAGTTCCAAGTAGTCACGCAGTTAAAATAGGAAATATCCAATGGCCGAATTCAGATTGCCAGCCAACTCGATCGTCAAGAAGGGCAAGCATTTCGATGCGCCGGAAGGTGCTACAAATACACGACGTTTTAGTGTGTACCGTTATGATCCGGACACTGGCGAGAACCCCCGTGTTGATACCTATGATCTGGATATGGACACCTGCGGGCCCATGGTGCTCGATGCCATCATCAAGATAAAAAGCGACATGGATGCAACCCTGTCGTTTCGCCGTTCATGCCGTGAAGGTATTTGCGGTTCTTGCGCGATGAATATCAATGGCAGTAACACACTGGCCTGCACCATTGCACTGGCTGACGTTGAAGGCGACATTTCGATTTACCCTCTTCCGCACCAACCCGTTGTCAAGGATCTGGTCTCTGACCTTACCAATTTCTATGCTCAATACGCGTCAGTGGAACCCTGGTTAAAATCAGATACACCTGCCCCGCCTGATCGCGAACGTTTGCAATCACCGGAAGATCGCGAACTACTGGATGGTCTCTACGAATGTATTCTGTGTGCCTGCTGTTCAACCAGCTGCCCCAGTTACTGGTGGAATAGTGATCGCTACCTCGGCCCCGCGGCATTGCTCGCATCCTATCGCTGGTTGGTGGACAGCCGTGATGACAATACCGGTGAGCGACTGGATGAAGTAGAAGACCCGTTCAAACTCTATCGTTGCCACACGATAATGAACTGCACCCAAGCTTGCCCGAAGGGGCTTAACCCGGCCAAGGCCATTGCATCAACGAAGAAGATGCTGATTGAGCGTCGCTTGTAGCCATCTGCCAATAGTTGAAGCTGACAATCCGCACGCCACACTTGATGGAATCGGGCATGGGAGAGTTCGAACCAGGACGGCTACGTTGGCGTTGCCGTCGCGGAATGCGTGAGCTGGATGCAGCACTTATTGCTTATCTGGACAATCATTACACGGATGCTGATGATGTTGAAAAACAGGTGTTTCACGAATTGCTTGCCTTACCTGACCCGGAGCTGATGAGATATGTCGTCAGGGACCCGGAAGCCCAGTACACAGATTCAGGCAAGCAATTCGAAACAGTCATTAAAAAGATCCGCACCACCCTTATTGCTTGAAACGCATGGCTCACCCGGCCAGGCCATCGTCACTTTCTGTTTACACTTGCTGGCATTATGCGCCGTTCTGGGCGCTACCGCCCATACCTTGCATTACCTGTTCAGTGAAATCTACCTGGGCCAATACCTGCAAAAACCAGCCGCCAGTGCCATTTTCCCAGATATTGAAGCAAGCCTTGCAACGGCTATCACGCATGAAAACCAACCTCTCGCGGCTATCCCGGCATTATTGCTCGCTCTGATAGCGGTAATTATTAGCTTTGCATTCACTATCGCCATCGTCAACGGTGCGGTGATTACACATCTGGAGGCTCGTCAACGAATGCGCATCCTCTGGCAATCCAATGGCAATTTGAGAGTGCAGATAGAAACTACAAAACACTCTCTAAATTACAAGAAGAACCTGCGGTGCCGACTGGCACCCGGTTGTTACAGTAGCCATTGGCTGGTTATTCTAAGCCTACGGGAATGCCACGAATCGAATGACTCAGGCACACCCTATCGTAGCCAGCAGTTTTTTATATTGCTGGCACGCGATTCAATGGCAAATGAGAACTTTCGCCACCTGCGACTCTGGATGAGACTGGTAGCTCCTCATCAGCTATGACACACTTTGCTAGCAACGCCCGGAACAGGCTATCCTAGACCTAACACCTTAGAGGCAGCAGACTCAGGCAATGATTAAAGGTATTGGCGTAGATCTGGTAACAGTCAGCCGTATTGAACAGGTTCACCAACGGCACGGTGAGCGCTTTGCACGTCGCATACTTGCAGAGTCCGAATTTGATGCCTATCGGCAGACACGCTATCCGGAACGGTTGCTGGCCAAACGATTCGCCGCCAAGGAAGCCGCTGTAAAAGCTCTGGGCACCGGCGAACGCCAGGGCGTATTGCTCAAGGATTTCGCTGTCTCACATGATGAACTTGGGAAGCCTCATCTCAATGTGAAAGGAGTTGCCCGAGAGAGAGCCACTGCCAACAGTATTTCAACCTTCCACCTCAGCATCAGCGACGAAGGCGATAAAGTCATCGCCTTTGTTGTTTGCGAATAGCCACCCATAAAAAAGCAGCTGAATCGGCATTTCAGGCACTACCTGCGATAAATCTCACAAATCGGTAATTTGTAGTAAGGGAGCGAGTTTTTTTTCCGATATCCGGACTAAGACCTGCGCTATCAAGCATGTTCCTTATTGGAAGAACAGGCCAGCGCACCCGGATAAACGAGAAACTGAAACCCGATGCTCAACCCGAAAAAAGCGCTTCATGCTGTGCCCGCGATGCTGTTGATGAGCTTGCTAAGTGCGTGCTCGAGTAACAATGAAAGCGCTGATACCTTAATTAACAGCGAACAGGCTGCGAATTCAGATCCCGAATCCACTGCAACTACTGACACGGCTCTACAACTGGGTGCGGCTGTCGCTGACAATCCATCGCAAACTGCTGACAGCGTTGATGGCGCTGACACCGAAGGCACGCAAAGTTCAGAAGCCAGCGAAGATGCTGAAGCTCAAGCTGAAACTGCGCCCGCTTCAGAACTTGATTCTGAAACCACGGCTACAGAATTAGTCGATGCACCAGCAGCCGCAACTGAAACGCCGGTTGTTTTGAATGATGCAACTTATGTTTCAGCATCCACAGACGGTTTTATCGGTCGCGTCTCCGGCAGCACCGTTAATCTAAAGTGGGCTGCCACCCCCGGTGCACGCGGCTACAACGTTTACCGAGCTGGCGAATACCTGACCACTGTGTCAGAACCCAAATTCACAGATACAAACCTGGCACCTGACAGTTACTACTATGAGATAGATGCTTTCGACAATAACGATAACTTCGATCTTGTTGCTGACGCATTGACGGTCTATGTCGGCGTCCCGAACCTGGGCGGCCCAAACCAGGAAACACCGTTACCGGATCATATTGTCGAAGATTATCAACTGGTGTTTTCAGAAGAGTTCGAAGGCAATACACTCGACACAACAAAATGGAACACCAGCTATCTCTGGGGAACCGATCTTTTTATCAACAGTGAAGAGCAGTACTACGTCGATACCAAAAATGATCCTAACTTCGGTTATGACCCGTTCAAAGTTAACGATGGAATGCTATCGATTGAAGCCATTCGCACACCCGACAACCTGCGCGACAAAGCATTGGGGCAACCGTATCTCTCAGGTGTCATTACCTCATACGATTCATTCCAGTTTACTTACGGCTACGTCGAAGCACGCGCTCGAGTACCTTACAGTAAAGGCCTATGGTCGGCGTTCTGGCTGCTTAACGCTTTCTACGTTGAGCGTAAACCGGAAATCGATATCATGGAACACATTGGCGACATTCGTGATGTGGCCTACCACACCTACCACTACTATGATCAGAACGGCAATCTGCACTCGACTGAGTCGTTGGAAACCGGTGGTATAGATTATACAAACCAGTTCCACACTTTCGGTGTCGAATGGTTACCGGGCAAACTGATTTTTTATATTGATGGCAAGGAAACACAAACAATCACTGATTCAAACATATCGTCCCAGGCCATGTATATCATTGCGAATACGGCCTTGGGTGGATGGTGGCCTGGCTCACCTGATGAGACGACACAGTTCCCGTCACAGTACGAGATTGATTACATCCGCGCCTACCAGAAGCCTGATGTGCTGCTGGATGAGAACCTGCTTAATGATGGCGAGCAAACCGTGCCTTTAGCTGACACGGTCAACAGCCCGCCAAACCGCATACCCAGCCCGGAACAGTGGCCGCCCGCTTATCCTGAACTGCAATTTTAATTGAAGAGTATTTGTTGCTGAAGTTAAAGCCTCTACACCAGATAATGGTTTAGCAGAAACAGGCAAGCGTTCCGTCAGGGGCGCTTGGCATTTTCAGGGCCGGGCCACGAACCAGGCGGCATCTGCCCCGTCACCAAACACATCCCCCGGTTCACTATCACCGATAAAGAAATACAGAGGCTGGTTGTTATACGCCCACTGTGCAGCACCACCCGTACGGGTGATCACGCTGAATCCATCAGCTCCAACGGCACCCTTGTCCGCATACAATGGTGGCCAGTCTTCTGCACAACCTGCATTGCAATCCGAAAAACCACCAATATCAAGAGTAAACGTGTAGAGCGTCAGTCCATCGTATATTGAATTCCTTAATGCAGGCTCGTTAATACCGGCATTGATTGAACCAGCGCCGCGCAACAACCCACCACTGAAGCCCTCGGCGTCCGCAACTTCAATCGGCAATGGGCGTGCGACAAACCAGTCACCATCCAGATTCTCTCCATTGGTTTCTCCTGCCGCAGCATCACCGCTGAAGTGATACAAGGGCATGCCATTGAAGGCCCATTGCAGTTGAGTGCCTGCTCGTGTGATTACACTGAGACCTCGCGCGATACTGGCGAGCGCTGAGTTGGCTCTTAATTCATCGAGCATCGCTTGCTGGTTGGCAGTAGCCATTAGTGGTGGCCATACTGCTGCACAGCTTGCCAAACAGGTGGATACGCCTATACTGTCATTGGCAAAAGTGTACAGTGTTCGATTGCCTTCACCAGCCGCCAGCACACGACCGATAGGAGTTTCAAAAAAACCGATTGGCGTACCTGCTACGGCATTCTCGGCAGCACCTGCAACAGCCGAACCAGCGCCCAGGAATTGCTGTGGCTGCTGATCACTTACTGTCAGAGGCTCTCCACCGATATTGTCGCCGTCTGAGCTACAAGCAGTGATTGAGAAAATCACTGCCACAAGCAACGGGCGAATTGAAAATTTGAAATGCATACTTTCTCCAGATCACCGGCAATGTCACAGTGCCTGGAACGACAACCATCAACATCTACCCTGTTCAGGGGAAAATGCAAGATTCGGGCAGTTAACGTTGACTGACTTGCAGGTTATCGGGAGGAAAAACAAAATTTTCCCGGAATATGCTAAATATTTCCGCCAACCCCTGATCTTCGCGTAATTCACCCACGACATACAAGCCCATGGAATAGCCAAGCTCTGCCGTCAACAGTTGATAGGCCACAAGATCAATCGAGGCACTCTCAACAGGAAAATCCCTTAGAACGATACGTTCGCGCACGGTTGATCGTCCATCTATGCTGACCGGGATCTGTTCAGAATCGTCGCTGATGAATGCGGCGGCTGGCGCTGATGGCAAAAACTCCACCATGATGTAATCAGAGTAAATATCGGTATCGGATGATGGTGGAGACTGAAACGTAATGGCATGCCCTTCACTGTCATACCAATTATCAGCATGGGCATCACCCATTACCAACACTGTCCAGCCAGTCGGCACACGGGCCTTGAATCCGGACACCGGGTCGATGAAGTCACCCCAGTCGGATTGCGCCATCACAGGTAACAGGGTATGCGCACCGGATTGACTGCCCGTACTGCTCAAGAGGCCAGATTGTTGGTTGCAAGCACTTAGGCTTAGCAGAGCAATAATAATAATGCCGGGAACGCTGATAGCGCCGATGGTAACACCGGCGAAAGACGAAGACTTAACGCTGTTCAGAATCTTGGAAACGCTCATAAACAACAATATGCACGATGCTACAGCCCGATTCAGCTGCAGCCTGCGCAGGATGAAAATCCCACCTGCCAAACCTGTCACAAGATCGCTCGATTGTTGGCCCAAACTGCAGGTCGAAACTGCGGGTCGAAACTGTGAAGAAAGGCAGCCACGGCTCAATCGCCTTATCTTTCTCAATTGACCAAAAAAGGAACCCCATTGTTGTTGACGATCTAAATTCAAACTGGTTAAACTGCCTCTGCCTGGTGGAGCAAACCACCACAAAACCAGAGGTTTTACTATGTACAATTCACCTGCCCCCACGGGCAAGCGGTGGACTGTGCCCCTACCCGCTAGTAACACTAATGCGGGTTTTGGTGCAGTGCCGCCGGAAAGAACACCTTCAGCACCTTTTACAGTCTCGTCAACTACAGTTTCATCAACTGCCGCTATTTCTGCTTCGGCCACCTTGGCTTCTACGGGTGCTTCTCAAACTGCCGCCCCGAAACCAGACCTCAAGCCCGGCAATCCGCGATTCTCATCCGGCCCCTGTGCCAAACACCCGGGCTGGAATCTTCAGAATCTGGCGACCGACAATCTGGGTCGCAGTCACCGCGCAGCACAGCCCAAAGCACGCCTGCTTTCTGCGATTGAACGTTGCAAGGAGCTTATGCAATTACCTGAGGACTGGGTACTTGGCATCGTTCCAGGGTCTGATACCGGTGCCTTTGAAATGGCTATGTGGTCATTGCTTGGTAGTCGTGCTGTCGATGTTCTGGTATGGGAAAGCTTCTCAGCCGACTGGGCAAAAGACCTGCAAGACCTGGGCGTAGAACCGCTTAACGTACTCGATGCACCCTATGGTGAATTGCCAGACTTGCAACAGATCAATCCCGACAATGATCTGGTCATGGTGGCTAATGGAACAACCAGTGGCGTGCGGCTACCTGATTTCAATTTCATAGATGAAAACCGCAGTGGCCTTACTCTGTGTGATGCAACCTCAGCTGTATTTGCTCAAACACTCGACTACAGCCGACTGGATGTAGTGACATGGTCATGGCAAAAAGTACTAGGTGGTGAAGCTGCACACGGTATGTTGGCCTTGAGCCCCCGAGCGGTTGCCAGGCTTGAGGAACCGGCGCCCCGCGCGCTGCCCAAAATCTTCCGCCTTGCCGAAAACGGCAAACTCAATAGTGGAGTCTTCAAAGGTGCAACCATCAATACGCCAAGCATGCTGGCGGTTGAAGATCTGCACTCAGCACTCGACTGGGCAGAAAAACTGGGAGGAAGTGACGCACTGATCGAACGTAGTGAATCAAATTTCCGAGTTATCGATGACTGGGTCAGCAACAGTACATGGGTAGACTGGCTGGCCAAAGACAGCGCCACGTTGTCACGGACTTCCATGTGCCTGCAGATCAGTGCACCTGTTTTTACCCGACTCGAAAGTTCAGAGCAGGCAGCGGTACTGAAAAGTTTGTTAAAAAAACTTGAAGACCAACAGGTAGCGTACGACATAGCCAACTATCGCAGTGCTCCCACCGGTTTCAGAATATGGGGTGGTGCAACTATAGAATCTGCAGACCTGGAGCGTTTGACTCAATGGCTTGATTGGGCATTTCATGATTGGCAAAACCAGCATTCTGCAAACGTAACAGGAGAAACCTCATGAGCAAACCACGCGTTCTGATCTCTGACACAATGTCGAGCCTCGCAGCCGCACGATTTGAAGAGCTGGGTGTGGAGGTCGTGCAAAGTGCAAAGCTTTCACCGCAAGAATTGCTGGCGACGATTGGTGAGTTCGACGGTTTGGCGGTACGCTCGGCAACTAAAGCCACAGCCGAATTGTTACAAAAAGCCTCGCGACTGAAAGTTATTGGTCGAGCCGGTATCGGCGTTGACAATATCGATGTTGCAGCTTGTACGGCCCAGGGTATTCTCGTTATGAATACACCGTTCGGCAATGCCATCACCACTGCAGAACACGCGCTTGCCATGATGTTATCGCTGGCACGTCATATCCCGCAAGCCCATGCATCGACTCGGGCCGGTAAATGGGAAAAGTCGCGTTTTATGGGGATCGAACTCACTGGCAAACTTCTTGGCATCATTGGTAGTGGCAACATAGGTTCAATCGTTGCCGCCAAAGCACTCGGTTACGGGCTCAGGGTTCAGGCTTATGATCCTTATTTAACCGCTGAACGTGCAGATTCACTCGGCATCGAGAAAGTTGAATTGGAACAACTGCTGGAAACATCCGACATAATTTCACTGCACGTTCCGAAAACAAATGAAACTGCCAACATTATTGATGCAACCGCCATCAACCGTATGAAGAAAGGAGCAATGCTGGTTAACTGTGCGCGCGGCGGACTGGTCGATGAGCTGGCACTTACGGCTGCGTTGCAATCCGGGCATTTACGCGGTGCTGCACTGGATGTGTACGAGACTGAACCTGCTGTTGAGAACCCATTGTTTGAACTGGACAATGTCATTTGCACACCGCATCTTGGCGCGTCTACCGTGGAAGCCCAAGAAAAGGTAGCTGTTCAGGTTGCCGAGCAGATGGCTGAATTTCTAACCAGTGGTGCTATCAAAAATGCACTTAATGCTCCCAATCTGACTGCTGAAGAAGCACGTAAACTCAAACCTTACCTGCAACTGGCGCAACGCCTGGGTTCCTTTGTCGGGCAGCTAACGCGAGAACCCATTACATCACTAACGATTACCTATGGTGGAGATGCCGCCAACGTCAATACCAAGCCACTGACTACACAGGTAGTGCAATCAGTCTTGGAGCAGCACAACACCAACGTTAACGCAGTCAACGCCATAGAATTGGCATGCGAAAGAAATATCAATGTGACTGATGCTCACAGTCAGGGCAAGGATGAATACCAGTGCAGAGTCACTGTAGTCGCTAAAACTGAAACCGTATCGCGCAGTGTTGCTGGCACTCTTATCAGTAACCGCCCCCGACTAATCGATGTAAAGGGGATCGCACTGGAATCTGAACTTGGTGCTCACATGTTGTATGTCACTAACAAAGATACACCGGGTGTGGTCGGTGCAATCGGTACGACAGCGGGGGACCAAGGAATCAATATCGCCAATTTACATCTGGGGCGCAGTAAAGCTGGAGGCGAAGCAATAGCACTAGTGGAAATTGACGATATTGTCAGCGACGAACAACTGGCTTTGCTGCGTGATGTACCGGGGATAACCGATGTCAGTTATCTGCATTTTCCGCTGTAGGTCGCTGTAGATATAAGGAGAAAGCCAAGAAGGCACCCGTTTCAGATAATTGATACGGGTTGTCCCGGCAGCCGCAGGCTAGTGAAGTTCGCCAATTCTGCCAGTCCAGTCTCTTAGCTGCGCGGGTAGTAACCCGCAGGTATCCAGTCACCTTCAAAGGCATCAGAATTCTCTTTATCGATACGCCCCGTTGCATACATCGATTGCAATGCCTGCTCATCCAGTTCTTTCGATTTCCCTTCCGCATCTATAAAACGCCAATCACCATAAATGGCCATCAGAAACAGCGTTTCAATAATATCGCCGAGCCTGATCGCATGAGATTCGGCGAGCGCCTGAAGCTTCTGCAGATTCAGTGGCGCATCGAGCATCTGCTGCTCTTCTACCAGCATATTTGCAATAGCTTCGTCCCACAGGGGTGTCTGTTCCGTTAGCATGGTCGCTGACCTTCAGTCGTACACAATGATGCACCTGTTGTCGCAATAATCGTGCACAGTTGCAAGCCAAGACCCGGATTGCCATCCAGGTACCGGATTTGCTCCGCATAAACAGTGGTTTTTCAATGACTAACAAGCTGACACAGTTTAGTCTGGCCTGCTTAGAAAGCCTGCACCGCCAGTAAATCCCTATCTACAAGCCGGCAATGGCAAATTGTTACTTTATGAATTCAAACTCAACTGACAAATCTCCGTCGGCAAATACTCTGTCATCAAGTTCAAAAGACGGAGATAGCATCGATTCGACCAGGAATCCCTGGACGACCTTAAGCGCTGATACCCGCTATGAAAACCCTTGGATAAAAGTCACCCATCATGACGTTACAGATGTTGCTGGAAACCCTGGCATTTACGGAACAGTGCACTTTAAAAATACCGCAATTGGCATTGTTCCACTTGATAATGACCTGAACACCTGGCTGGTCGGTCAGTATCGCTTTCCCCTTAAGAGCTACAGCTGGGAGATACCGGAAGGTGGTGGTGAAGCCACGGCAAGCACACTGGCGTCGGCACAACGCGAACTACAGGAGGAAACCGGCATAACCGCTGAACGCTGGGAAAAGATCCTCGACCTGCACTTGTCCAACTCGGTCTCCGATGAAAAAGCTGTTATCTATCTCGCTAGAGATCTGCAGTTTGGAGAGGCAGCTCCGGAGGATTGCGAACAGCTTGTCATTCGCAAACTACCTTTTTCCGAAGCATTGCGTATGGCACTGGACGGCGAAATCACAGATGCTATGGCAGTAGCAGGCTTGCTGGCGACAGCCCGTATTATCGGAAAATAACAATCGAACTTAGGCAGGAATCGAAACTACGCCGCTAGCCCGGGGCTGCCAGATTTTTTGGTAGCATGAAGGTGCAAACGGTAATCATTGCAGCAACAATCGCCAGAACAACAAACAGAGCTGATATGCCACCGCGCGCATTGATAAAGGCTATAAGCGGTACCGAGAGCGCCATCGTTGATAATGTTACAGTGTAACGGATAGCCAGGACACGACTGCGATAAGCACGCCCTACTACACGCCCAACCAGTACATCATTAATAGGAATCTGGCCAAACGCAGCAAGCATAAATCCCACTGCAAATACCAGTACCCATACTCCTGTCGCTTTGATTGTTAACGAAAAGAAGATCACTTGTAAAATGGCTACCCCAATAAAAACGGGTCTGGGTGAACCACGATCCAGCAAGTAGCCCACGCCGAGCTGCCCCATGGACCCGATGGCAAAAATACCAAAGGCAAGCCAGCCTAGCAAAGTGGCAGATGCTGCGAGATCACCACTTTTCTCAAGTAAAACCTTGGGCAAGGCAAACGTTGTACTTTGAAAAACAATTCCACCACATGCAGTAGTCAGCAGCACCACCAGTAGAACGCGCACAAAAAGAGTACGCCCCTCATTGGTATGAGTAGAGCTTTTATCTTGTGTGACTTGGTCTATGCCATGGGACTGCAACCCATTGAGTTGACCGGGAGAGTGATGACGTACCCGGACAATATAAACAATGCCCAGTAAGACTGATAACAGGCCGGGAATAACAAACGCCATGCGCCATCCAGCAAAATCGATCAAGGTTCCGGTTAAAAGAGCTGAGCTTGCAACACCGAGATTACCCCAGACGCCATTGCTGGCCACCCTCATCCCTGTTTTGCTTTGGCCTTCGAGCACCAGCGCAATGCCCACAGGGTGGTATATGGCTGCGAAGACACCAATCGCAAAAAGACCGGTGGCAATTTGTATCGGACTTACCGCCAGTGACGTGGCAACAGAGGCCAGGCCGATGCCTACAAAAAAAACGCCGATGAGATTTTCGCGACCGTAGCGATCAGCCAACCAGCCAGCAGGTATAGTGAATGCTGCAAAGGCAATAAATCCGGGGGTGGCGTAAGGGATTAGTTCACTGTAGGTCAGATTCCATTCATGAACCAGAACAAGGGCTGCGACACTTGAAAAGATCAGCATGAACAGGTGATCGAGAAAGTGCCCGAGATTAAGAAACAGAAAATGTAATCGCGCGCCAGCTGCATTGCCAGTGGACTGGCTGGCAGATTGGCTGGCGGACACGGTCAAAATGAAAAACCCAGACCACCTACCGGATTAACTTCAATATCGATTGGCACTTCTGTCGCGGGCGGAGCGCTACCGCCGGAGTCGCTGCCACCAGCCTGCGTGGCCAGAACAACAACAGCAATCAGCCCGATTGCACCCCAGAGAAATTTACGATTTCTACTTGCCGGTGTTGGCCCAGCAGCGACCGTCGCGATCGCAACCACATCTGGCGAAATCATTCTGACCAGTGGATCAAACGCAAAACCTTTGAGCGCCTTGTTACCACCAAAATCTTCGGCCTGAATATAATATTCAATATCACGAGGATCATCGGTAGTGATCGCCACCGAAGCTGAATGTATATCGCTATCGGCAATAGGCAACATTTCAGTGGATCGGTAATTCTCATCCCCGGCCAGTCGGTGAAACAGAACGACCGAAACCAGCTGCTGATTATCCGTAATAGTGGCAGTGAAGGTTTGCATCTCACCGGCAATGCCCTTTTCTATTTCTTCCAGAGCTATCGTAGGAGGCTCCAGATCTGCAGCCTGTGCGCGGGCATCTTGCGTAGCAAACAAGCAGACAGCAAACAGGGTGATGGATGCAGCCAGAAAAAACCTGAAATGGTGAAAACGACCTACGGATGGGTTCTGGGCAATAACGGTTTTTAACGTTGAATCGAGTGGGAAGTATTTCAGCATGCGAATCTACCGGTTTTCTGGCCAGATGGTGTGCGGGACAGCTAACGATTAAGGGACCACACATCACCAGATCAGGGTTAGATGTTTAATGTACCACCCTCTGACTATACTTTCGGTATTTCGCCGATGCCAGTGATATTTTGTGGTTAAACAGATGGTTACGCGCCACAGTCCGGAAAAACAGTGGTTTCAATTCAGATAGGAATGCTTAAAACCCGGGCTGCAGACGCGTTCAGGCTACCAGACTATTCGCCCCCAACCACCAGAGTTTTCACGGCGGGCTGATATTTCAGTACGCTGATAGGTATCCGGGGGAGAGCGACGAACCCCGTCACGGGTAACGCTACGGACATGTAAATTACCTACTATCGTGTTGCTGGCAGGTTGCGAAGAAACGTCTTCAATTCTTACATCCAATTCGTCAAAATTTTGAAAAAGCTGGATAAACAAGCCAATCTTGGTACTCGAACGCTCAGTCAACGCAACAATGCTGCTCATGTCTTCAGCTTCTATTGCTCGCTCAAGAGCCTGAAATTGCCGGTATACGGTAGCAATATCGGCATCGGAGATAGGTTGTACACGGGCAATAGTCTCAGCTTCGTTGCTGCCTGTATCCTCGCCCGAATTCAAGGCGCCACTTCCTGCACTATCAACGATAACGTTACTTCCGCTAATCGCATTTACCGAGGGCGCAACAGGCCGGGATGGTTGAGTAGGTAGTTCAGCCGCCTGTTGTTGTGCCGCAGCAGTTGCACGAGTTGCAGCACTATCACGAATTCTTTCACGACTGCGTTGCGCAAGTGTTCTGGCTTCTTCAGCGCGACGTTCAGCAGCCAGTCGCTCAGCGGTTTCGACCCTCTGCTGTGCATCAGCCCGCCGCCGCTGGTCTGCCAAAAGTGCTGCAGTTTCCACCCTGGTACGATCGGCAGCAATCTGTGCCGCTCTCTCGTCGGCAATTCTCTGCCTTTCCCGCAGTATTTGCGCCTGGCGCTCTTGCTCAGCTGCTGCTTGGGCAAGTCGTTGCTCTTCAGCCAGTCGTTGCTCTTCAGCCAGTCGTTGCTCTTCAGCCAGTCGTTGCTCTTCAGCCAGTCGTTGCTCTTCAGCCAGTCGTTGCTCTTCGGCGAGTCGTTGCTCTTCGGCGAGTCGTTGCTCTTCGGCCAATCGTTGCTCTTCGGCCAATCGTTGCTCTTCGGCCAATCGTTGCTCTTCAGCCAATCGTTGCTCTTCAGCCAATCGTTGCTCTTCAGCCAGTCGTTGCTCTTCGGCGAGTCGTTGCTCTTCGGCCAATCGTTGCGCTT
>CALLOA010000186.1 GCA_938005265.1 uncultured Granulosicoccaceae bacterium
ATGACCGTGCCGATGAAGTACAGTGCCCCGGGCGTGTCGATTCAGGTGAGGCCGGTTGTTTTATTATCGGGCCGAAGTGGAATCTTGATGGCATCTTTGTGGCTCCTGAACCACAGCCCCCGAAAGAATCCCCGGCAGAACTTCCGACAGAACCTTTAACAGAATCTCCTACTGAAGCGGATTCCACGACAGACCCTGCATCTCAGTCGCAATCAAAGAGTAATACCAGTAACAACTAGCAACCAAGCAGGTCCGCAATGCCGGTCATTGAATCGCTGATAAAGTCCCAGCTTTCATCGGCCTCGAAATCCACAGACTGCGCTGCACCATACTCATAGGGCCGGTTGATATAGGCTGTCGCAAATCCAAGCTTTGCAGCAGCCCGCAAGTCATCATTATGTGCCGCTACCATGATGCACTGTTGAGGTGTCAGCCCCAGCATCTCGGCACTTTTTAAATAGACCTGTGGCTGTGGTTTATAGCCACGCGTCGGTTCAGACCCGAGTATCGCATCCCAAGGTATCGCACTGTGGCGAGCCATGTTAACCATTAAAGCAATATTGCCATTCGACAAACTGCAAAGTGTGAATTGCCTGCGCAGACGGTACATGCCGGGCAAACAATCCGGCCAGGGTTGTAATCGGTGCCAGACGTGGTTGATATGATCGATCTGCTCATCAGAGAGGGTTGTCAGGCCATGCTTTGGCAGCAGCTCCAACAGGTTTTCGCGGTGCAGGGTATCAAGCCGCACATAGCCGCGATCACCTGAGCGTATTTTTTCCATAGCGGGTTGGTACAAGGCTCGCCAATCAATGGCGAACTGTTCCCACTCCACTTCAGCCAGGCTGTGGTTTTGCGCATAGGCGGTAAGCTCGCGTGTGATCGAGCCTTTCCAGTCAACCACAGTGCCAAAAACATCAAAAAGCAAAGCTTTGTGTTGGCGTGTGTCGTTCATTCTGCAGTTGTCCGTAAGTTTGTCAGTTAAGATTTGAGCGGCAGCATGCAGGTGAAATCAGCGTACGCATCAGGCTGCAACAATAGTTGTCTCCAGAACCCCGAGAACGCCGTAATCAGCACTGAGGTGATCTCCGGCTTTGACAGGCTTTACGTCAGTACAGGTTCCGCAACTGATGACCTCGCCTTTCTTCAGGCCTTGATCACGGATGCCTTCATGATTTGCCAGCCAGCTGACAATACTGATGGGCGAGCCTGCGATCGACAATCCGCTATGGCCACTCGCAGCCGTTTCACCATTAATCGATAGTGTTACCGGTGAACAGGTTAAATCAAGCTCACGCCAGTTGTGGAAACGCTCGCCTACCGCCAGGGCGAGATTGCTGCCAAAATCCGCAATCACACAATTGCCCCGGTAATCCCCAAAATCTGCCCAACGTGTGCCGATAATCTCGAATGCCGGTGCAACCCAGTCAATACATGCTTCAACATCTTCATTGGTCAAGGTTTGGCCACTCGCAGGCTTCAGGTCTTTGCCCAGACAGATGACAAATTCGGGTTCAACCTTGGGGCCATGCTGCTCGTGTACTGCTATTTTTGCGTTATTACCGTGATAGTCGCTTTCAAACACCGGCCCATAAAAAGCTTCTTGCAGACCCAGCATGGTCTGAATTTCTACACTCGTGGCCCCCACTTTATAACCAACAAATTTTTCACCGCTAAGTTCAATGGCGGCTTGCTGTGCGGCATAGGCTGCTTGTATGGATTCAGGCTTTGCTGCGTTGTGCGCGAGTAAGCCGTCCTGCCTTGACTGCCACAATTGCTTTGCTGCTTGTGTTAACTCGTTCAAAATCAAACTCCGGATTGTTAGCCTGCCGAGCGTAATGTACCCTTAGCTGAACATGTTAACAAACTGTGTTTTAAATCGCGTTGCCGCCTACAGGTGAAAAATGGCTACAAACACCGCCAACACGACGAATAACGATGATTCCGGGCTCGCTCCGACTGAGTGGCAAGCGGCTGCCGATTTAGCTGGCCTGATACCTGACGGTTGCTCTCTGGCGCTGGCCCCTGACTATTCCGGTTGTGCCATGTCGGTTATTTTTGCGCTGGTCCGTCGTCGGGTGAAAGGCTTGCATCTGATCGGTGTGCCGCAGCTTGGCTTACAGGGAGATTTTCTGGTGGCCAGTGGCAGTGTAGAGACGGTTGAGTCAGCGGCTGTCACTCTGGGTGAATACGGCCAGGCTCTGAATTTCACACGCGCGGTCCAGCAAGGGCGTATAGAAATTCGTGATTCCACCTGCCCGGTCATACATGCAGGCTTGCAGGCGGCCGAGAAACATGTCCCGTTTATGCCATTGCGCGGGATACTGGGTTCTGACCTGGTGAAGTATCGGCATGACTGGCGCACCATCCAGAACCCCTTTAACGAGGATGAAGACCCGCTGTTGCTGGTGCCGGCCATACAGCCGGACGTTGCCTTGCTGCATGCGCCCATGGCTGACCGTCACGGCAATGTCTGGATAGGCATTCGTCGTGAGCTGATGTTGATGGCACATGCATCCAAAAGAACACTGGTGAGCGTTGAACGCATTGTTGAAGGTAACTTGCTTGATAACCCTGAAACAGCGGCAGGTGTTATTCCTGAACTCTACATTGACCAGATCAGGGTGATTGAAAATGGCGCCTGGCCGGTTGGGCTGTTTTCCGAATATGCAGCTGATGGTAACGCCATGCGCAGCTATGCCTCGTCGATCAGGAGTGCTGATACCGGTGTGCAAGAGTTTCTGGATGCGTATCCATCGCAGACGGGA
>CALLOA010000187.1 GCA_938005265.1 uncultured Granulosicoccaceae bacterium
ATCAATCGAATCGGGTACGGCAACGTTTTCGCCGGCCAGTATGGCTGCAATGTCCGGCAGGTTATCAAGGTTGTCTATAAAAGCCTTCAGCTCGATACCTGCAGCGTCGCCGACACAGGCTTGTAATGCATTGCTCAATATGGGGCTTGTTGTATCAAATTTTTGTAAAGCATGGTGGGCGAAAACCCAGGAACGAGGTGTTGGAAAGGCGACCGGGTCGAGTGAGGGATCAAAATCGAACAGCAGTTCAGGGCGAAAGCGTAAAAAGGCGATGACGCGTTCGTCGATCGCGTGTTGATGTGCCCAGAGCACCCAGTCATCCACATTCACATCGAAACTGAAATGGGTGAAACGGTTGGCAAGGGGTGAGGGCATGGAGTAGGTAACTCCTCTGTCTCCCTGACGATTGCCGGCCGCGAAAATGACCCAACCATCAGGAACCTGGTATTCACCCAGGCGGCGATCAAGTATTAATTGGTAAGCAGCTGCCGAGACTGCTGGTGTCGCTGATGTTATTTCATCAAGAAACAATATGCCTGCAACACCATGGCGTTCAATGTCAGGCAGCATACGAGGCACCGCCCATTCCACCAGATTGTCAGAGCGAAAAGGTATGCCGCGAAGATCACTGGGTTCAAGTTGTGATAAGCGGATATCAATCAACTCGACAGAATGTTTTTCCGCCACCTGCGCTACCAGCTGAGACTTGCCGACACCCGGTGGCCCCCAGATCATAACCGGCGTGTGATGCCCATGGGCTGCGTTGTTGAATTCGCTCTCAAGTATGGTTTGTAGATGTGTGGGGCGCATGTTGTGCTTTCGGGGCTGTGCAGTGGACAGGTGAAATAATCGCAAAAGAACGGATGGTTACGTATGAATATACGCAAGTAATGACAGGCTGGACGCCTTTTTTCAAGCGGGTCATCTATTGCCCGATGGTTGGAGCAGAGTGCTACCAACCCCGGCAGAGCTTTTTAATCACTATCAGATAATGGCGGATTCCAGATAGGGTGTGTTGGTCACTACACGCTCAAACCCCAATGGCGTCATATCGAGCGTGCGAAATTCACCATAGGTCAGGTGTTCGGAGACCGCGCGGCCAATCGCTGGAGACTGCTGGAACCCATGCCCGGAAAATCCGTTAACAAAAACAAAGTTGGTAATTTCAGGGTGTGGGCCGACGATGGCATTCTGGTCCAGCGTGTTAAACGCATAGTGCCCGGCCCAGGAATTGACCAGCTTGATTGCTTCGAACTGCGGAATACGATTGGCTATGACCGGCCACACTTTCTCTTCCCAGATATTGTGCTCCTCGACATAGTCATCGTAGTCCACTGCGGGGTCCACATCTGGCGGGCAACCGGCAAGGTAGTACGCACCATCGGTTCGCATATGGACGCCAACCGGATCGATGGTCAAAGGCAAGTCACGATCCAGTGGTTCAGCGGCATCGAAGATAAACGTGTAACGCTTACGCGGTTCAACCGGAACTTCAATGCCCGCCATGCGCGAGGTCAGTACCGCACGAGGGCCGGATGCATTAACCACTTTGCCGCAGGAAACGGAGGTGCCGCTCTTGAGTTTTACTGAATCGACCTGCCCGGCATTAACGTCCATGGCGATGGCTTCGTTGTGAATAAATTCGACACCTTTTTCACGTGCCATGCGTTTCCACCAGTCGAAAATCGTAGCGCCATCAAAATAGCCTTCGTTTATCAGATTGTGATTGGCACCGATAATGTCATCAAGGTGGTAGAAGGGATATTGTTCGGCGATTTCATCACGGCTGAGAAATTTTGTTCCAGCACCTAATTGCTGTTGTATTTTCTGCGCGTCTTTTAGTGTCGCGGCAAACTCTTCAGTATTCGCCATGTACATGTAGCCGTAACTTTGCAGAATAATTTCGGGCACGCGTGGGTCATTACCCATAAATTCGCGAAAATTTTTAATGAATTCTGCACCGAACTGGGAGATACGAATATTCAACTCATTGGAAAACTGCTGCCGGATACAACTATTGGTATGCACCGTTGAGCAGGCTTCATAAGTCGGGTCACGCTCCACCACCAGAACGCGGCCATTGAAATCCGGGTTGGTAATGGTCCACCAGGCCACTGATGAACCGTACATGGCACCGCCGATAATCACAACGTCATAATTGCTGTGGGCGGGTTCTGCCGGTAATCTGCCTGCGTTGGCGGTAGGTGATTGTTCTTTGCTCATAGCAGGCGCTTACTCAAATTCGATCAGTTATTGTTTACTATACCGGCAGGTCATGTCCAGCCTGATGCCGACATTCCGGGGTATCAGAAGTCCCGGCAAATGCTGGCGGGTCTGTATACTGGGAAGCCGATTATATGGATGACCCTTATCATGGCTGAAATAATTGATATCGGTGACATCACTGTTGATATCTCGACGCAGTGCGTCGTTGTTGGTGCGGGAGCCTGTGGTCTGGTTGCTTCATTAAAACTTGCCGAACAGGGTATTGAAACGCTGGTATTTGAACGTGATACCAGAGCGCGCGGCTCAACCAGCATGTCATCCGGTTTCATCCCGGCGGCTGGCACTCGTGTGCAAAAGGCGTTAGGAATCAACGACAGCGCCAGTAAATTTCATGACGATATTCAACGCAAAGCGAACAATGAAGCAGACCCGGCACTGGTAGATAGGGTGGTCGCTGCCGTTCGCGAGACGCTGGACTGGCTTGAACAACGGCATGGATTTCGTTGGCAGGTGCTGGAAGAATTCCTCTACCCCGGTCACAGTTTCCATCGCATGCATGCATTGCCTGGTAAAACCGGTGAGGCTTTGCAACAGCAACTGCTGGCGTCTTCAGAGTCAGCAGGTGTCAGTGTTGTCCCGGGTACTCGTGTTGTTGCCTTGTTGACCGAAGCTGCCACTTCACAGGAGGGCGACAAATGTGTTGCCGGTGTTGCTGTGGAAAGACTGGACGGGTCAGTTGAATACGTGAGGGCCGATAATGTCATTCTTGCCTGCAACGGTTATGGTGCGAACCGTCAATTAGTCGAGAAATACATTCCGCAGATGGCGGCAGCCCTTTATTACGGGCACGATGGCAATACTGGCGATGCGCTACTCTGGGGTGATGCGCTGGGTGCAAGTAGCTGCCACCTCGGAGCCTACCAGGGGCATGGTTCAGTCGCAGCCCGGCACAACATATTGATTACCTGGGCATTGATGATGGAAGGCGGCATTCAGGTCAATGCCCGGGGGGTGCGCTTTTCCAACGAACACGCAGGCTACTCCGAGCAAGCCGAACATGTGCAGACACAACCGGGGAATGTTGCCTGGAATATTTATGATGAGCGACTGCATCAACTCGGCTTAGGGTTTCCCGACTACCAGACGGCTTTCAAGGCTGGCGCGATAAAAACAGCAAGTACGGTCGAAGAACTGGCAACAATAAATGAACTGCCGGAAGCCGCACTTGTGAAAACGTTAAAAGCAATAGATAAAATCGCCGAAGGTAACAAGGATCCTCAGCCTTTGGATGAATTTGGCAGGTATTTTTCAGTGGAAAAACGGCTCAAGCCACCGTACTACAGTGTCAAGGTTAGCGCAGCAGTCTTTCATACCCAGGGTGGCTTAAAGATCAATACGGCGGCTGAAGTTTTGAACAAGAAGAACCAGCGCATTGAGGGTTTGTATGCAGCAGGTGGGGCTGCCGTTGGCGTGTCTGGTTCTAGTGTAGCCGGCTATCTTTCAGGTAACGGCTTATTGACTGCTGTTGGTCTGGGGGCCATTGCAGCCGATAGTGTTGTTGCAAGAGTGAAGGGTGGTAACGTGGTAGCCAATTAGTCAAACACGGCGAGTGAACTCGTCTCGACTTTTTTACGGATAAATAAAATGAAAATAGCAGTACTGGGTGGCGGTAACGGCTCGCTCGCCGCAGCCGTAGATATGGTCGAGCAGCAGCATGACGTGCGCCTGTGGCGGCGCAATCCGGATGATGTCCAGACGATGCGTGCGACCGACAATGAGATTACGTTGAAGGATTTTCAAGGCGAGCGAGTCGTTCGCTTGCACCGGATCGAGCATGACATAGCAATAGCTATTGAGGGTGCCGAACTGATAGTTTGTCCGGCACCGGCCAATGCCCAGGCAGATATTGCGGCACAGCTGGCCCCTCATTTGTCAGATGGACAGGTTGTTTTTCTGCCTCCCGGCACGCTCGGCAGTTACCTGATGGCTAAAATAGTCAACGACTCGGGCAATAAGGCCAAGGTGACTTTCGCTGAAGCTGGCACCTTGCCTTACTTGACGCGCAAGCACGGTGAACAGGCTATTGCCATTACAACACGCGCCACACGTTTGCCGACCGGTGTTTTTCCCCAGTCACGAAAATCACAGGCGCTGGATACAATCCGCAAGGCATTTCCGTCTGTTGAAGATGCCGGTAATGGTTTGTCTGGTGCCTTGATGAATGCCGGACCGATTATTCATCCGCCGTTGATTCTGATGAATGCCGGTGCCATTCAACATTTTGCTGAAGATGGCCGTCATTGGGATATACACAATGAAGGAACACAACCGGCAATTCGCTGTGTTACGGATCAACTCGATGCGGAACGTGTTGCTGTTCGCGAAGCGTTAGGGTATTCCGGCCCCCATTTTCCACTTGCTGACCACTACGATCCGCAGCGAGAGGAGTGGATGTACGGCAATCTTGCACATGAGAAACTGGTGGATTCCGGCGACTGGCGTGAACCACTGGTACTGACCGAACACCGCTATATGCGTGAGGATGTAGAGTTGGGCCTGGCCCTGTTGGTATCGATCGCTGAATGGTCAGGTGTTGCAACGCCAGTTGCTACCGCTTTGCTCTCTTTGGGATCGGCTATATGTGAAATTGATTTCAGGCAACAGGGGCGCACGATGGAATCTCTCGGGCTGGCTGATCTGAGCCAGGAACAGTTGGCACATCTTTTAGAAACGGGGTTCTGATGAATACACCCGTCATCGCGTCAATTGGTGCAGGCCGCATGGGGCGGGGTATTGCGGTGACCTTCGCACTTGCCGGTATGCCAGTCTACCTGCTTGATATTAAACCGCGTCAACCTGGTACATTTGAAACACTGCATAAGGATGTGTTTGCAGAACTTGAAGGTACCTTGCGTATGCTGGCTGAAATTGGTTTTCCTTTGTCATTGCCCGCTGAGAATGCTGACAAAGAAGCTACTGCAACCGAAGGGCGTGACCATGAGCCTGTCACTGTCGAGCAGATTAAGACTATATTGTCCAGAGTGCAGGTAGTCGCTGAGGCACAAGCGGCAGATGCTTTGGCCCAAGCCGACTACGTATTCGAAGCTGTGCCAGAAACATTGCCTGCGAAAAAGGCAGCATTGGAATTCGTCTCTCTACATGCCGCTGACAATGCAGTTGTTGCCTCGACCACCTCAACCATACTATCGAATGACCTGCAGCCATTGGTCAACAATCCGGGCCGGTTCCTCAATGCTCACTGGTTGAATCCGGCCTTTTTGGTGCCTCTGGTAGAACTCTCACCGGGTGACCACACCGAAGACGCGATCGTTCAGCAACTCAAGCAACTGCTGGAATCCATGGGCAAGGTGCCTGTGGTTTGTTCTGCCAGCCCGGGCTACATCGTGCCGCGTATTCAGGCACTTGCCATGAATGAGGCCGCTCGTATGGCAGAGGAAGGTGTTGCATCGGTTGAGGATATTGATAAAGCCACCCGCTATGGTTTCGGTTTTCGCTTTGCCGTGCTGGGTTTGCTGGAGTTTATTGACTGGGGCGGCGGTGACATTCTCTATCATGCTAGCCGCTACATGGTGGATGCGACGGGTGATTCGCGTCATGCATCGCCACCGGTTATAGAAAAGAATATGAAAGAAAATCGTATCGGCCTGAGTACCGGCGAGGGCTTTCTTGACTATGAGAATATTGATATTGAAGCCTACCGCAAGCAACGCCTGAGCGCTTTCGTTGCCATGCTCAGACATATCGACAAGATGCCTGTTCGCCCGGCG
>CALLOA010000188.1 GCA_938005265.1 uncultured Granulosicoccaceae bacterium
AAATACTCTACCAAACGAAGACCTATACGGCATGATTCATATAAAGGGTTCAATCTCTATCGAAAAGAAAGAATTGGAAATTCAGTCTATTCGCGCAAGTGGCTCTGGTGGGCAACATGTCAACAAGGTATCGACAGCCGTTCATCTACGCTTTGACATAGTAGCGTCTTCATTGCCGCAACACTACAAGGAAAAGCTACTCGCCTGGGATGATCAGAGAATAACCGAAGGTGGCATCATCATTATCAAGGCCCAGAGCTTTCGTAGCCGGGCAAAGAACAAAAAGGATGCGTATGAGCGACTTAAGCAAATAATACTCGATGCCACTTTTGAGCATAAAAAACGCGTAGCCACCAAACCCAGCAGAAATTCTGTAAAGAGAAGAATGGACACCAAAACCAGAAAGTCCAACACCAAATCACTACGGGGGCGGGTCAAACTCAACCGTGACTACTGACAGCAAAGCTATCTCTGCTCATTATTTTGCTTTTGATCGGCCTTTTTCACACGTATCGCATTCTTGCCAACAGTCTTCTGGTTCAGATTCTTAATGGCAGCCTTTGCCTCTCCCGGTTTCGGCATCTCCAGAAAGCCAAATCCTTTTGATACACCGGTGGCCTTGTCCATCACCAGGCTGCATGATTGTACAGCGCCAAATTCACTAAATAGAATAGTCAGCTCTTCCTCTGTTGTAGAGCGGTCTAGATTTCTAACCAGTATTTTCATGGATATTGCCTTTTATTTAACGGAAATATGTATGGCATCAGATACCCAGTCAAAATCCTGCCATCCAGGCGGCACCATTACAGAGTCTGGTTCTCATTGTCGTTACCAACAACTTATGTTGAAAACACGACCTTGGGCAGCTACCAAGAGGTACAAGGGCACCAGCCGATATAAAAAAATGCAAATGATGGCCTATTCGAAGGAGATGTATCAGTCTGTCAATTGCTATCGATTCGGGTTTTATTGTAGATTACCCGATGCCACTGGTAAGCGAGCTCAAATTCAAAGTACTTTTTGCCAAAAAATTGAAAAACCCAATATTTCAGGGAATTTAGCAACACCAACAGGATAAAGGTCATCAATGCCTGCAATCCGGCGAATAACGCTGAATTCCGGTAACAAGCACCAAATCTGTTGCCAACATCAAAATACTATGCCCCTAAACAGGAATTAGTCGCTAGATTTGAGCTGCAGAAATTGCCACGATACGGCCTGCGATCGCGCCTTGGTTTTGTAGAAAAATGGGTAATATTGGCAGTTTAAACGTTGGAAAAACAAACGGGTAACCAAGCCTGCAAGATGAAATATTCTGGTGCTTGAATCTTCCTGCTAATTTCAGTTTCGTAGAATACTTAACATTAACTTGTAAGGTGTGCTGACTCAATACAAGCCTTGCACACTATGGATAAATTGTCAGAAGTGAAAAAGCTCAATTTGGGTTGCGGCCCGGTACAACCAGAAGATTGGACAAATGTTGATGGCAGCAACCGGGCCAAGCTTGCCAGCAAACTGCCATGGCTGGATTCTTTGCTACAAAAAGCCGGTTTGATTGGTGAAACAGAATTCGGACCGCATATTGATATTCTGGACCTCAGCAAAGATCTTCCCTACGAATCAAACAGCATAGATGCCATCTATGCAGGTGAATTGTGGGAACATTTTGAATATGAAAAAGCCGAGCACCTGACACGTGAGTGCGCGCGTGTGCTCAAACCTGGCGGGGTACTTAGAGTTTGCGTACCTGATTGCGAAGAAATCTGGAACACCTATCTGGAACTGGTTCAACAAGAGAAAGCCAAGCCTGCCGAACAGCGCTCCGATGAGAAAATTGTTGCCCATGTCAAAATGTACTTTGACGATATCTGTACTCGCAGAATCTGGCTGGGCTCCATGGGGCATACTCACAAGTGGAATTACGATGAAGTCCAACTGATCTCAATGTTTCAACGGTGCGGTTTGAATGACGTTGAAAGGGGCAAATTCCACCAAAGCAGAATAGAAGATGTGCAGAAGGTTGAGCGGTCAGACTTTCTTATTGTTGAAGGAGTTGCCGGCTAAATTTCCAGCTCAATCACCCTGGTAATTCGCAGCAACACTCGCAACAACACTGCTTCACTACGACCAGACATGACGATCAGGCAATTGTAGTGCAACTTGACTACAGTTTGCCCTGTTTGGCAGGTCTCCCCCGTTATCCAGCCCAAGGCGAATTGTGATCTGGCATATAATGCTGGCCAGTCGAGCATCTTGCTGTGGCCATATGGCAGTTGGCCGCAGGTTGGCAGATTGATAGGTACCTGGGAACTGCCGACCGAAATACACAAATGTTTGCAGATTCCGTTAGCTTCGAACTTTTAGAATCTGACGGGTCTGACGAAGTCGGTGCAGCGGTTTGCTATATTTCCAGCACTCATCAGCGTGATTCAGGCCCTGATTGTACAGGCAGGCTCTGTCGGTTGCCTGGTCGCTCTTTAGGAGTGTCGGACGGGGCCTGGTTGATAAGTCGGCAGGCCACTGATTTAAGTCGCCTGGCCACTGATTTAGAATTTTCCGGGTACTTGCGTTCAATAGCGTTTGTTTAGCGCATTGCCGGAACAGCTGACGCTTTGCACGAACAGCTGATTAAGTAATAAAAATCGAACACCGTTCAATATATTCCGCCTTTTTTAGTGCAGTCTGGCCGAAAACGGCAGGGATAGTCGTGATAACTTTAAGAATTGATTTCCATCATTTGAAGGGAAATCCAAGATTTGTAGCGAGAACCTAATGAACAAAAAAATAATCGTCCTGGAAGTTAATGAAGTACCAGACCGGGTTATCGATAGCTATGTATCAGACAACCCAAACTCAAACTGGGCGAAAGTTCTGCGCAAATCTGCAAGGTTCGTGGCAGAAACGCCGGATGAAACCACCCTGCACCCGAAAATAAGCTGGCAGACATTTCACCGGGCAGTTCCTGACACTCAGCATGGGTACATGGAATATAACCAGGTCAATGAAGATGCCGACGATCAGTACCCTCCCGTCTGGGAACTGATAAGGAATGCTGGCAAATCTGTTGGGGTTGGCGCATCTCTGGGCTCATTCCCGGTCCCCAAAGACCGCAATAATGTTGATTTTTACCTACCTGACCCATTCGCCCCGACTGATGAGGCATATCCCGAGCACCTGTCATCATTTCAGAAGCTTAATACAATGGCGGTTCAAAACTCAGGCCGGAATGTGCGTTCAGGTGGCTTTGGTTTAAAAGAAGTAGGTCATTTCGTTTTTAATCTGCCTCGCTTGGGGATTACCCTGTCAACGATGACGAAAATTGTGAAACAGCTGGTGAGTGAACGACGCAACAGTGTGCGCATTGTAAGGCGCCGCAACATTCAGGCATTAATGACGTTTGATGTTGCATTGAAGCAGGTAAGCACTTCCAAGCCTGATTTCTCTACAATTTTTGCCAATCACGTAGCAGCTAACATGCACAGGTACTGGGCCGCGAAATTTGTAGACGACTACGAAGACAATAAAATGCCACAGGAATGGCGTGAAGCCTATGGAGACGAAATCGATAATGCCATGATGGAAGCTGACTATATGATTGGACAGCTTGATAAATTCATTACGAAAAACCCCGAATATTCGGTTCTGGTTGTGGCCAGTATGGGACAAGCGGCTATTGAACACGAGATTATCGAATCACAGCTGGTGGTAAAAGATTTTGATCGCTTTATGCAAGCCTATGGCTTCGAGAAAGGCGATTACGAGAAGAAGCCTGGCATGGAACCGGAATATGTTGTGGCTTTCAAAAATGATGAGATGCTGCAGCGTTTCGAAGAACAGTGCAATAACACAGATATTGCCGGTCAGTATGTTGAATGCACGCCCAGTAACAATGGCCAATGTGCTTTCCATGTACATCAGTACAACCTTGAGACAAATGAGCTGACTATCGGAAACAAACACTTCACGTTCGAGGAAGCCGGCTTGTACAAAGAGCCAATTCAGGATTTGGCAGGGTCAACGGCGCAGCATACAGCTGACGGATGTTGCTTTGTTTTCAACGGCCATTCTGACCTCTCGGGTTTATCAAATATGAATTCACCATGCGACCTCGTCGCTGTGACGTCATCTATTCTGTCTAGCCTGGACGTTGATCTACCCGGTTATATGAAAAAACCGGTACCTGCCCTGGTGCAGGCATTTGGTGATGACGCCACGCCTCAAGGTATGGGTAGTGAGCCTTCAGTCGCCAGTAGTTAACCACCTGTTACGTGGAATCCTGTGATTCTGCAAAACAACTAAATCGGCAGCCTTTATAAGGCTGCCTTTTTTTTGGCCGTTATGAACGGTTATGTTGTAGCGTATGGGCAAAAGCTGGATGCCAGCGTGATGTAACAGACAGGTAAGGAACCAATGGCCGCTTTTTGCTGTCTCGACTGCAGCGTACTATGATCCAGGAAAACAGCACTGGTATACAGGAGATTCCAGATGACAAACAGACTTAATTCCCGCCGCTCATTTCTGACAGCTGCTTCCGCCCTGGTG
>CALLOA010000189.1 GCA_938005265.1 uncultured Granulosicoccaceae bacterium
TAACGAAACCGGCTAGTACCGGTGCTACCTTCAAGCGGGTTATCGCTTTGACATTGCCCGATACAACTGAAACCCTGAATGTAATGCCCCAATGAACAGCCATTTTGGTTTTAAGAACCGAAGTTAACATCATGCCCGCCACTCACATTAAATATAAAGAAAGGCCAAGTCGCAAAGCTTGCGAAATGTTTCCGCATTGATCCCGGTGTTGCTCGATGTGACCGATCCGAATGCCTGTTGACCACCCTGATTTCAATTATATAGACATAAACACCTGCACAATAGAGCGTTGGTAACCACTGTGGAATAAATCGAGGATTGGCAGTTTTCCCCGCACATTTTACCCCGCACATAAAAAGGGTCGGACAATACCTGCCCGGCCCTTTCCTCGTGAGATTCCGGCACCTAACCAAATACAGGCACCTTCAAAATAGATTACTGCAGGTTGAAATCACCCAAAGCGTTATCGACCAGATTGACATTAGGCCCCACATCGATGATACAACCCGTTGCTGCGCTGAACAAACCCCAACTGATGCCGTTGCTGACTGTCATATTCGATAAACTGAGCCGCGAGGAGAATGAGACATTACAGTTCAGAGCAATGGCGCCTCTAGAGTTTGGCGCACCGCCACCTCCGGCATCGCTGATCGTAACGTGCTCCAGCACATTCTGAGTGCTATCGGAAAATGCAAACGCGATACCATCCCAGAAACCCGGTGTTGACTGGGATCCTGAAAAAGTAATTGGCGCTATGGCCGTACCTACCGCATTCAATGAGCCATCTTGACTGACATTAAAAGAAGCACCGCTGACACCAATAAATACTGAGCCTGGTGATAAGGTCAAGGTAGAATCCACATCCACTTGGTCAAACAGGTACGGCACGTTAAGCGCCGGCCAGATCTGTGCCCTGTTGATATCCCGGTCAAAAAGTTCTATCTGGTCCAGTGTGTTTCCCTGTAGCTCAAGCCCCATACCAAGACCGGAAACAACATCAGTGGAAACCCGCCCGGATTGATCATTACCAGTACTTGTGATGCTGGAAAATCCCTCTAGAATAAGCCCAGCCGGCAACACAAAACCTGATCCGCGAGAATTTCGCAATACAGCATTACTAACAGAAAGTCTGGTCGGATTGGAAGTATTAGCTGATACGCGGAGCGCGCTTGCTTGTGCAGGTGAACCACTACCGGCAAATTCGATGACAATATGATCCAGCACGTTATTGACGCTCGGGCTAAAAGCAAAGGTTACTCCTGACCAGAATCCAGGCGTCATTTGACCTGATGTAAACACGATAGGCTGCGCTGCTGTACCTACCGCACGCAAAGAACCGGAAGCACTGACATCAACAGAACCCAAAGATTCGAATATCAGGGTATTGCCGGCAGCAATTTCCAACGGCGCATCTACATCAAGACGATCAACCAGCCAGGGCACACCTAAATTCGGCAAGGTCGATGCCACATCAACATCGGTATTGGACAAGGCAATCGCATCAATAGTATTGCCGGTAAGCTGGCTCGTTGCACCTATGGAGCTGGCAAGCTCGGGAGTTATCAGGCCTGAGCGATTGTTACTGGTGGAGATTATGCTATCGAACCGTTCCAGTATCGCGCCATTATCGATGGTGAAGCCATCATTTTGTGAATTCCGCAACAAAACCCTATTGGCTGAGACCCGAGAGACAAACGAGGTGTTGGCATTGATTTCCAACGCAGAATCGCTATCACTCGAACCAGCACCCGCATATTCAATGACCACATTTTCAAGTTGATTGTTGAGGTTATTTGAAAAATTAAACTCAAGTCCCCTCCAAAATCCAGCTGTCGGCTGTTCACCAGACAATACGATCGGATTGGCTAGCGTTCCGTTTGCAGTTAACGATGCACCATCTCCAACTACAAAATCGGTGCTGGCTCCAAACTTGAAAATAACACCCGGTTCCAATGTCAGAAAATCATCATCACCCAAGCGCAAGCTACTGGGTATAGAATAACAACCAGCAGGTATCGTCACGGTTCCATCCACATCAGCGGTACGCAGTTCTTCGGTACAGCTCACTGCAGTAACATCGACCGCCAATAAGTTCTCAAAATCACCTGCCGGAGTTGGGGTTGGAGTTGGTGCAGGCGTTGGTGTCGGCTGCGGAGTTGGCATGACAGTCACTGGCGGTGCCGTACTTAGCGATGTACCGCTGGTTGACGTGCAGACCAGATCACTGGCCGGTGAATCATTTTCGCTGGCATCACTGGCAATCACCTGGTAACAGTATTCCGTGCCACTGTTAAGCCCTATATCATCAAACTCCGTGGTAGTGACACGCACCAATGTATCGAGCATGGAACCCGCTTCACTACGAAGCAAGGTAAAACTTGCCACGTCACCGATTTCACTTTGTGTCCAGGAAACATTAATGCTGGAAGTACCGGCTAGTAGCTCTACACTAGTAGGACTTGGGGGCGGTACGTTATCGGGTGCTGCCAGTGTGCTTGATTCTGCAACTTCAGAAGCCGCAGAGCGGTTACCGTCAGCATCAATGGCGACAATGGCATATTCATAAACGATGCCGCTTTGCAACCCCGTATCGATGAACACCGGAAAGGGTGATTCAGCAACAGCAACGCCATCACGAATAATTTCAAAATTCACCACTGCAACATTGTCACCGGCAGTTTCCCAGGCAATAACGATTTCATTCGATGCTGAAGCCAGCGCACGGATAGCTACAGGCGCAGAAGGTGCGACGCTATCAACAGCTGTAAAGTCGGTACTGATGGAAAGATTGTTAGTGACGGTTGTAGCCGTGCCAGTTTCCGGCTCGGTAATAACGATCGTAATGGTATCGTCGTTCAAATTGACGGGATTTTGGTCAAGAAATTGATCAACACCGGTATCGTCAGCTGAAAATTCAACGGTTTGAAGATCAACTTCACCCAAACCGTAGGCATCCAATGCCGGTTCAACCAACGCCGTGAGCGCAGAGCTGATGGCTGCGACGTCTGATTGTGTCGGTAGATTACTCAACGGCCCCACAATATTAAATGAGGCATCAATATCGAGATTGTTTTGCGCGAACCAGTTTCGAATAACAATATCTGAATAAGCATGCACATTCTGCGTCGCGCTGGCAGCGTCAATGGCGTGGCTGATGCCATAGTAGAAAATGCCATTGCCCAGATTGACTCTCAGCAAATAGGGTCCTTCACCCTGAACACCATCAACCGTAAATCGGCCGTTACTGGCAATAGTGGCACTGGAACGTTCACCGCTTCTTGCCTTGATTTCAATGGTAGATTCAGCCAGTGCACGGTTCGTTGGCACTGTGCCATCCAACTGCAGACCGGTGCCAATGACACCTCCACCATTATCTTCAACATCACCGTCACCTCCTCCTCCGCCACAACTGACAGCGAAGACACTTGATAACACGACAAGTGATGCCAGACGAAAGCGCTTCCAGCGATTATTAAAAGGGCGTGGCATTGCGTTTTTCCTAACCATTATCATCCAGCCTATGTGTGGTTCCAGTATTCAAAGTTTTTTCACTCAAGATTTAAGCGCCGGTCAATTTTATTCCTATCCACGTTGCGTGCATTGATAGCAACCGTCTCTGCGACTCATCGCGCAACAATGCAGCAATCTGTTATTTACGCCGGCACCAAAAAACCTTCTTTTGTTGACCGGGGTGCATTCCATCGCTTTACTTATCCAACGTGCTTGAGCAGACAAATACATAACGGGAATATTATCCCATTATAATTTATTAGCAAGCAGTTTTTTATTTTTAATAATATGCTCTTTAAAATCAGTCAGTTACAAATTCAGGTCGGGCCGCGCAGGTCGGGCCGCGCAGGTCGGGCCGCGCAGGTCGGGCCGCGCAGGTCGGGCCGCGTAGGTCGGGCCGCGTAGGTCGGGCCGCGTAGGTCGGGCCCGTGAAAAAGAAATGGATTGATGCCGTCAACAACCCGGCCTGATGCCGCCGATTATGCGCATTTTGCGGAAAGCACGCAGGCAGAACCTTATCTCCAGGCCAGAGCCCGGTCAGCAAGCTTTCGGGTGTAAGCATGCGACTTTGGGTGATCCGGCATCCAGCCAGACAGAAAACGGTAAAAATCTGTCCAGGCGACGGCATAGAGCTCAGACCAGGTACGGGCAATTTCTTCAGCTGGAAGCCGGGGCTGATAACGTCGCAAAGCGCAAACCAGACAGTCGAGATAAAACCCCAACAGAGTCTGGTCATGATCCATCAGTTGCTGCTCCGTCATACAACTGCCAAGAAAGTAAGTCACATCCTTAATACCGGCACCTCCCCCCACATACTGAAAATCCACCGCTGCGACCTTCAATCCATCCTGACTGAAACAGAAATTCGCGACTTTCGCATCTCCATGCACCAGGGTCTGATAGGGACAGTCTGTGAGCCGTTGATCCAGCCAGGATGCGGCCTGTTTGAGCTCACCATCGGCCATCGCGTCAAGTTCATCAGGCCGTGTATCCAAATGCCAGTAAGTACCCACTTGCCACAAACCCTCAGCTGAAACACCGAGAAACTTTGCGTGGAAATTAGCCAACCATTTCAAACAGGCCTTGATCTGTGGAAGTTCAGCCTGTGATAGACGGCAGGGGTAGCTGTTGTCCAGATCTTCCAGAAGAATCAACTGCCTGCTAGCGTCATTTAAAACGCCAAAGCAATGCGCCACTCTGCAATCATCATCGCAGAGCGGTGCAAAGTTCTGGTACCAATGTGCTTCAACTTCGTAGGAACGCAGCTTTCGTTGGTGGGATATGTCGGTATTCCAGCCTCTGGGATGCTCGGTTGCTTGTGGTGGATTAATATCCTTTGCAATGACTGATCGTGCTTCAGCATTATTGGTGTCTTGTAACCCTGCCAGACTATAGCGACGTATTTCTCCATACCCGCTCCATAATGTTTGCACGCGGTCCAACGGGGTGACCGTCGAAGCACCCGTCTGATCGGCAATGTATTGGTGTAGTTTTGAATTACCGGACACTAACTGAGCTCCGCAAGCAATCGCTCCAACACAGCCGGTACGCCACCAGCTTCAGATTCACCAATAGCGGGTGACAGCAATACCGCCCTGAACATGTCAGTATCCCGCCAACGACTGATGCTGACCCATGGGTATTCATCACGCCCCAATTTTCGATAGGTAGCACTATCAACATCTGCCTGGCGCCCTGCTTCCCTGTAGTTGAAACACTGCAGATTCAGATCAGGTGAATGTGTTGGCTGCAAAGACCGATGATCTTGCAACAGATTGTGAAACAACCCGGTTCGGGCAATGGCAACATCGACTTCTTCGCCAAGTGCATCAGTGCCGGTGTAATTCAATACAGCCCACAGCGTTACAGCATCGGCACGACGCGATCCTTGCAACCCCCAGGTGCCACGATGAGTTTGCTTGTTCGTGGAATAATTATTGGAGAAGGCGAGTGACTCATCAAAGGTTGCTTTCCCCTTGACCCACAACATGGCCGATACCCGAGGCACAAACATCCACTTCTGCGGCGCTGCAACCACACTGTTGGCGCGATCCAGGTGTTCCAGGCAGTGACAGTGGTTGCTGGAAAAGGCCAGAGCAGCGCCGTAAATCGCATCAACATGCAACCATGCACCATATTCCTCACAAACATCAGCAAGCTGGTCAATTGGCTCAATCGCCCCGTGAATGGTACTCCCCAGGACTGCGACGACAATGGCGATGCCATCCGGCTTCTGTTGGCGAAATTGACGTAATCGATCAGCAAGCGCAACAGGATCGGCCCGCCCCTGGTCATCACCCTCGCTCACATGTATGCGACCCGGAGGCACACCGAGTACTGCCGCTGATTTCAACACCGATGTATGGGTACATTCAGGCACAAAAAATGACACTCTGCCCCGTTCAGCAACGCCACCAAAGCCCCCGGTCGCTGCAAACAACGCGCTCAGGTTGGCCAGCGACCCGCCACTGGTAAATGTGCCATGCCAGTCACTGCGAAGCTGCATTCTGTTGGCAAGTTCGCTGAGCATATGCTCTTCCACCCGGCTTGCCGCAGGCGACAGTTCCCGAAACAGCAAATTGTTGTTGAGCGCCGAAACAACTGCATCAGCATACGCAGCCAGTGGATGAGGGGCGGTATCCATGTGGCCGATCATTGCAGGTGACGCCAACGCGCAGCTGGCAGCGGAATAGTCAGCAAGCAGCTTTCGAAACCCATCGAAACCATTTCCTTGTTGCGGCAGGGGTGCAATCTCGATCTGCGTAAGTGGCTTGACGTTTACGCGCTGATAGGCAGCTGCAATGGTCTCGGCAATTAGAGTCCCCGCCTGTTGGTGATCAAAGCCCGAAAAGTGGCCTGCTAACGGTGTTTTGGCAGAATTCATAGATTATAAAAAAGTGCAATAGCGAGGCATTGAAACTGCAGCAGCTAAAAACTGCAGCCTCAGGGTAACAGACAACTGATTGGATATGAGGCCGCCGGAAACAGTTATAATGAATGCGATCATTTCTTCCAACCGTTCTGGACAACAAACGTGAAATATACCAGTGATTCACTGACCGATCTCACACGCACCTTATTGAAGGGGTTTGGCTGTGACGATGAAGAGGCCGATATTGTGGCGGACCATCTGGTGTTGGCCAATCTTTCGGGCCATGATTCGCACGGTGTGGGCATGTTGCCGATGTACGGTTTGCAAGTACTCGGTGGCAATCTGGTACCAAACCAGGCACCGGATTTATTCGATCCGATCGGCGCAATAACCTGCGTCGATGCGAAACGCGGGTTCGGCCATCATATGGCATTGAAGTCCCTGGATCATGCTATGAAAACCATCCCCGAGCACAAAGTCGCTATCCTCGGCATGCGCAATTCCGGTCATGTGTCTCGCATCGGCACCTACTCGGAGTACTGCGCCAGCAAAGGTTATGTCTCATTGCATATGGTGAACGTTGTTGGCCACGACTCTATTGTCGCACCGCATGGTTCACGCGAAAGTGCCATATCAACCAATCCGATCAGTATGGCCATGGCAGTCGGTAACAAGGCTCACCCGATGCTCGATATGGCAACCAGCACAGTCGCATTCGGCAAAGCCCGGGTGGCCCATAACAAAGGTGTTGAAATGCCGGATGGCTGTCTTATCGACAGGGACGGTGTGCCAACCAATACTCCTGGGCCGATGGTCGAAAATCGCGATGGCGCACTGACAGCGTTTGGAGAACACAAAGGTTCGGGTCTCGGATTGTTTGTCGAGCTGTTTGCCGGTGCGCTGGTTAGTCGCGACACAGCATCAACTGCCGAGCACATGCCGCACGGAGCCATTAACGCCCTCTTCTCGGTTATTCTCGACCCTGCAGCGTTCGATGATGTTTCAGCTTATGAAGAAAGAACCAATGACTTCTATGACTACATCAAACGGCTGAAACCTGCACAAGGCACAGAAGAAGTACTGATGCCGGGTGAACCTGAAATTCGCAACCGTGAAGAGCGTAAGGCTAACGGCATTGAAGTGGACGAAGAAACTATCCGGCAACTATTGGAAATCGGTGGTGAATTCAAACTGGCTTCCAGCAATCTTGAAGCCTTGTTGGTCAAAGCCTGATTGGCTTTGTCCAGTGTGACTTTTAGATTTAAAGTGAACATCAATGGTGTTTTAACACTGGTGCCAGGCGCTGATTTGAATGCATCAGCGAGTTTTGAAAATTAAAAACATAACTGGCGCTGCGGGCGGCAGGAGAGAAACGCGATAATGCCAACTTTGCAAGCGATTGACTACCAGGCCGACGATGCGCCGCAACTCTTCGTACAATCCCTGCGAGATACAGGTTTCGGTGTGTTGAAAAACCACCCGATTGCGGAAGACCAGGTACAGAACATCTACAAGCGCTGGTATGAATTTTTTTCCAGTGAAGAAAAGAACAACTTTTTGTACGACAAGGAAAAATACGATGGTTTTTTCCCGGCCTCCATGGCCGAAGCTGCAAAGGGCCATACACAGCGTGACCTCAAGGAATATTATCACTTCTACCTCTGGGGTAGATGCCCTGAAAGCTTGCGTACAGAAATAGAAAACTACTATAACAAGACCACAAGCTTCGCAAGCGAACTGCTGGGTTGGGTAGAAGACAATACACCGGCTGACGTTCAGAAGCTTTTCTCAGAACCACTGTCAGGCATGATCAATGATTGCTCTCAATCGTTGCTGCGGATTCTTCACTATCCACCGCTGGATAACGGCCATAACCCGGACGCCGTCCGTGCACAGGCACATGAGGATATCAATCTGCTGACCATTCTTCCCGCTGCCAATGAACCCGGCTTGCAGGTATTATCCCGCGATAATGAATGGCTGGATGTGCCCTGCGAATTCGGCAATCTGATTATCAACATTGGCGACATGCTGCAGGAGGCCTCTGGTGGATACTATCCTTCAACTACACACCGCGTCGTCAATCCGGATGGGGCAAACATGCAAAAGTCGCGTATTTCCCTGCCTCTGTTTCTTCACCCAAGAAAAGATGTTGTGCTGTCTGAACGTTATACGGCGGGTAGCTATCTACAAGAACGGCTTGAAGAACTACGGCAAACCTCTTAAGAAAAATATATTGAAGGAACCATAACCATGGCACACGCAATTACGATCGACCAATGTGGCGGCTCCGAGCAGTTCAAGTATGCTGAAGTCGATGTACCTGAACCTTCCGCAGGTGAAGTTACCGTTCATCACGAAGCAATTGGTATGAACTACATTGATGTTTACTTTCGATCAGGGCTTTACCCGATTGCTGATTTTCCTGCAGTAGTTGGTATGGAAGCAGCCGGTACCGTGACAGCGCTTGGCCCTGGGGTTTCAGAGTTCAACATTGGGGATCGCATTGCTTATGCGGCATTACCGATTGGCGCTTACTCAACAGACAGAAACATCAAGGCATCATCTCTGGTTAAACTACCGGATGCCATTGATTTCGAAACGGCTGCCGCGATGATGCTGCAAGGCCTGACCGTACAATATCTGATACGGCAAACCTATGAGGTAAAACAAGGCGATACAGTCTTGCTGCATGCAGCAGCTGGCGGTGTTGGCCTGATCGCAAGCCAGTGGCTCAAACATCTTGGAGCAACGGTTATAGGCACTGTAGGGACAAGCGCCAAAGCTGAGCTTGCACGAGCCAATGGCTGTGACCACACCATTCTTTACAACGAGGAGAATGTGGCTGAAAGAGTTAAGGAAATAACAGGCGGCAAAGGTGTTCCCGTGGTGTACGATTCGGTGGGGCAATCCACACTTGAAGCATCACTGGATAGTCTGGAGCCACGTGGTCTGCTGGTCAGTTTCGGCAATGCCTCAGGGCCGGTCACAGATTTCAGCTTTGGAACACTGGCAGCCAAGGGCTCTTTGTACGTGACACGCCCAACACTTATGACTTACACAGCAGATCCTGACAATATGCGGGCAATGGCTGAGGAACTATTTGATGTAGTAGCAAGTGGCAAGGTCAAGATCGCAATCAATCAACGCTATCCTTTAAGTGAAGCGGCGAAAGCGCATGACGCACTGGAATCGCGGCAAACCACCGGCTCCACTATTTTTACTGTTTAAGTTACTGGTTAAGTATTACCGGGGTTTCTACTGGTAATCGCCAAATCCGTTCAATACATTAACGGTATTGGTACCGATTTCTTCGACTGCATAGCCGCCTTCCATCACGAACAAGGTAGGTATACCAAGGTCTGCAATCTGCTGACCACAGGTAACAAAGTCATCGCTTTTCAGTTTAAAAAAACTGATGGGGTCATTCTCGAAGGTGTCCACCCCCAGTGAGATGACCAATGCATCAGGGGAAAACTTGGCAACTTCATCGCATGCCGCACTCAGAGCCTCTCGCCAGACAGCAAAGCCGGTACCCGGTGGCATCGGGTAATTGAAATTGTAACCTTCACCTTCGCCAACCCCGGTTTCATCCTGATAACCGAGAAAGTGCGGGAATGCATCTTTAGGGTCACCGTGCAGAGAAAGGAAAAGCACGTCATTTCGGTGGTAAAAAATATCCTGCGTCCCATTGCCGTGATGAAAATCAACATCCAGTATCGCAACACGGCTGGCACCGTCATTCAAAAAACCTTGCGCGGCCAATGCGGCATTGTTCAGAAAACAATACCCGCCGTACAGATCACTGGCAGCATGATGGCCCGGTGGCCGGCATAGGGCAAATACTTCACGCTCACCTGATGAGACCAACTGTTGTGCGCCTACAGCGCAACCGGCGCTACTCAGTGCTGCCTGCCAGGTACCCGCAGTCATCGCAGTCTCCACAGCCATTGCATAGTAACCCAGCTTGCCATCAATAAATTCAGGCCGGCGTTGTTGCATACGCCGATTCGGAAAAACTGACGGCAGCGCTTCGCCACTAAAACCAGCGTCTTGCCATTCCTGCCATGCTGATTGTAGAAAATCCAGGAAATCTTCTGAGTGAATTTGTGCCAGATGCTTGTGCTCCACTGCAACAGGCTCAAGGAATTCTTTGTGGTTACTGTTGATTAGTGCTGTTTTAATGTAGTCCCACCTTTCGGGACATTCGAAGGGCCGAACCATTTCGCCACCGTAGAGTTCGCCTTTGGGAAAATGGTGGCGATGTTCTTCCGTGCAGACAGTTTTAAACATGGCAATTTAAACTTGAAAGAGGAAAATATCGATTGGATTGGAACAGCGTAAATGGTTTGGCATTGTTCCCTAAAGTGCAAACAGTTGCCCACCGTGCCAAAAGTCACCCACTGTGCCAACAGCTACCACAACAAGAACTGCCATGGCAACTGTCGAAACAGCGTTAATTTCTACCGTCGTTAACGCCAGTAGATTTACTTCTTCAGATTAGTCCAGATCTGGTCATAAAGCTTTTGTGTCGCTTCATCACAGACAGCAACAAAAGTTCCGGCTGGAGCGTCTGCTGGCGGGTTAGCTTCAGGTGACGCTTTCAGATCATCGTCCAGCAAATCTGACACACCCTGCACGCCCGCGGTGTAGCGAGCAAAGTTGGTCACGGCCGCTATATTTTCAGGTTCCAAAAGGTAGTTCATAAATTTAATCGCGTTGTCACGATTTGGAGCTTTCTCCAGCAGAACCACATTATCCATCCAGACGACATAGCCTTCTTTGGGGTATGAGTATTCAACATTGGCACCTTCTTCACGAGCCTTGGCACCAAAACCGTTCCAGATCATGCCAACAGCAGCATCACCGGATACCAGTACGTCCTTTGCACCATCACTGTTAAACGATGCCCATTTTGGCTTGGCTTCCTGTAACAGCGCATTAAGGGACTTCAGCTGTTCGCGATCCTGTGAACACTGCGGAATACCGAGATGCAATGATGCAAGAGCCAGCACTTCACCTTGCGAATCCAGCACATTGATTTTGCCGTTCAATGCCTCAGGCGGATTAAAGATGATATCGGTTGTGCGAATGTCGTCTGTATACACATCGCGATTAACCATAAAACTGGTTGAGCCCCACTGATACGGAATCGAGTGCTTGCGACCCGGATCGAAGTCAACGTTAACCCATTGCTCTTCAATATTGCCAAAGTTGGATAACTCTGAACTTTCGAAGGTATCCAGCATGCCTTCGTTACGCATGATTTCAACCATATAGTCACCGGGTACAGCGACATCATAACTACCCATCTTGCCGGCCTTCAGGGACGCCAACATTGATTCATTGGAATCATAGGTATCCATGGTGACTTTGACATCGTGTTCTTCTGCAAACTTGTCCAGAAGCTCTTGAGGAATATACTCAAACCAGTGATAGATACTGAGTGAACCTTCAGCCGTCGCAACACCGGGAACTGCTGCTACAGACACACCTGCTGCCAGTAACAAAGCGCTTGCGCAATGCGTTGCTTGTTTATTTGCTTTTTTGAACATTTACTTCTCCAGTAGTAGTTACAAAGTTAATTGGCTTAATTCCAGAAAATAATTCTGATTCTAATATTTCTGATACTAAATTCAGTCTTAACCATGCGGTGACGCAGCTGCGGATGAGTCTCGCCCGATACGCGCTACGAAGTAGGATACCGTAACAAATAGCACCGAAACCAGTAGCATCAGTGTGGAAATGGCCATTATGTTGGGTTTTATGCCTTGCTTCACAGCGCCAAAAATAGCCGTAGGCAAGGTTTCTATACCGGCTCCTTTGACAAAATTGGTAATAATGAAGTCATCAAGAGAGATGATAAACGCGAGCAGAAAACCCGAAATAATACCCGGAAGCATTAAAGGCAGGAGCACCAGCCGAAAAGCTTGCCAACGGGATGCATACAGATCCATGGCAGCCTGTTCATAAACCGTTTCTATGCCTTGTAACCGCGC
>CALLOA010000190.1 GCA_938005265.1 uncultured Granulosicoccaceae bacterium
ACAAGCCTGTGTCGGCGACGCTGCAGGTATCGAGCTGAAGGCTTTTATAGACAACCTTGATAACCTGCCGGACATTGCAGCCATACTGGCCGGCGAAAACGTTGCCGTACCCGATTCGATTGATTTGCAATATGCACTGGCAGCATCACTGGTTGGACGTGCTGTAGCGGTTAAAGAAAATAACGACGCCCAGCAACAAATTGGCAATATCCTTAATTTCGCTTCACGATTTCCGCAACGTGAGATGGGAGTCATGCTGGTTGCTGACATGCACCGTGCCGTGGGCAATGATATTTTTACCATTCCGCAGTTCGCCACCTGGGCAAATCAGATTTCCGACGTGCTTTTGTATGAAAGGGACTAAGCAGATTTGCCACCTCCGCGAAAAAGGTCGGAAAAAAAGCTGTGAATCAGGCTGTGAAACAGGTTGAACAAAAACTGGCAGCTGCCAGAACACGACTGATTCTCGACAAACCATTTCTTGGTGCGCTGGTTTTACGTTTGCCGTTGATAGAAGCAGAAGGAAACTGGTGCTCATCATCAGCTACTGATGCGCGCTCCATTTACTACAACACCGACTATATGGCATCACTGAGTCTTAGCCAGATTCAGTTTGTATTGGCGCACGAAGCCTTGCACTGTGGCCTGTCGCACTTCGCGCGACGCAATAATCGGGATTTGAATCGCTGGAATATAGCCTGCGATCACGCCGTCAACCTGTTGCTCACCGAGGATGGTCTGGAGCTCGCACCGGGGGCGTTGCTGGACAGCGACTTCAGAGGATTGGCGGCCGAAGAAATCTACCCCTTTATCAAACAGGATTCTGATGAGGAAACTCTGGATCAGCACCTCTATGACAACCCGGAAAAGAACAATCCGGATTATGACAGTGCGAACCCTGATCAACAAAATCCACCTGACTCATCAGAAAATCAGCAAACTGATCAATCACAAGAGCCAGGCACAAGCTCAGGAAGTAATCAGGATCAACAGCAAAACCTGCAAAAGAAGTTTAACTCTGCACAAAAAGATCGCACAGATGGCAACAACAACGAGAGCGACAGCAATACAAGTGACAGCGAAGATACAAAGCCTGATCATGCTGCAACAAACGAGTCGCCCGGTGACGCCGGCAAAGCAAACCATGCGAACGACTATTCCTTTTCTCAAGCTCACAACCAATCAGACAACACCAAAGACCCGAAAAGCAAAGATGGTCAGCAACCACCATCGCTAAGTGCACAGGAACGCGAGCAACTTAATGTGCAATGGCAGCAGCGACTTGCCGGTGCTGCGCAACAGGCAGCACAAGCTGGCAAAATGAAAGGCAGCGTTGCACGCCTGGTGGAACGCCTGTTGCGATCTAGCGTACCCTGGCGCACTGTACTTGCACGTTTCATGAGTGGATCATCTCGCCAAGACTACAATATTACCCGCCCTTCCCAACGCCGCGAGGGAGATGCCATTCTCCCAAGCCTGTATTCACGGCAAACCAATATGTTGATCGCAGTAGATACCAGTGGCTCGATTGATCGTGAAGAACTGAGTGAATTTATTGCTGAAGTCAACGCTATTAAGAGCCTGATTAATGCACGCATTACTATACTGGCTTGCGATTCAGATCTGGATGCTAACGGCCCCTGGGTTTTTGAGCCCTGGGAGCAGCTGCTACTGCCTGCGTCTTTGCGAGGTGGCGGCGGCACTGACTTCAGACCTGTCTTTGATTGGATATCATCTAATAAGGTGCAACTCGATCTGGTAGTCTACTTCACTGATGCGAGGGGGCGCTTTCCTGAGCATCAGGCAGCAACAGAGACACTTTGGCTGGTCAAGGGTGGTGCCAGCGTTCCCTGGGGCCAGCGTATTCAATTAAACTGATACCCCCTTCATACCCGGCCTGGCTAAATCGTACAAAGAGTTACTCTTGATAAAAACATTTTCGCAAAAGCTTACGCCACCCTTTTCAGGCCTGGTCCATATCGCAGAATCAGATACCTACCGGGCATTGACACTCGATGCCGATATCTGGGAGATCCAGTACGTTAATCGTAGCCACATACGCGTTTGCACCATCAGCAGCAACGAGATTAAATCGCGAACCCGTAACGCTGATCAGTCTACAGAAACAGCCGACCCGAAATTCCTGGAGATGTTGCATTTTCTTTGTGAAGTTGAACTTCCCTTCAAGGCACGGGATTTTCTGGAGTACTGGCTACTGGATGGCAAGGATCAAACTCCGCTGGCTCTGTTATTTTCATGCGCTGAAGAGGCGCAGATGTCAAAATTCCCGAGCAGAGCTGGATGGACAGCGCTACCCGATTCTGTAATGCCCATCCAGAAAACCGAAGAAGAGCTGGCAAACAATAAGCCTCCCGTTAACTACCGCCTGGAAAGCCTGATCTCGGAACGAGCCGGCATCAACAGTAAAGCCGCCTGGTTTAACCGCCGTGAAGAGCAGACAGCCATTTTTCCGCCCTTTATGATTCGCGAAGACTGGGTTGAGGCCGATGAACTGGATCTGTGTTTGCGCTATATCGAACGACAAGCGCCAAGACTATTGATGCTGCAACAGCTAACTCAAACAGAGCGCCAGCGCCTCGAATCCTGCTGCAAACCCCACGCGACCGAAGTCGCCAGGTTATGCAAGCTCTATCCTGAAATCATTGATGAGCAATTGATTAGTGCGCTGAGAGTTGAAGCACGATTACGTGCCGCCACTGCTGGAATTTGAAACAGACTTACTGGCCGGAAACTATTTTTTTGCAGACTTGCGTTCTTTCTTCAGTGATATCGAATTGGGGCAAACCATCTGCATGTAATTAGCCAGAGTGCCCGACAAAGTATCTGTTTTCATGGCATACATGATGAACTGACCTTCCCTCGTTTTCTCAACCAGACCGGCGTTTTCCAGAACCTTCAAATGTTTTGAAATAGCAGGCTGGCTCATTTCAAATCGATCCGCTATATCACCCGCTGATAAGGGAGCCTCGGAGATATACGCAAGAATATTGCGTCTTACGGTTGAGGCAAGCGCCTCAAAAACTTTATCAGTACTTGACATGGGAGTTCGCATAGTTATTATATAGATATATAACTAATTAGTTATATATCTAATTAACTAATTAGGAACACATACTATACCAATAGGTGATGTTATGGAAGAACGCAGCGCAATCCTGGAGTCTACCCCACGTGTTTTAGCGACGTCGGAAACTGATAATCTCAGCGGCAACATCAGATGGGATGCTCCTAAGTCTTTGTTTTATATATCCATGTTTGTTATTGGTGTCTGGTCAGTGCCTTTCACCGGACTGCAGGACTGGCTTTTTTTCTTTGCACTGACAGGCATAACCATTCTGATGGGCCATTCTGTGGGTATGCACAGGTTGCTAATCCACCGTTCATTTGAAACCCCACGTTGGCTTGAATATGTGCTGGTCTACCTCGGTGTTCTAGTCGGTATGGCAGGCCCATTCGGCATGATAAGACAGCACGATATGCGTGACTGGCACCAACGCCAGCATCACTGCCCACCGCACCCATCGCACGGTGCCGGTTTCTGGCAGGATGCTTACTGGCAACTGCATTGCCGCTATGAACTCGATAAGCCGCCTCTTTTTCAAATTGAACCCGAAATAAGGCAATCACGTTTTTACCTGTTTCTTGAAAAGACCTGGATGCTGCAACAATTACCACCCGCTATAATTCTGTTTCTGATCGGGGGTCTGCCCATGGTTGGGCTCTGCATTGGTTTGCGGGTAGTCATTTCACTGACCGGGCATTGGGTAGTGGGGCATTTTGCGCACAAACGCGGTGAGCAACCGTGGGTCATCGAGGGCTTGGCCGTACAGGGCTACAATCTGCCCTACCTGAGCTGGATAACGTTCGGCGAAAACTGGCACGGCAATCATCATGCATACCCTGAATCCGCAAAACTGGGATTTGGTGATAAACAAAACGATCCCGGATTTGTCTTCATCCAGGTACTGGAACGGTTTGGATTGACATGGGGAATCAGACTGCCGCACGACTGTGACCGGCGCAAGGGTTTAAAACGGGTGAATCTCCGGCCAGCAAACACTCTTTGCACGATTTTTGCGCGTAATCAAGTGTAGATCAGCCAAACAATGGACTCGTTACAAGCTACCGCTGTGATCCCGGCATTAAATACAAACACGAATTCCAGCACTGGTCGAAAAACCATAATTGATCTTGCTGAATCATCCAGGGTTACGTACCGTCGTAAAATTCCGGAATCCCGAAGACTGATTCCAGCACATCAGACGGCACGTTACCCGCAGTCTGCTGTGGCATTGGAGGTCGTTGAAAACGCAACGCTAGTCTGTGCTCATCGCACAATCGTAGCCTACTATCCTGACGGGCAGCCCATTGAGTCCTGTCAAATCGGAGATACAGAGCGCGCCTTCAGAATCAAAAGTCTGAGAAAACGACTGGATCTCGAAGGTAGTCTGGCGCTGTTTACCTCACTTGCTCCGGAGTGTTACTACCACTGGTTAATGGACACCCTACCGGGGCTGGAAGTATTGGCAGCCGCAGGCGAGGCTCCGGATGCAGTCAATCATTTCTACTTCAGTAATTTTTCACAGAAGTTTCAATCCGATACTTTGTTGAAATACGGTATCGATGAGTCAAAGTTGCTTTCCACATTCACCGATATCGATTATTCGGATGAGCAATTGCTGCACGCCAAAGTAGACAGGCTGTTGATTCCGAGATTCCGGGATCTGGATGGCGGTTGGCCGAATCAGTGGATCGCCCCTCGCCTACAAAAGCGATTTGATGCGTGCAAACACTGGACGCACGCTCACTGCAAGGAAACAGAAAAAAAATCAGCTGCCGGTCTAAAAAAGATCTACGTCACCCGTGGTACATCCAGAAGACGGGTGCTCAATGAGAACAAGCTCCAGCCCTTATTACGTGAATCAGGTTTTGAAATCGTTGATATGTCGACACTGACATTTGCAGATCAAATCAAAACCGCAGCAAGTGCTGATGTTATTTGCGGCCCGCACGGCGCGGGACTCGCCACAGCTATTTTTGCCCAGCCGGGAGCCAAGTTAATTGAGTTTTGCGGCTCCTATATTACGCGTCATTTTCGTATTGTCGCAGAAATCGCAAGCCTCGATTATCATGTGTTTGGTGCCGGCATCGATGGGGCTGATCAGCCGCTCGCGGTAACAAGTGACGTTGCTGACAGATCTGCAAACTATCGGATCAATATCGACCAGGTGATAAATACGCTGAATGGACTTGCACACACCGACTCTTAGCCAATCTTTTCAAGTGCCTCGGCACAGGTAGACACACTAACTATACTGTTCAGATCAGCAATTGCTGCATTGTGAGCCTCTGTTGAAAAGGCGGCACACCCATCACTTAACACAGTGACATCGTAGTCCAGCACATGGGCACCGCGTACTGTGGAGGCAACACCTCCATTGGTGACAATCCCGCACACCATCAATTTGCTGATGCCGGCTTTGTTTAATACAAATTCCAGCCGGCTTTGATAGAAGGCCGAGTAGGCGACTTTCTCAATCACCAGATCCGCCGGCTGCAAGGTATCAACAAGCTGATGCCCCCACTCGCCCGGGCAGAAATCACCCTGTTGAAGAAACGGCCGCAGTTTTTTCAAGTGCGGTGAAATAAAGGGCTCACCGTTGCGACCTGCCACCAGAGTGAATTGCGTGGAGGCTATCCAGCCACCGGCTTTGCGGATCTTCTCGGCCACAGGCTTCACGCGTGCAGGCAAAGCCGCTATCGCATCGGATGTTTGGCCGGCACGGCCATAAGCACCATCCGCGTGCAGGAAGTCATTCTGTAAATCCACTATCAATAAAGCAGTATCTGATAGATTGCATTCATTCGTGGCCATAGTTTGTGTAATCCGCCCTGCCCCTAAAAGTCATCTCTTTCGATCAGCAGATTCCCCATGCTGTCAGTGCTCCCGACTAAACCGGGGTCCACAAATATCGTGGTATCAGCTTGCTCAACCAGTGCCGGACCTTTTAACACACTGCCCACACCCAGAGACTCCCGGTTGTAGACCGGCACTTGTACGCTGGCACCATTAACCCACACAGGGCGAATTGCCAAAGGTTCCGGTGTGTCCGTGCCTGTGACGGCAGCTTGTGCTTCCAGCCCCAGCGAATTCATGTTAAACGAAGGCCTGCGCCCAATAACAATAACCCGGTAGTTCAATACGCGCTTTGCAATACCTTCAAGCAAACGACCATAGGTTTTAAGGTATGTGTCATCAAAAGCCTGGTGTATTTCTGCGAGCGTCAATGCACCTGTATTGCCACCTACCTGATTATTGTGAAAGCTGTTTAACGGCACGCTGACCGCGTGAGTCTGCCCCAGGTAAAGCATATCCAGCTCAACAAAACGTTCAATACCTTCAACAGATACACCTGACGCCAACACACGCTCCTGAAGTTCATCTGCAACATCAGTAAACGCGCCAGCCAGCTGCACTGCATCACAATCATCCAGCATTCTATTGACGGTTTGCACCCGGTCATGCCGCAAATCCGCAACCACACAACCCATGGCTGACGTGATACCCGGATAACGTGGCACCAGGGTGGCTCGCAAACCCACATCTTTTATAAGCGCTCCTGTGTGCAAAGCACCACCACCACCGAAGGGCATGGCAGTAAAGCGTGTGGGATCATGCCCTCGTTCGATCGAGACCAGACGAATAGCACCCGCCATATGAGCATTGGCGACACGCAAAATAGCGTCTGCCGCTGCCATTACTTCAAGACCAAGGGGCTGGGCGACACAGGTGTCGATTGCGTTTCGCGCTGCTTCCAGATCAAGACTACCGCTGGCAAGCCTATCGCCAGCAACCTCACCGGATTCACCTGCGTTGACTCCCGCATTAACACCAATGGGTCGGCCGGGATTGATACGGCCCAGCAACAGATTGGCATCGGTGACCGTTGGCTGACGATTACCCAGACCATAGCAAGCAGGCCCGGGATTGGAACCGGCAGAGTGTGGTCCCACTTTAAGAATTCCGTCGGCATCAACATGCGCAATTGAGCCACCGCCTGCACCTATCGTTGTAATTTCAATCATCGGGGTACGAATCACGCGGCCAAATCCGATGGAAGTCTGCGCAGACAATGAACCTTCTCCTTGTTCGATCAGTGACACATCAAACGATGTGCCCCCCATATCGCAAGTGACGATATCCGGCAGGCCAGCGGCCGCTGCGATTTCGCGAGCAGCTATCACACCAGCGGCTGGACCAGACAGTGCGGTACGTACCGGTAATTGTCGCGCCATCTCGATACTCATGACGCCACCGTTAGATTGCACAATCAGCAATTCGCCATTGAATCCCTTTGCCCGCAAGCTCGAATGGATATTATCAAGGTAGGCAGAAACCAAGGGTTGCAGGATGGCATTCAGTGCAGCTGTGGAGACACGTTCAAATTCACGAATCTCGGGCACTATTTCGGTGGCGACGGAAACGAAAGCATTGGGCCAACGCGCGCGGATACGCTCAGCGGCCGCACGTTCATTGGCATCATTGGCGTAACCGTTTATAAAGAATAGACAACAGGCCTTACACCCTTGTTGCAACAAGTGGTCAACTGCAAGATCAACCTTGTTCAGATCAACGTCTTCACGTACCGTTCCGTCAGCTAGAGTTCGTTCGGTCACTTCAAGCCGCAGATTACGTGGCACTACCGGTTCATAACTCCCCCGTAGACCCCAGGTCGTGGGCCGGTCACGGCGCCGCATTTCAAGCACATCGCGAAAACCGCTGGTTGTGATCAGCCCGGTTTTAGCCCCCTTGTTTTCCAGCAAGGCATTGGTCGCAACGGTGGTACCGTGCACAATGGTGGACACAGTTGAAAGATCATCCACCACAGTTTCAATGCCGGATAAAAAAGCACGAGCAGGATCATCCGGTGTTGAGGGTACCTTGGCGGTTCTGACCGATCCCGAGGTTTCGTTGTGAACAAACACATCGGTAAATGTGCCACCAATATCAACTCCAATGACAAGCTTGCCTGCAGAGTTCACAAAGATTGCTCCGGTTTACCGGCTATAGCGCTTGGATTAGTGCTAGCATTGTCATTGACATAACCCAGTGCAGCATCACGCTCACGTAATTCCTGCGGCCGTTCCGCAGGATCACCGTAACCACCTCCGCCCGGTGTCTCAAGTTTTACAGCCTGCCCCTTGCGCAAAGCCATACCCGTTAACTTTGAAACCATCGGCGGTGTTGCAATACCATCGTCCTGCTCGTAGCTGAACGCATTGCAAGCAGCAGAACCACCCGCAACTACACCCTGTGGTGGATACTTACCCCGTTCACCAAACAGAAACCCCTGTGCAAACTCCTCCAGTAATTCGATTTCGTAAACGGCTCCCAGACCGCCGCGATATTTACCGTCACCCCCGGAATCAGGTCGCAGTGACCATTGCCTGAACATCACAGGATACGCCGCTTCCAGAATTTCCAACGGCGGAATGGTCGCGGTAGAGATAGGTGCATTGCCGTGATTCAAACCATCACCGTTGGCGTGCGCACCGTGGCCGCCACCGAAGAATGAAAACATGACCCAGCGTTGTCCGTTGGCACGGTGGCCATTCAATGCAAGCGCGTTGATAGTGCCATACGCACAAGCCGTTGCGCGCGCCGGTTCAAGTTGCGAGATAGCCAGAAAGACCACATCAATCAAACGCAAAATGGTTTCGGTGTAACCACCCACCGGCTTCGGTGCTGTGACTGCCAGCAAGGAATCCTCCGGTACAATAAATTCCACAGGCTCCAGCACCCCGGCATTGGCAGGCACGTCTTCAAACACATGTTTCAACGCGACATAGCAAGCAGCAATGGTTGTTGAATAGGAAATATTGACTGGTCCTGCACAGGCTGGTGAGGAGCGCGAAAAATCCATCACCAGGCGATCATTTTTAACGGTTAAATCGAGTGCAACTTTGAGCGGCTCATCAATGATGCCATCGTTGTCCAGATAGTCTTCAGACGAGACTGTACCGTTCGGTAAAGCGCTAATTCTCGCCTGCATCAGATTTGCTGCACGTTCTCGCAACTCTATGAGTGCGGCAGCCACGATTTCATCACCGTATTCATCCAGTAGTTCATGCAGGCGGCGCTCACCCAGATCCAGCGCATTGATCTGGCCGTTGAGATCACCGTAGAGCGAATTCGGCAAACGTGAATTGGCTGACAGGATATCAACAATGTCCTGCTGCAATTCACCGTGCCTGAACAGGCGAACCGGGGGAATCAACATACCTTCCTGAAAGCACTCGGTGGCAGCCGGATTGTAATTACCAGGCACATTGCCACCAACATCATGCCAGTGCCCGACCGATGCCAGATAGCAAAATACATCCGCAGAAGCTTCGTCAGCTGATGTCGTTTCAGAATTGCTGGCGAGTTGTTGCGACGCCTTGCTGCTACTGCGAAAAACCGGGCGCACCAGACGAAAATCTGACAGATGCGTACCGCCATCGTAAGGGTCATTAAAAATCCAGGTATCACCCTGCTGTGGCCCGCCATTGTCAGCTGCTTTTTTGATCACCGCTCTGACCGCAAAAGCCATGACACCGACGAAAATCGGCAGCCCTGATTTACCCTGCACCAGCGTGTCGCCCGATACGGCATCATAGAGTCCATGCGAAGCATCATGTGCTTCTGCAATGATCGGGTTAAATGCAGAACGAAACAGAGTTGCATCCATTTCATCGGCAATCTGTTCAAGTCGCCCTCGCAATACAGCGAGCGTGACAGGATCTACGATAGAATCTGTTTTTATCATTGTCCGGTATTGCCCTTACCCTCATAGCGTTCGCCCAATGCAATCATTGCATCCGTGCCAAGCAGTTTGTTCAACTGTGTAAAGTCGAGCATTTGTGTGGAAAGCGATTCAGTTGAACCGTGTTCAAGGACTGTGGCGAAATAGGTTTGCATTTGCGGCAACAGCCAACGTACCAGCCCACCCGGGAAAATAACCATCGCATAACCCAACTGCTGTAATTCTGCAGCGGGCAGCAACGGTGTGTTACCGCCTTCTACCATGTTCGCAAGCAAAGGAATGCGCCCGGCAAAACGCTGGCACAGGGTTTTCATGTCGGCCGCGCTTTCCGGTGCCTCGATAAAAAGCACATCAGCACCTGCCTCACGGTAACTTTCTGCACGGTCAAGCGCGGCTTCAAAACCCTCAACCGCTATAGCGTCTGTGCGAGCAACAATCAGCGTGCCGGACGACTGCCTGGCATCCAGTGCTGCTTGTATCTTACCGGTCATTTCGAGAGATGACACCAGCGTCTTGCCTTTCAGATGCCCGCAGCGCTTTGGGAGTGTCTGGTCTTCAAGCTGGATGGCACTGGCGCCAGCCCTTTCAAAAGCGCGTACGGTACGAGCAGTGTTCAAAGCGTTACCAAAGCCGGTATCCGCATCAACCAGAACCGGTGTTTTCACACGATCGCAAATTCTATCCAGCGTATCGCAGACTTCAGTCACTGAAACAAGACCGATATCGGGTTGGCCGACTTTGGTGTAGGCAATGCTGGCCCCCGACAAGTAGAGGGCTTCAGCACCCGCATTAGTGGCAACAACAGCAGACAAAGCATCATAAACACCTGGCGCGATCAGGATGCGCTCGTTTTCAAGTCTGTTTTGCATCAATTTATTCAACGAATCACCATACGATAATTGTGCGAGGCTGATCAGCTACCCGACTTGAATCTTTTTTCAAGAACAGCAACCAGGCCACCTGCTTCCAACATCTGCATTAAAAAATCGGGTAACGGTTGTAGCTGGATCGTTATACCGGAATCCGGGCAGACAAGTGTTGCCTGTTGCAGACATAGCGACACGGGTTCACCAGCACGAATGTCAGACAATCGAAATTGCGGGGTTGGTGCCGGGGGAGATTTAAGTGGAGTAAAAACTGGCAAGCCCAGGTTAATGGCATTACGGAAGAAAATCCCGCCAAAAGATTCAGCCACTACACCCGCTACACCCAATTCTTTCAGGGCCAGAGCTGCCTGCTCGCGCGATGAACCGATACCAAAATTGTTACCGGCAACAATAACATCACCAGCTTTTACCTGACTGGCAAAACGCCCATCGACCGATTCAAGGCAGTGTTGCATCAGCTCTTCCATCGGCAACTTGATGTATTGCCCCGGGGCTAACACGTCCGTATCAATATTATCGCCAAATACCCAGCTGACTCCATCTACTGCCACTAGCCTGCCCCATCACCATGCATGCGAGGATCGGATATATAACCTGCCACAGCTGATGCTGCTACTGTATACGGAGATGCCAACCAGACTCGCGAACTCGACTCACCCATACGCCCTTTGAAATTACGTGCAGTACTGGAAATACAATTAATATCGGCACCAAGACGCTCACTGCCATAGCCGGCACAAATTCCACAAGCTGTAGGCAGTATGCGTGCGCCGGCATCTTCGAATACCGACATAAGCCCTTCCTGCTCGGCGCGTTCCTGGTCCTGACGGCTGGCGGGGGCGATAATCAACTGTACTTTGTTGTTTACCGTTTGCCCGGCAAGCACCTCAGCCGCCATTGCAAGATCCGTATATTTAGCGCCGGTGCAGGCACCAATGTAAGCGACATCAACCGATTGCCGCTCAATTTCATTCACCGCAACCGCATTGGCTGGTGAATGAGGCGCTGCAACCTGGGGGGACAGGGTGCTTGCATCAAAGTCATGACACTCGTCAGCCAGCTGCAATGGTGTTGAATGCCATGTTGACCGTGTAGAAAGACTATCAGCATTTGCCCGCTTATCATCCATTAGAGCACTACCCACCAGATTCTGCGTTTGACGGTTATGTCTACGAGCCTTTGTTATAAATTCCATAGTGCGGTTATCCGGTGCAATCAAGCCAGCCTGCGCACCCAGCTCCGCTGCCATATTGCAAAGTGTCATGCGTTCCTGCATACCCAATGTACCAATCGTTGAACCGACATACTCAACAGCCTGGTAGCGGCCACCACTCATACCGAGACGACCACACATTGCAAGCATCATGTCTTTTGCTGTAACACGTTCCGGTAAAACACCATTCCAGTTGAGCAATATGGTTTGCGGGATCTGTAGCCAGATTTCGCCGGTCGCCAGCACAGCAGCCATTTCCGTTGAGCCGATGCCGAACATATAACTGCCAAAGGCACCACCCGTTGGTGAATGACTGTCGCCGCCAACAACCAGCATGCCCGGTGCTAAATGACCACGTTCAGGCAATACCACATGACAGATTCCTTCACCATCATAAAAAGTAACCTGGCGCTGTATCGCCCATTGCCGGGTCAGTTCGAGGATGGCACGCGATTCAGGTTCGTCTGCCGGCACATAATGATCGGCAACCAGTACGACCTTGTCAGGATCGAACAAACCCGCGTTCAGGTGCTGCAACACTGGCTCGACACGACGCGGACCACCACTGTCGTGCATCATGGCAAGATCAACCTTGCAGGTAACGATGTTGCCTACTGAAACCTCAGCTTCCCCGTCCAGCCCGCTAGCTTTGCCAATGATGCGCTGAGCCAGAGTCAGGTTCGAAGTCTCATGGAGAGTTTTTGCAGTGTCGCTTATGTGGGTATCAAGCATCGGATAAATGGTTTGACACGGTTATTAGCTTGAGAAAATGCAGCTGATTTCAGCATTCAGGCTTGGCTAAGGGCATTTTTTGCCATGACCGTCACGGATCCAGCTGTCGTCAGGACAGTGTACCACCGTGTCCGGGAGCACAATACGAATGCAGCTGCAGGGTCTGCGCGGAGCTGCCATAGTGCGCCCGGATGCCACACCATCAGCAGATGACAGGACAGGATGCAAGTGTTAAGTTAAACCCACGAAACAAATCTAAGTCCATTTGGAGGGGTTTATTGTGATTGCTCGTAAAGATAAAACACAGAAAAAAACAGCGCAGAAAAGAACCGTTTTAAAAAGAATCGGCAAAACGCTGGCGGGTGGGATAACTGCCGGTGTATTGGCGGTGATGTTACCCGGCGCATCCTGGGCAGTAGACAAAGTCTCGGCTGTACATGCCTTCCCGCCATTTCTTGTCTACACCAAAACCTTCCTCGCTATGGTTGAAGATATCAACAAGCGAGGCGAAGGTATTGTTGAGATTACCGTGCGTGGTGGCCCCGAAGCGATAGCCATGTTCGAACAACCCAACGCCGTGCGTGACGGCGTTGTTGATATGGTCCATACCCCTGGTAGCTTCTACGGTGCATCGGTACCGGAGATTGACGCCATGGTTGCAGCGCGGGTTACACCGATGGAAGCACGTGCAAACGGTGGGGCCGATTTGATGGACAAAGCCCATCAGGAACGTTTCAACGTGCGCCACCTTGGCTGGATAGACGGCGGGGTGAAATTTCATATATACAATGTACAGCCATTCACTATGGGTGACGACGGTATTGTTGACCTGACAGGTGTAAAGCTGCGTGACAATCCCATCTATCATGCATTCTTTGAAGCGCTGAACGCGACCACTGCTTCAATGCCTTCAACCGAAGTTTATGCTGCGTTGGAAAAAGGTGTGGTTGACGCGAGTGCCTGGACATCCATCGGCATCATGGATCTCAAATGGGACAAGTTCCTGAAGTACCGTCTTGAACCTGCTTTCTACAACACCGACATTGGCGTTATCTTTAACAAGGACAGCTGGGATGGTTTATCTGCCGAATCGCAGAAACTGATTCAGGAAGTTGTTGTGGAGTGGGAACAAAAATCTTTTGATGATCGTCAGGTAGACGTAGCAGCAGATGCAGAAGAATTGCAAAAGCGCGGCATCGAGCTTGTCAGCATGTCAGAAGAAGCGGCAGAGAAATACCTGAAGCTTGCTGATGATGCATCCTGGGCTCGCATGAAAGAGCGTCTTGATAAAATGGGTGGCGACAACTCCTACGATGAGCTTCGCAAACTTTATTACGGCGAATAATCGTCTGACGCGTAATTAGTCTTGACTGATGCGAGTGGCTGAGTGCTGATGCATAGGGTTGACCGCTAATGCGGATGGTTGATCGAATCTGCAGCGTGCTTGCAGCCGCAGCCGGTGTCTACCTGGTGGCGATTATGTTTGCCATCGTGTTTCAGGCGACAGCGCGCTCGCTGGGTTATTCCGGCTCTTCTCACGTTTTCACCTTCACCGAGTACGGCCTGCTGTTCATTGTAATGGCAGGTTCGCCGTGGCTGGTCAAACTGCGTGGCCATGTATTTATTGAATTACTGACTGCCGCATTGCCAGAGCATGGTGGGCGTGTATTTTCTCGTGGCGTGTCGTTGCTGTGCGTTGTGATCTGCCTTGCACTGGTGTGGTATACCGGTGAAGCGACAATCAAGGCATACTCACGCAACGATTTCGATATGCGCTCCATTGACATGCCGAAGTGGATTTTGCTGGGCACCATGCCTGTTTGTTTCGCGTTAATGGCAATACAGTTCTGCCGCTTTGTTTTTGGCAAAAACACCTTTCATACCGGCCAGGCCGGTGTTCATGAATAAGCCTTTCTGCGGGAATAGATACGACTGATGGAATGGTACTGGGCGCTCGCTTTCCTGCTCGGCATGATCCTGTGCTTCATGTTTCTGGGCGTGCCCGTCGCCTTAGCCTTCCTTGCCGCCAACATGGTCGGTGCCACTTATTTCATGGGTGGCAATGGCGACCTGCTGACACAAATGTCGCGCGGCATCGGCCAGCTGGCAAACAACGCCATACCTACCGTTACAACCTTTAATCTCATGCCTGTACCAATGTTCCTGCTTATGGGGGAATTGTTTTTCTTCACAGGCCTGGCTAATCGTATGTTCAGCGCAATAGACAAACTGATGGGACGTATCCCTGGACGGTTATCTTTTGTCACGGTGGCGGGGGGCACAGCATTCGCAACCTTATCCGGTTCTTCCATGGGCTCAACAGCATTACTCGGCTCACTGATGGTGCCGGAAATGCAAAAACGTGGTTATAAAAAACATATGGCGATAGGCCCGATTCTGGGTACAGGTGGCCTGGCCATGCTTATTCCACCCTCGGCACTTGCAGTGTTACTGGCGACACTCGCTAATCTGGATGTGGGTGCGCTCCTTATCGCCGGCATCATACCGGGGCTTTTACTGGCAAGTTTTTATGTCGTGCTGATTCTGCTGATGTGCTTGATCGATCCGGATGCCGCTCCAGCCTATGAGATTGATCAGGTCAGCATCGGTAAGCGGCTCAAACTACTACTGTTTGATGTCATGCCAATGCTGGCGCTGGTCATCGGCGTGATATTGTTAATCCTGAATGGCTGGGCAACGCCATCGGAATCAGCAGCGTTTGGTTGTTTGGGTGTTATTTTATTGGCAGCGCTCTACCGCAAACTGACCGTGTCCAACATAATCGACTCGGTGGCCGGAGCTCTGCGGGTAACTGTAATGGCCTTACTGATCATATTCGGTTCAGCCACATTTTCGTCCTTGCTTGCGTTTTCCGGTGCCAGCTCGGGGTTGATTAACTGGGCCACCGGTTTTGAGCTTTCACCATTGGTGATGTTGTTGATCATGTTCGGCATATTACTGGTGCTGGGCATGTTTATGGATCAGCTATCAATGATGTTACTGACGGTACCGATTTTTTTCCCGCTTGCCCAAACACTGCAATTCGATCTGATCTGGTTTGCCGTTATTGTGTTGCTGGCGCTTGAAATTAGTTTTACAACACCACCTTTCGGTTTATTGTTGTTTGTTATGAAAGGGGTATCAGCACCGGGCACTACGATGAAAGATATTTATATCGCTGCCCTGCCGTATATGGCTTGTGCGATTTTTCTGGTTGCCCTGCTGATTGCGTTTCCAGGTATCGCCTTGTGGTTGCCATCGCTGGGTTGACAGTGCGCTGGGTTAACAGTGGTTGCATGCTCAGTGGCTGCATGCAGTTCCGGCATTTTTTTCAGGTATGTTGTTCAGGCATCATCGCGACACAAGGCCTGGGCAAGGCAATGCACCCCTCCTCCTCCGAGAGTGAACATTGACATATCCGGTGCGAATACTTCAAAACCCAGTGCACGCATTTTTTCGTTAAGCTGTGTCGCACCAAACATGGACAATACTTTGCCATTACCTAGCGCCACCAGATTAACTCCGAGATTTTTAGCTTCGACATAAGGCACATCAACAAAATCAAAACCCCAATCACGAAGCTGTGTGACTAACCAGGGTTCTATCGCATCAAGGCAGGCAACCAGAAGTTTATCGGCCAATGGCACTACCAGACCATCCATATGTACAAACTCCCGACTGATGGGTGCTGTTACGGCCTCCCAACCTTCTGCACGAACAAATTCAGCCACCTGCTCAGAACCGGCTTTCTCCGAGCGTTCGCCACAAAAACCAATCAAAACTTTGCCGGGTTCCAGAATGACAAAGTCTCCGCCTTCGAAATGACCAGCAGTCGCATAGTTCCAGATCGGTATGTCATTCTCCCGATAAAAGCGAATAGCGGTGACATAGTCAGCTCGCCTGACCTTTAGCTGCATGTGACAAATCAATGCACCCCACGGTGTCATGGCTGAACTGTCTCTGGCAAAAAAATTACGGTGCAACACCGGGTCAGAATCAAGGTAGTGACACCTGACACCATTGTCCTCATAGATGCGCACCATTTCTGCGTGCTGCGCCATAGCTAATTGCAAGTCGAATTTAGCGCCTGTTTTTTCAGCATTAGCCAGGGTACGCCCGATCAGCGGGCCAGCTTCTACCCATTGGAAGTATTCCGGCACACCAAGCAACACGTCATGCAAGGGCATGTAGTCGTTGTTGATTCCCCAGTCACCACTCGGTGCCTTTGTATCGCTATTTTTTTTATTGTTCATGATATTGCTAAAAAAAGGTATTGCTAAAAAAAGTTTAATTACACCAGTCAACAGACAGGTAACAACAAAAGAATATCGCAACAACTACAGCAATAAAACGCAAGCTACTGATTTTTTTGTAGTGGGAATTCGTATTCATGGGCGACGACATGGCGTGTTGATTTCCACTTCGCAATGCGACATATGAATGCATATTTTTACCGGAACACGATGATTTTCTCATTTTCTTTCGCTGATTCGACGAAGTTTTTTCAAAAGCAGCCAATTTGACCCGGATTGTTGACACATTTATGGTTAAAATTGTACCAGCGTCAGGTCATGTAAAAAAACATAGTACTTTAATGACTTGCGTCTGAACCCAATCAAAACTTGGAGTGTAATCAATATGAAATTTCGCAAGCTAGTACTTGCCGCAAGCGTCGCTGCCGGTATGGCCGGAAGTGCCGTTGCTACAGCCGCTGACGTTGTTATCGGCGTTCCTAACTGGCCTTCTGTTCTTGCCACAGCCCACGTTCTGAAAGTGGCTATGGAAGAAAACCTCGGCCTTGAAGTTGAATTGCAGAATGGCACGAACCCGGTCGTGTTTGAAGCGATGGATTCCGGTGCCATGCACGTACACCCGGAAGTATGGCTGCCAAACCAGACCAATCTCAACAACACTTATGTAAAAGAGAAAGGCACAGTACGCCAGAACCCGAACGGCGTAGCAGGTGATCAAGCCATGTGTGTTACCAAAGGCACCGCCGAGCGTACCGGTATTGTCAACCTGACGGATCTGACCGATCCGGATATGGCCAAGAACTTCGATACAGACGAAGATGGTAAAGGTGAAATCTGGATCGGTGCTGCCGGTTGGGCTTCAACTAACGTTGAAAAGATCCGCGCCAAGTCTTATGGCTATGATGCCACCATGCAGTTAAAGGAAATGGACGAGACGCTGGCACTGGCAGAGGTTGACGCTGCTGTTGCACAAGATAAAGACATTGTGTTTTTCTGCTATACACCACACCACATGTTTGCATTGCATGAGTTGGTCATCCTGAAAGAGCCTGCTTATGATGATTCGAAGTGGACTGTCATCCAACCGACTGACGATCCGGAGTGGTTGGAAAAATCTGAAGCCGGTGTCGCATGGAACACAGCCTACCTGCACATCCACTATGCGGCCTCACTGGAAGAAGACCAGCCTGAAGCTGCAAACATGTTGTCGAAAGTCGCACTTGATACTGACACTGTATCGGCAATGACTTTCGCTCTGGTCGTTGACAAGCAGGACCCGGCAGAATTCGCAGCCAAATGGGTTGCCGAGAATGGCGAAATAGTTGATAGCTGGCTTCAGTAGATCTTACTGAAAATCAGGCTATAACTACCAAGCCGGGGCGGGACGCCCCGGCCCTCTGCTATTAACACTTTCTTTCCCGCCAACCTGCGTTTAATGGACATCGATAGGGTCGTGGAATTTGCACAGGCTTTTCTATGAACGAAGATGTTGTTGTCCTGGAAAACGTCTGGAAAATATTCGGGGACCGCGCCAAAGAAGCCATGCAGGCTATCGAAAGCGAAGGTCTGGGCAAACCTGAAGTACTTGAACGGTTCGGTTGTGTTGTTGGCATAGCCGATTGCTCCTTTAAAGTGGAGCGCGGTGAAATCTTCTGCGTTATGGGGCTTTCCGGTTCTGGAAAATCCACTATGGTCCGCCACCTCAACCGACTTATAGAACCAACCGCCGGCAAAATTTCGGTGCTGGGCAAAGATGTGATGGCTCTTAAGGGTGATGCCCTGAGAGAGATGCGAGCACGGCATATCGGCATGGTATTCCAGCATATGGCCTTGCTGCCCCACCGCACGGTCCGGGACAACGTCGCCTTTCCACTGCAGGTTCGGGGTGAACCCAAGTCACGTCGATGGGAAGTATCACAGCGCTGCCTTAATATGGTTAACCTGGATGGTTATGAAGATCGTTTTCCACGTGAACTATCAGGTGGCATGCAACAACGCGTAGGTCTGGCAAGAGCACTGGCATCAGACCCTGAAGTGCTACTAATGGATGAACCTTTCTCGGCACTGGACCCGTTGATCAGGCGCCAGCTGCAAGACCAGTTCATGGCACTGTCAGCTGAACTCAACAAGACGACCGTATTTATTACTCACGATCTGGATGAGGCCATTCGTATCGGTAATCGCATTGCGATTATGAAGGATGGTCGCATTGTTCAGATCGGGACACCGGAACAAATTGTTACCAACCCGGCAGATGACTATGTCAGGGATTTTGTTGAAGGTATTTCAAAACTGAAGCTCGTGTTTGCACGCTCAATCATGACAGCAATAAACGCCTATGAGCCGGCGCGTGGTGAGGACCTGTCAATTGCACCACGTGCAAGCGATGGAACCGACCTCGATCAACTAATAGATATCGCATCACAAACCGATCAACCGATAGTCATTCAGAACGAACAAGGAGCTGACGTCGGCGTGGTCAACAAAATCACTCTTCTTAAAGGCATACAGGGAGGCAAGGCATGAACGACACAGGTCTCGTCCCGGAGAAACGTGCGCTGGATGCCTCCATCGAAGAGTTTGTTGAAGAAAACGAAGCTTACTATGCGCGTGAATTCGGCAGGATTCAGGACACAACAGGCTTTACCTTTACCTGGAACACTATGGCAGCGGTTTTCGGCCCGCTGTGGGGTGCTTTGCGTGGCGTTTGGGGATTCTTCTGGACATTCCTGATTCTCGAACTGTTTGCTTTCGTGCAAATCGGGCGTGGATTGTGGGGCGAACTCGGCGCCGATCAGATTGCGCGTTATGAAAAACTGTTAGTGAATATCGCCAAGCGCGAAGACCAGGCCAAAGAGCTGGTCGCGGCCGGAGACGCGGCAGGTGCGGAAGCAAAACTTAAAATAGCCGAGAATCTGAAAAAGGTTGCAGCTACAGCCCAGGAAAATGCTGAACTGGCCGCCCAACAAGCCAGCACCATCCTGATTACCGGTCTGGTGTTGTTGCTGTTGGTAAAAATAATTGAAGGTCTGTACGCAAACGTCGCTTACGAAAAACAATATTTGCGCTGGCGTGCAATGCCTGCTGTGCAATCAGGCATCAATAAGGCCAGTGTAATATTCGGTGGTTTACTGCTGATCGCTATTTGGCCACTGACACTGTTTCGTTTTACCGTATCAGACCCGGACGCAAAACTTAGCGCTCTGACGGGTGGTTTTATCGGGGGCAGGTTTCCAATCACCGAATTCCCTGTGGGTCGTGAATATTTTGCCAAGCTGGCAAGAATCGGTGATCAAGGTTTCGACTATCTGGCTGCTAACTTCAGTGATGTGTTTGACGGCATCACCCGGGGTATCAGAACTGTACTTGATGGCTTGGAAATTATTCTTATCGATACGCCCTGGCCTGTCGTCATGATCGTTATTGTCGTTATGGCGTTTCGTCTGGCTGGGATTCGTGTTGCGATATTTACCACTGCCGCATTGCTTTATCTGGCGTTTATGGGGCTCTGGGAAATTTCCATGATTACCGTGGCTCTTATTGGTGCCGGTGCTTTTCTGTGCGTACTGTTCGGTATTCCGCTGGGTATCTGGTTCGGTAAATCAAGACGTGCCTATGCGATGGCTGAACCGGTTCTTGATTTTATGCAGACCATGCCGGCGTTTGTTTACCTGATTCCGATCATTGCCTTTTTTGGCACCGGTAAACCACCCGGTGTACTGGCAACGATTATCTTCGCCATGCC
>CALLOA010000191.1 GCA_938005265.1 uncultured Granulosicoccaceae bacterium
CTCTAAAATTATTCATTGACCAGAACTTGAGACTCCTTAATTGAAAGCACGAGTGAAATGGCTCGACCACATGAGCTTCGTAGCCGAATCGCCATCTGGCCACTCGGTCGTCCTGGACGGTTCACCTGACCATGGTGGCCGCAACCTTGGGGTGCGGCCCATGGAGATGGTGCTTCTTGGCCTTGGTGGCTGCACCGCCTTTGACGTTGTCCTGATGTTGCAAAAGTCTCGCCAGAACATCGACTTATGTGAGGTTGAACTCACTGCAGAGCGCGCTGATACAGTTCCAGCGGTATTTACCAGCATCAAAGTACATTTTATTGTCGGTGGTACAGCATTGAGCGAAGCTGCGGTAGAGCGTGCGGTCAAACTATCGGCAGAAAAATATTGCTCTGTTACGCGAATGCTGGAACCTGGTGTTGTCATAGACTACAGCTGGGCCATAGTGTAAGTGGAGACATGAGGTTCCACGGTCCTTGATCTCCTCGTAAACACTGTTTAGCAGGCATCAGGGCTTGCAAGATTGTTTTCGCACCCAATCCGGGCTTGCCCAGCACTCAAATCATGACTACAATGGTCTGCTTGGCTGCGTTTGAGTAGTTAGTTGTCACTTCGGGCGATAAGTTGCTGTGGAGTGCTTGCTTGGTATTACCGTAAAGTAAGGCCTTAAAGTGAGCGTTGGGTGGGGTTGGCTCAATCTCTGGCTCTTTTCTTTTTTTCTATTATTGGGAAAAGGGAAAGGGGTAAGAGCAATTGAAACCGCAACTGCACAAAAAATAGTGCAGCTTCGCAACAGATGCCAAGAATCTCGAGAATTTCGGTCTAGCGCCCGTTTGCGTGACCTTCCGGTTAGCCGGTCAGTCAGCACAGGGTTGATAGACATATGTTTCAGGACGTTTCAGGACGCAATCATTAAAATGGGCGCATTGTTCACCAACAGTACTGTCAGTACCAAACCGGCCGAAGTAAAGCGCGACTGGTTCATCATCGATGCCGATGGCAAGACATTGGGTAATGTCGCCACTGAGGTCGCTCGCCGTTTGCGTGGCAAGCACAAGCCAACTTACACGCCTCATGTGGACACAGGCGATTACATCGTTGTAATCAACGCTGCGAAGGTTGCCGTGACCGGTAACAAGGCAAAAAACAAGATGTACCACCGCCATTCCGGCTACATTGGTGGTCTTAAATCCATGAGCTTCGAAGATATGCAGCAAAAAGCACCGGAGCGGATTATAGAGCAAGCGGTCAAGGGCATGCTCCCCAAAAACCCCTTGGGGCGCGCTATGTTCAGAAAACTTCGGGTATTTGCTGATGAGAAACATACGCATCAGGCCCAACAACCCCAGCCATTGGAGATCTAAGTCTTTGGCCAGTCAATCCTATTATGGAACCGGACGTCGTAAATCATCGACAGCCCGGGTTTTTATGCAATCCGGCAGTGGTAAAATCGTTGTCAACAATCAACCACTGGAAGAGTATTTCGGTAGAAAGACGGCGCACATGATTGTACGCCAGCCATTGGAAACAGTGGATTCGCTGAAAAACTTTGACTTCAAAATCACAGTGAAGGGTGGTGGTGACAGTGGTCAGGCAGGAGCGATCAGATTGGGTATATCGCGAGCTCTGCTGTCCTATGACGAAGGCAATCGGTCTTCACTGCGCGGTGCCGGGTTTCTTACACGTGATGCACGTGAGGTGGAACGTAAGAAGGTTGGCTTGAAGAAAGCACGAAAAGCTACGCAATACTCCAAGCGCTAATACCAATTACCGCTTCAACAGAGCAGCAATCAGCTGCTCTGCTGACCCATCGGGTCATTGTTTTCTCCACCCTCTGGTTATCTCCAGCACCGATAGTGCGTGGAAGTATGCATGACTCAGGTTCGATCAAATATCGAACCTGATGTAGGCGTCATCAGTTTGTGGTATATCTTTCCTGCTGAAACGTCTGTCATCCCGGCGATGTAGTCGGCTATCACCCTGCGATTTTCATCGTTCTCCCGGTACTCTCTGTAGACATCTACGGGCAGAAGCCGTTTGGGATTGTCCAGAAATATCTCGAATAACCGGATTATCACTTGCTGGCCTTTGAACTGTAGTGCTTGCAGTTCCGGGCGTAGAATGACCTCGTCCATCACAAAGCGTTTGAGTGCCAGTAATGTCTGGTAAGCATCAGGCTCCATGGTTGCCTGGAATCGCAAAAGCGGGTGCGTAAAACCTGCTTGCTCCTTCACGTCTATATTGCGTATAAAGTAACCAACCAGTTTGCTGATCGCATGCTTGCGACCGCTATTCGAATTACTGAAAAGTTCGCGATTGTAAAAACCAATTTCCGCGCTTATCGGGTTGCCCGGCATGTCAGCAAGCTTGTCCGCAACGGATGCCTGCCAGCGGCTTTTTGACACCAGACCCAGTGCCAATGCATCTTCCAGGTCATGCACACCATAGGCAATATCGTCTGCCAGCTCCATTATGCTGGTATCAAATGCTTTACTCTGCGATTTATGGTGGCGGTGATTTGATTTATCGATTTTAAGGAACTGCTGCTGATCGCTGGCAGTAATGGGTTCGAGAATCCAGTCAAGGGTTTCCCTATCGCTGGCGTAAATGCATTTAGGTGGAGACCATGCATCGATATTCCATTGCCGGGTTTTCAGGGTTGATGAATCCGGCTTATTTTCCTGCTCAGGATAGTTGGCCACGTCATCATAAAAAACCGGGTATTTAATGATGCCCAGTTGCGTGCGCCGGGTAAGATCCAGGCCACAGGAGACGGAAAATTCTCCCAACTTTGCGACTATCCGGAGCGTCTGGCCGTTGCCTTCATAGCCACCGTGCTCCTTCATCATGTAGTTAAGAGCAACCTCACCACCATGCCCGAATGGGGAATGACCAATGTCGTGAGCCAGACATATTGCCTCTATAAGGCTGAAACTCGGAATCCACATCAGCATTTCTTCCGATGCAGGCCTCCTCTCGTTGTTTCTCAGCCATTCGCAAATTCCGGAACCGATCTGTGCTACTTCCAGTGAGTGGGTCAGCCGCGTACGGTAGAAGTCACTTTCGCCCAGCCCAAGTACTTGGGTTTTGGACTGCAAAGCACGAAATGATGCACAATGGATGACCCGGGCGCGGTCTCTCTGATACTGGCTATCTATCGAAGTACTATTAAAACCCCTCGGTGATTCAGCCCCGGGGTGGCTTTGTGACGCCTTGTCATGTTGAGAGCGTCTTGCGATCCACTCGTTCAATTGAACGCTCCCGTGTCTGTGGCAGTTATTAGTGCGTATTTCATGTCGTTTATACGGCTAACAAGGCAGGCGAATTATTCCTGAACACGGAGATTATAACGCTACCATCATCGTCGCGTTATGTTGAAGATGAAATGACTGAAAAATTACTATCCATGCAAACGACAGACCCTCAGAGCGAAATCTTCGATGTGGTTGACGAGCAGAATCGCGTCGTGGGAGTTGCCTCCCGCGCGGAGGTCCACAGGCTCGGATTGCGTCATCGCGCTTGCCACATCGTTGTTTTTGACAGGCAGTCGCAAGTGCTGGTTCAACAAAGGAGCCTGACAAAAGACAGTAGCCCGGGATTATGGGACAGTTCTGCAGCCGGGCATGTCGATAGTGGGGAAACCTACATAGCTTGTGCGGTGAGAGAGCTCAGTGAGGAGTTGGGTGTCGTGATTGACGCAAAGGAATTGCAAGAGTGCTTTCTGTTATCGCCCGAACCCTATAATGGTATGGAGTTCGCCATGGTGTATACGATAGAGACAGATCAGGTCATCAGACCTGATGAAGTTGAAGTGGCTGCTGTACGTTGGCTTGCTACAGCCGAACTTGAAGCCTGGATAGCAGGCTCACCCGGCGAATTCACGGAAGTTTTCCGGGTTATCTGGAATCGCTTGTCGTCCTTGGCAACTTAAACAATCGAGATACTAAGTTAATGTCTGCAAAAAACGAAATTCAGCCCGCTTCAGTTGAAGTCCTGGGCAAGGGATTAAAGCTGCCGGTCATTGCTGCACCCATGTTTCTGGTGTCGGGACCGGAACTGGTGCTGGCCTGCTGCCATGAAGGAATCATTGGAACCTTCCCGGCACTCAATGAACGCAGCAGTGACGGTTTTGAAAGCTGGTTGGAGCAGATAAAATCCGGGCTGGCTTCGGCCGGACGTGGTACCCGGAACTTTGGCGTCAACCTGATAGTGCATAAGTCCAATCCGCGCCTGCATGCAGATCTTGATCTTTGTGTTAAGCACGAGGTGCCGCTGGTTATCACATCGCTGGGTGCAGTGCCTGATGTCGTCGACGCGATTCACTCTTACGGTGGTGTTGTGTTTCATGACGTAATCAATTTGCGCCATGCTCAAAAGGCGGCAGGTGCCGGCGTTGATGGTCTGATTGCGGTGGGCGCGGGTGCAGGCGGGCATGCTGGAACCATGAGTCCGTTCGCACTTGTGAATGAGATTCGGCAGTTTTTTAATGGTCAGGTTATCCTCTCTGGCTGTCTTTCAACAGGGCGTGATGTCGCAACAGCCAGAATGATGGGGGCTGACTATGCCTATCTGGGCACACGTTTTATCAATACACGAGAAAGCCGTGCAGTAGATGATTATCAGCAGATGATTAGCCGGGCAGCTGCTGCCGATATCGTGTATACCGACAAGGTCTCGGGGGTGTATGCGAATTTCCTCAAGGCCTCTTTGCAGCAGACAGGTATGTTGGATGCGCCAGCCGATCCTGAAAAGCACAAGAACATTGATTTTGGTGAGGAATTGCAACCGCCAGAGGATGAAACCAACAGTGCCTGGCGTGATATCTGGTCGGCCGGGCAGGGGGTAGGTAGTATTGTTGACAGCCCAACGGTTGCGGCGCTTGTCGAACAGCTGAGCGACGAATACCGCGCGGCGTGTGAGGAGCATCACAAGGCATCAGGCCACTTCGGACAGTAATATTCAGTACGACTCCAATATTCTGCTCATACTAACCAGCTGCGGTGCTATAGCCTCTACTGTAACGCACCCCGTTGCCGCTGATACACCGTCTGGTGTCGTGTGAGTAAACAGGTAGCAGCCAGTCTCGGCGACAATCGTGCGGACCGTTTAAGCTTGCAGATGACTAATTCCCACAAGGGTCCAAAGGTCCAGAGTATGAGTTCCAGCGAAACAACTGATCAAATCAAACTGCCACGAAAGGCCAGCGCCGTCATTATTGGTGGCGGGGTCACTGGTGCAAGTGTTGCCTATCATCTTGCTAAACTTGGTTGGCAGGACGTAGTACTGCTAGAGCGGCGCCAGTATGCCTGCGGTACGACCTGGCATGCAGCCGGGTTGATCGGCACGATGCGCGCCAATGACAGTCATGCAAGATTGTGTGAATACTCGATGAGTCTGTTGCATGAACTGGAAAAAGAGACTGGCCAGTCCACCGGCTTTCGACAGGTTGGAAGCCTGACTATTGCTCATAGTGAAGATCGATGGCAAGAGTTGCGTCGCGTAGCGTCTATGAATAATGCGTTTGGTGTTACACGCGTTGACACAGTAACCGCCAGCGAAGCGAAGGATCTCTACCCACTGTTAAAAACGGATGATCTGCTCGGTGCGACCTATGTTGAGCATGATGGCAAGGGGAGCCCGATTGATGTCACGATGGCGTTTATCAAAGGTGCACGTCAACGCGGCGCTCTGTGTGTCGAGAATGTTGAAGTTACCGACGTAAAGGTGAGTGGTGGTCGAGTTACCGGGGTGGAAACCACTTCAGGAGATATTGAAACTGATTTTGTGGTTAATTGTGCCGGCATGTGGGCCCGCCATCTGGGTAAGCAATCGGGTGTAAATGTGCCACTGCATGCCTGTGAACACTACTACGCTGTCACTGAGAAACACGAGTCCATTACTGACGACTTACCGGTATTGAGGGACCATGACAAGTGTGCCTACTACCGTGAAGATGCTGGTGCTCTTCTGGTTGGGGCATTTGAAGCGAATGCCGTGGCGTGGGGGCAGAATGGCATACCGGGTGATTTTTGCTTCGATGAATTGCCGGGCCATATGGAACAACAGTTGATGCCAGTGCTGGAAGATGCCATGGAACGTGTTCCACTCCTTGGTGAACTTGGATGGCGAACGTTTTTTTGTGGCCCCGAGTCATTCACCCCGGACGATCAGTTCCACTTGGGTGAAGCGCCGGAGGTAAAAAACTATTTCATCGCAGCTGGCCTTAACTCGGTCGGTATTCAGAGTTCCGGAGGTTTGGGTAAAGCCTGTGCCGAATGGATGCATAACGGCCATCCTCCACTTGATCTTTGGGGCAATGACCCACGCCGGGTATACCCCTTCATGGGAACACAGAAATTTATTGAGGAACGTGTGGAGGAATCGTTGGGGCTTCTCTATGCGCGTCATTACCCATTCCGTCAATATGAAACCTCACGCAACCTGCGGCTGTCGCCGATTCACCAGCGACTGCTTGAGCACCGCGCCTGTTTTGGCGAGGCCGCCGGCTGGGAGCGTCCTAACTGGTTTGCACCGGAAGGTGTGGAGCCTGTTTACGAATACAGCTTCGGCAAACAGAACTGGTTCGAGTATTCGAAATCTGAACATCAGGCTGCCCGCGAAGGAGTTGTATTGTTCGATCAGTCCAGCTTCTCGAAATACATGGTGTGCGGGCGTGATGCCTTAAATATTTTGCAAAAGATTTCATCTGCAGATATTGATGTTCCCGTGGATCGTATGGTGTACACACACTGGTTAAACGATCGGGGTGGTATTGAAGCTGATCTCACTGTGGTGAGACTCAAAGAAACCGAATTTCTGGTAATCAGTGGTGCAGCTGTAACCCACAAGGATCTCGACTGGTTGCGTCGCCACATCAATGACACTGATCATTGTTTTGTCTCCGACGTTACGCACAGCTTTGCCATGCTGGGTGTCATGGGGCCGAAATCACGCGATTTGCTGAGTTCTCTGGTACCGATCGACCTTGATCGGGACGCGTTCGGCTTCGGAGCGAGCCGGGAGACTGAAATAGGCTACGCGCCATGCCGCTTGTCCAGAGTCTCATTTGTCGGAGAATTGGGCTGGGAAGTTCTGGTAACGACTGATATGGCAATGCATGTTGTAGATCAGTTGCTGCAATCTGGCCATCCTCATGGCGTAAGATTTGCCGGCATGCATGCTCTGGACAGTTGTCGCCTTGAAAAGAAGTTTCTGCACTTCGGTCATGACGTGGCCGATGAAGATTCACCACTTGAAGCCGGCTATCGATTTGTGTGCGCGATGGATAAATCGGTCCGGTTCAATGGTTATGATGCCATTGCAAAGCAACTGGATTCAGGCAGTTTCAAGCGAAAACGCCTGCTGCAGTTCCTGATTCAGGACCCTGAGGTCATGTTGTATCATCATGAACCGATTCTGCTGGATGGAGCTTGCACGGGTTACCTGACCTCGGGTAACTATGGCCACACATTGGGCGGTTCGGTTGGCCTGGGATACGTGAAGTATGCCGAAGATGTGGGTGCTGATCTGGTGAATAACGGCCAATGGCAAATAGAGGTGGCTGGTGTTCCCTGTGAGGCGAAAGCGTCACTTTCGGCGATGTACGATGCCAAAGGCGAGCGCATGCGAGGGTAAGTTTACCCGGTACCCGCTTTTGCTATTAGTGCATCAAAACCCGGATAGGTCGGTTTCGGTAAGGAAAATTTAGACGCGGCATCCAGCCACGGCTCACCATGTTGTATTCGTTCACAGGTGCGGTTGATGTCGAGGATAACGCTTCCACCAATTACGGAAGCGCCTCGTGAAAACAGCGCGTCCGGGAAACATCCGGCACTTGGTCCAACGATTTCAATATGCGGCAAGCTTGGCAGAGCTGAAAAGTGCGCGAGCAACCCTTCAAGCGTGTTATTGATCAGCGTCGAAGCTGTGCAGTAAATTCGATCGCAACTATCCAGGGAGGTTATATCGCCGGATATGAGAAGGTTATGCCCGGTCGTGTGAAATTCAGGGTTCAATTCCAACACTACAACCCTATGGCCTTGCGACAAGAGCGTGCTGACTTGCTGTCGAAAGTACCCCACCATGCCGATAACGGCTTGAGATGCTGAATCATCGATCACCTCTGTCGACGGACTTGCGGTAGCTATAGTTTTTGAGCTTTTTGAGCGCGCCTGCTTGGCTGGAAGTACAAAGTTGGAACTCGCGAACAGTGCTTGCGTTGCGGCATTGATGGCTCCCAGAGCTAACGCACGATGAAACGCATCCCGGCTTTCGATCAGCTGCGCAGCTTCAAGAACAGTGCGATTCTGCAGCGAAGCCGCTGTTTCCCGATATAGCTGAATCTCTCCGGGATTGACGCCCAGTAGACGGTAGAAAAAACCGGCATGCCCGTTTGCCAAAACCACTACACCAAATTTGTCATGTTTGGCTTGGGCTTCAGACACGCTCAGCATTTTATCCGGCAAGACCACTTTTTCAATTCTTGGCAGATCCAGAGCAGAATCCGCCCGATCTGCCAGTGCCAGCAATTCCTGATCTATTGTGCTCATTGGTTTATGTTACACAAGGTTGGTGTGGTTATGACAAAAATTTGGCTTGATGTTTTTACCGGAACGTCATGAAATTCTCACCGGGTTGTTGCTCGAATCTGTTGTCTCCTCGTTTCGAGCTGTGACTCTGGCTTGGCAGTTGCTGTACTTATGTGCAAACTAATCTGCAATTTAATTTAAAAGCACTTTGCGTCAATGAAAATTCTGGATACCCGTCTAAGTGGTGTAAAAATTCTGGAGCCCCGTGTTTTCGGTGATTCCAGAGGGTTTTTCCTTGAATCCTGGAACAAGAAACAGTTTCAACAGGCAGGCCTGCCAGGTGAGTTTGTGCAAGACAATCACAGCCGTTCGGCTCAGGGTGTATTGCGGGGTTTGCATTATCAAGTCAAGCAACCACAGGGCAAGCTTGTGCGTGTCACGCACGGAGAAGTTTTTGATGTTGCGGTGGATATAAAAAAATCTTCACCAACCTATGGGCAGTGGGTGGGTGTGCATCTGTCTGCCGATAATCACCGTCTGTTCTGGGTTCCTCCGGGTTATGCGCATGGTTTTTACGTAATTTCCGACTTGGCTGATTTCCAATACAAGTGTACGGACTATTACGCTCCCGAGTACGAGCGTAGTCTGCGTTGGGACGACCCTGATGTTGGTATCGAATGGCCGCTGATAAATGGTATTCCGCCGCAGCTGTCGGCCAAGGATGCCGAATGTCCGCTGTTGACAGAACTGGATGCTGTTACGTGAAAATACTGATAACCGGTGGTAGCAACGGGCAACTTTATTCTGAATTGCTACGCACCTGTCCGGCAGAGTTCACGGTTGTGGACAAAGGGCCTGAGCGTTTTGACATTACCGATGCCAAAGCTGTGAATGCGTTGGTTTCAGCCAATAGGCCCGACTGTATTATCAATGCGGCAGCCTACACAGCTGTAGATAAAGCCGAAGAAGATCAACGCAGTGCCTTTGCCGTTAATGATGAAGCGGTTGGTTATCTACTCGAAGCAGCCGCGACCGTTGAGGCGCATCTTGTCCATATCTCTACCGATTTTGTATTCGGTTCGGCCCATAAAGGTGGCTTGATAAGCCCGCTATTGCCCGATGCTCCTACCGATCCTGTCAGTGTTTACGGCAAGAGTAAACTCGCGGGTGAGCAACGTCTGATCGAGCATTACGCACAGGATTCGCTGATTGTGCGTACCGCCTGGGTCTATTCATCTTTTGGGAATAACTTTGTCAAAACCATGTTGCGTCTGATGAAAGAGCGCGATGAGATTGGTGTTATTGCCGATCAGATCGGCTCTCCAACCTGGGCGCGCGGTCTGGCGTCGGCGATCTGGAGTGCCAGTAACAAACGCTCTACAGGCATTATGCACTGGACTGGCGCAGGTATTGCGAGCTGGTATGACTTTGCCCACGCAATAATGGAAGAGGGATTGGCAACAGGTTTGTTAGATGAGCCGATACGCATCAATCCTCTGCGTACCGACCAGTACCCGACACCTGCTGCGAGGCCATCGTACAGTGTACTGGAAACGTCGGTAACACGGGCCGATCTAGAACTGCCAGCGATTCACTGGCGAGACGAACTCAGAAATATGTTACGGGAATTATCATGAGTAGATTGTTGGTAACTGGGGGTGCCGGTTTTATTGGTTCCAACTTTGTGCACTATTGGCTTGATCAATACCCCGATGATCTTGTAGTTGTGGTTGATGCGTTAACTTATGCGGGTAATCTGGAGAATCTGGCACAGGTACAGAGTAACCCCAATTACCGGTTTGAACATTGCGATATTAACGAAACAGAAAAAATGCAAACGCTGTTACGCGACGAAGCGATTGATGTCATCGTGAATTTCGCTGCCGAAAGTCATGTCGACCGCTCGATCGAAGGGCCGGATGCTTTTATAACGGCAAATATTCTGGGCACTCACAGCTTACTCAAAGCTGCACGTCAAGTCTGGCTTATCGAAGGTGCTAATCCGGATAATCACCGATTCCACCATGTGTCTACGGATGAAGTATATGGAAGTCTGGAGTCTGAAGAGCCAGCGTTTTCCGAGCAAACTGCTTATGCCCCCAATTCACCTTACTCGGCAAGCAAGGCAGCGTCAGATTTTCTGGTGCGAGCCTATCACCACACTTATGGCATGGATGTCACAACCAGTAACTGTTCAAACAACTACGGTCCCTATCATTTCCCGGAAAAATTGATACCACTGGTCATCACCAACATACTTCATGGCAAGGCCCTTCCGATATATGGCGATGGCAAAAATATTCGAGACTGGTTATATGTCGAGGATCATGCGCGCGGCATAGACCTGACGATTAAAAAGGGCCGTGCGGGCGAAACATACAATATTGGCGGCTGGAATGAATGGACTAACATAGATATCGTCAAGCTGGTTTGCCAGCTCATGGACAAACGCTTTGCCTCAGACGAACTACTGTCGAAACGTTTTCCAGAATGCCCGGCGGCCGCGGGCCTGCAGTCTGAAACACTGATAGAGTTCGTCCGGGACCGAGCGGGCCATGATTTCAGGTATGCCATTGATGCCAGCTACAGCAATCGCGAACTTGGTTATGAACCAAAGGTCACCTTCGAGGAAGGCATCGAAAAAACTCTCGATTGGTACTTGAGCAACGAATCCTGGTGGCGTGCTGTTATGGATGGCAGTTACCAGGCCTGGATTGAAACGAACTACAAAGCAGCCTGAAATTCGTTAACGATTTCCTCAACACGTTTTACCTGTCTGATCTGGCCGGCACTTTTGCCGGCCTGCCAGTAGTCCTTGTACCCGGAGCCACCCAGGCTTGCCTTTTTAAGTTTGTAGACGGACTGTAGCGTATAGATTGTACGCATCAAATGTTTACCACGTCGATTTTGCAAGAGCCACCGTGCAATCGGGCCGGCTTTTATTCCTATAGACTCAATGTAAGGCGTGTTTATTACCGCAACCGGTACACCCGAGAGCTTCTCGGTGAGTACGATGTCGGATTCCTCGGCTGAGAGTATTGCTTGCTTGTAGTCATCGTGGGCAGAGCATTCAGTTGTTGCGATGAATCGTGTGCCCAACTGAGCGCCTGCGTAGCCTATCGTGAGCATTTGCTTTAACTGTTCAGCGTGGCCTATGCCACCGGCACAAATTACGGGTTTACCAAGTGGCGCAATTTCATCGTACAGGGCTTGTGGCTCCAGTTTGCCAGCGTGACCTCCTGCACGGTTATTGACACAAATGAATCCATCCACACCAGCATCAAGCGCTTTATTCGCGTGTGTAGCGTTGGTTACGTCATGAAACACAGTGATGCCATGGGCATGAGCAAGCTTCACCACCCAGGCAGGGTTACCGAGTGCTGTTACAAAACATTTAATCCCGGCTTCCACTGATGCTTCAGCCCAGCGTTGTGTTCTTTCCTGATAGATTCGGGAGCTGGTTTCAAGAATAAGATTTACACCTATCGGTTTTGTTGTCAGCGAGCGAATGTATTGCAGACCATCTTTAAACTCGTAGCCGTGTACGTAGCTCAGACTCATGGGTTGAACGATACCCAGGGCACCCGCTTGACTGGCCGCAGCAACCAGCTCAGGATTACTGCAGGGATACATGGCACCGCAAACGAGCGGCACTTCTATGCCTAGTTGCCGGCACAGGTCTGTTGCGTGTTGGTGTGGCATTATTTAGCGTTTTTTCTCAGGTCCGATCAGGTCCAATTAGCCAGGTGGCCCGGCCGGTAGCCACACAGTCTCCGTTTGCATCATAAATTCTGGCTTCAACCTCGAGACTTTGCTCCTCGACTGATGCTGGTGTTTCAGATAGGCATTCGGCTTTGAGTGTGCCCCTGGCTTTTTTGTGGTATTCGACTTTCAATCCCGTGAGGATAGCTCGACTTCCCGGCGGCATGCCAGTTAATGTAGCCATTCCTGTGGTGAATTCGGCAAGATTGGCCAGCGCTATAGCGTGAATGGACTTCAAATGATTACGAACCCTGCGTCGATCATGCAGGTTGACCACAGCATGGCCCGGTTGCAGCGACACAACGCGAGGTTGCATACTGCCCGTGTAGGGTATCGCAAACCCTACCAGTTTGCTGAATAGCCATTTACCCCCCGGGTAGGGGGATAGACGCTGCCATAGGTGGTTGGCTTGATCGCCAACGGTTCGAGTTTTTTTCAAGGCGTTGCTGAACCTGTGCCAGACCAAAGGATCGTGCAGCGAGTTTAACGCCAAAACTCATCGATTGGGTAGGATTTCAATCCGGGCTGCTGCGCTGCAGAGAACATGAGCTGAAAACCAGTGAAGTACTGCTCATGTTGCGCGCTGCAGAAAAACACACAGAACCTGGGTCGAGCTGACCCTCGGTTAGAGGAGGCGCACCAGAAAACCTGGTGCTTGGTTGGCTGGTTTTTTAGATGTCAACGAAGGGTTGAATAATCCGTCCAAGCAGACCGTGATAGCGTGCTGGTGAATTGGACGCAATTAAAGCTATACACGGCACATCACTGTCAATCACAGGTTTGTGCGCGTGATCAGCACCAAGGTCAGCCACATCGCCAACGCCAAATCTACCATACTCGTCAGAATAGGAACCCTGCAGGACCAGAGTGATTTCATGGTCCCCATGCGTATGTTGGATTAGCTCCACTCCTGGTTGTAGCTTGAGTAATTTAAAGGCGCCGTTTTTCTTGCTTCCACCTTGCTTGAGGTCAATCTGTTGAATGCCTTTTGCCAGTGGTTTCCACTTGAGATCGTCAAATTCTGCAGGCAGCTTTCTGGCCAGAGGCTTGGGAATGCCATGGCGTGCCGCCGAATTGTAACAGGCACTGCTCGTACCATTTATTTCGCCAGCTTCACTATTCCCAGACAAATGACGGATTGTGGAAACATCGGAAATACCACTGCCTTTTGAACCGGTCTCAACACTGGTTTTGCCATTTTGTAGCACGTCCATGGCGCTCAAACGCGGCTGTAACGGCTCTGCTTCATCCATGAAATACCCGCCCAGCGAATCAGCTTCCTGTGCCAGTTTGCGACACGTCGGGCACAAGGTGAGGTGGCAAGCAACCAGCACCTCCAGCGCTTCGTTAAGTGTGCCGCTGGAGTACTCGCTGAGCGTTGTTTCGCTCAGATGCTGGGTAATACCGTTTTGTTGCTTGTTACCGTTCATCTAGTTTCCACCGGATGTATTTTGATGACTACTGACTTCATCTTGCATGCTACCTCTGACACTTTGCAGAGCCAGCCTTATTCTTGATTTTACTGTGCCTACCGGCAGGTCCAGCCATCTGGCAATATCTCCATGCGACTGCCCTCTGAAGTAGGACAAGTGCATAACCTGTTTTTGTTCTTTGGGCAGTTCGTCGAGAGCCTCATACAACCTTGCCGAGTTCTGCAATAGATTGAGTTCTGCATCCAGCGTTTGTGCGGATTCACTGTTGTCAGGTTCGCGTTCCAGCAAAGCATCGTCAAGTTCCACCTCTACGCGATAATTGCCTCGCAGGTAATCGATTCTACGGTTTCGTGCAATCGTGAATATCCATGTGCTGGCTGCGGCTTTGCCCGGATCGTAGGTGCCGGCTTTTCGCCAAACAGTGATCATGATTTCCTGCATCAATTCTTCAGCAGTTTCTTCATCCATGCCTTTTCCGATCAGGAACGATTTGACGCGACCAGCGAAGTGTTCGTAGATAAGACAAAAGGATTTCTCACATTGCGATGTTCCAATGAGTACGATCGCCTGTGCCAGTTCTTCGCGTTTTGCTTCAGCCACTACGGTTTGTTTCGGACCCGACTTTGCCAATGTCGCATTTGCATGAAAGGTAGAGCTCAGGGATTGTGTCGTCCAGTTCATAGCAGGATTTACGCGATCTCGGTAAAGCTGGATCACCTGTCAAGCCATCTGGCAAACTTGTTTTACAGGGTATTTGGCAAACTGCGTGGGGTGGGTCACCGGCCAGCAGAATTGAGCAACCACCCAAAAAGCGTACACGACAAAATGAAGTATAATGATACTTCATAAGACGAGGTAATGCGAGGTAAAGCAAGGCTCGTAACCAACTTTTGGTGGTGGGCGCCACCGCATTATCTTTTGTTGTTCGCAGAAGGGTCATAGGTGATCGACAAGCCATAAGTTAGAAAAGCAACATTGCTGTCAGCAAAAAAAGATGGCTGGTCAGTTCAGACAGGGCACGGTGGCTATCCACTGGAGCTCGTTCGAATCCGTTATCACATTGTTGACGTACCCATCTGATGTACATGCAAATGAGCCCATTTCTCGTCCTACAAGACGATTGCAGTTTATATTTGAATCCGCAAAAAATACACGGGTCTGAACTACCCTTGGTGCCTTGCACTCATCGCTAGCACAATAATTTCGCTACCCTTAACTAATGCCATTTTACACCAACGGGTTGCTATTCGGTCGTTCACGGCACCAATGTGAAAATATTCACGGTGCGAGCCAACTGGTCGCGATCGTATTAACTGGTTAAACTCAACCGACGAATGACTAAAAATTTTGGCAACCAGCAATCCAGCGGGGATGCAAAACGCTTGAAAATTGCCGTGATCGGAAGTGGTGCAGCAGGCTTGGCAGCGAGCTGGCTGCTGAACCGACACCACAACGTTGTGTTGATGGAATCTGATAGCCGCCCCGGTGGACATGCTCATACAGCCTGGGTGGATACGCTCAGTGGCGTGCTGATACAGCCTGAAAGCTCTGACCCCTCTACTGCGCAATCGACGGCGCAATCGTCTCGGCCAATACCGGATAGCCTGATCGCGAACAGGTCCGATTCCAACGTGGCGGCTATCGACACCGGCTTCATCGTCTACAACGAGATCACCTACCCAAACTTTACCGCATGGATGGATGAACTTGACATAGCCACAGAGGCGACTGATATGTCATTTGCTGTGTCGCGCGACAGTGGAGGGTTTGAGTATGCCGGTGGAACCCGAACCGGGCTCTTTGCTCAACCTTCGAATCTGGTAAAACCACGTTTTTGGCGCATGCTGCGTGACATCGTTCGGTTTTACAAAAATGCCGTGGCGGCATCCGCCACAAGTGATGAGGAGACGCTCGGGGAATTTTTGTCGCGTGGCAATTACAGCAAAAGTTTTATTGAGGATCATTTGTTGCCATTCGGAGCTGCTATCTGGTCAACTCCCCAAGCTGCCATGCTTGAACACCCCGTAAAAGCGTTTGTGAGTTTTTGCGACAATCATGGTCTGTTGAAACTTTCCGGTAGACCGCAATGGCGAACACTAAGTAACGGTAGTGCGAGTTATGTTTCCCGAGTAATGACCAGCCTGGGCCAGAATAACGTGCGATTGGACTATCATGTCGCTGCTGTAGAGCAGGATGACTCTGGAGTCTGCGTACGGTCTGTTGATGGCACAACCGAACATTTCGATCATGTAGTGTTTGCGTGCCATGCGGACCAGGCGCTGCAGATGCTAAGCCATTCAACCCCCCGACAGCGTGAGTTACTTGAATGCTTCAGGTATGAGAAAAATGCCGCTGTGCTGCACACCGATGCTGCTTTGATGCCGGTCCGAAGTGCTGCATGGGCTAGCTGGAATTATGTAGAGAACCGCAATAGCGAAACCGGCAGCAAGCCGGGTGTGGTTTACTGGATGAACAAGTTGCAAAACCTGAAGTGTACAAGGAATTTTTTCGTCTCCCTAAACCCTTCTGTCATGCCGAAGCAAGATACAATTGTGCGCACAATGGAATACGAACACCCGGTATTTAACAACGCTACGCTGCGAGCGCAACGCCAGCTGTGGGAGTTGCAGGGAGCAGGTCACGTATGGTTTTGCGGGAGCTATTTCGGGGCAGGGTTTCACGAGGATGCGGTTCAATCTGGTCTGGCAGTTGCCGAACAGCTGGGCCGTTGTCGCCGTCCATGGTCAGTACAGAATGAATCGTCGAGGATTTTCCTGAGAGCTTCCAAAGATGTGAAGCCTGTTGCGCCAGCAACGACAGCTGAGCTCGATCAGGCATAGTCTCATGGCGGAATCTTCGACTGAAATCGATGAGAATTCCCGGCTTCTGTCGCCCGCGTGTTTGTATGAGGGACAAGTTTTTCACAAACGATTTCGCCCCAAAGTTCATGCACTGCGTTACTCTGTTTTTGCGTTTTGGCTGGACCCTCGTAAGTTACCCGAATTGACGCGCAAAAATCGGCTTGTTTCGTACAATCGGTTTAATATTTTCAGTTTCTATGATCGTGATTTTGGCGATGGTAGTTTGTCGGATATAGGCAGCTACCTGAGACAGCAACTGGATTCTGTGGCTGGTTTTCCTGAGGTGACCCACTTCCGCCTTTTGTGCTACCCGAGAATATTCGGTTATGCTTTTAATCCGATCTGTGTTTATTATGGTTATAGTGCTGCTGGCGAATTGCTTGCTGTCCTGTACGAAGTCAATAACACGTTCGGAGAGTCGACTATCTATCCCTTTGTTGTCACTTCTGCAGAGAACTTCTCGGACGGGCCATCTGACGAAATCAATAATCAAATAAAGAGTAAAGCGCCAGCTGAAAACTTTGTCAGCTTGCATGGGTGTTCCAAAGAAATGCACGTGTCTCCTTTTACACCGATGGATATGAGTTATCAGTTCAAGCTACAGGTGCCCGGTAGCGATATTTTGATCAGTATTCGACTCCACGACTCTGATGGAACGATGCTGACGGCTAATTTCTCCGGCAATAGACAACCTCTGAGTGATACTCGATTGCTCAGGAACTTGTTTTTTTATCCGCTCATGACACTTAAAGTCACAGCGGGAATTCATTGGGAGGCGCTTAAGCTTTTCCTGAAAAAAGTACCGTGGTTTCCTCATGTAGCCAAAACAAGGCTCCCCCGTTGATGACGGTTAATCTTTCGCAACAGATTATTTCGTTGCTTGAACAAATATTTTTGTAATCCGTAACTATGCAAGGCGCAAACACTAAACAAGCTATTACAAGAAAGCCGCTCGCCCAGCTGGCGGGTCCATGGTTGCGTTCGCGAGTCATCCGGATGCTGGATGGCTTCCAGATTGGTTGCCTTGTTGTCAATTGGCCTGATGGGCATCAGTCCGAACACGGGTCACCGTGTATCTTGGATTGCATGTCCGGCTTTGGCACGAGTGACAACCCGGTAGTCGTTCATTTGCATTCTTATGAACCCGTGTTTGCTTTGGCGACGAGTGGCAGCATGGGCTGGGCGGAATCCTACATTGACGGGAACTGGAGCACCAACAGCATTATCGGATTATTCCAACTGTTTTTAGAAAACGAAAAGCATTTTCCTTCCCATATACACGGTTCTACGTTTAATCGGGTTGCCAACAAATTGGTTCATCGATGGAATCGGAATACTCTCGCAGGGAGTCGGCGCAATATTTCCAAGCACTATGACTTGGGTAATGACTTCTATCAATTGTGGCTTGATGAATCGATGAATTACTCGTCGGCGATCTTCAACTCACCCGCGCAATCTCTGGCCCAGGCGCAGGAAGCCAAAATGCAGAAGATAGTGGCCTCTGTTGGTGCACAACCGGGTGACCGGGTTCTCGAAATAGGCTGTGGCTGGGGAGCCATGGCCCGTGCTCTGGCTAACGAGTCAGGCTGTGATGTCACCGGTATTTCACTTTCTAATCAGCAATTGGACTATGCAAAAAAGCAACGTGACACTGGACGCCATGGGTCAGGCAGAGCGAGATTCGAATTCTGTGACTACCGCAACATCAGCGGGCAGTTTGAACACATCGTATCGATAGAAATGTTCGAAGCAGTTGGTCGCGAATACTGGCTGGAATATTTTCACAAATTGCAGACAACGCTCAAGCGTGGAGGTACAGCGGTGCTCCAGGTCATCACCATATTTGAGGACCGCTACGATAATTACCTGAACAAGCCTGATTTTATTCAGAAATATGTTTTTCCGGGGGGCATGCTTCCAACCAAAACAGTGCTGGCTGAACTTGCGGAGAAGCATGGCTTCAAAATTAACAATGTTGACCACTTCGGGGAAAGTTACGCGACTACACTACGTCTATGGAGAGAACGGTTTGAAAGTACGTTAGGCCAGACTCGTTCACAAGGTTTTGACGAAAGTTTTATCCGGATGTGGCGCTATTATCTGGCGTACTGTGAAGCAGGTTTCAGCAGAGGCTCCACTGACGTTGGAGTTTGGCAGCTCGTTAAAAGATAAAGCTTTGCGATGGCCGGCGTCCTTAGTTTTTTAGTAATTTGTTACCAATTCGTTCTGATCCGTAGCCAGACGGTTGCCGTAGAAATTCCGCAACTGGACGAGATTCTTAATGAACATTGATTCAATAGCCAAATCAGAGCCGGAATTCGATTTCAAAGCCTATTTCCTTGGCCACACGAAAGCGTCGGGGTGGTTTTGTGACAGATTCGGAAATATTCGCAAGCACTTCAACGGTGATTTTGTCGGTAGTGTCGAGGGTGATAATTTTATTCTTGACGAGTCGCTCGCCTACAGTGACGGCATCAATGAATCGAGACTATGGAACGTGTCCATTGACGCGGTTGGAAATTTCAGTGCCGTGGGAGACACCTTGATCGGTGAAGCTCGCGGGCGACTTTTGGGTAATACGTTGAATCTGCAATATGCCATGTCAGTCAAAGTTGCCAACAACAAGACATGGAACCTTTCGATGGACGATTGGATGGTTTACCAGCCGGACGGAAGCCTGCATAACATTACGCGGGTAAAAAAATGGGGCTTCCTGGTTGGAGTGGTTTCGACGCAATACAGCAAAGTCAACAGCAACGCCAACACCTATCCCGGTTCCGGGAACTCTGCGAACGATGAATCTACCAGCTTACAGGTCGAAACTGAAAGAAAGCGTTTCGGATAGTCAGCTCCACCTTGCTGCTCATCTTGCTGCTCCAATCTAAAGCAACTTACGTGTTGCCATGAAATAAACCGGGTAGGGCAGAATCCTCATAAATTTCATGATCCATGTAAACCGTTTGGGAAAGGTTACTTCAAATTGCCTTTTTGCAAGACCTGTATACATGGCTAAAGCAGCATCCTCAACTTCCATAATAAAGGGCATGGGAAATTCATTCAGGTCGGTGAGCGGAGTTTTTACGAAACCCGGATTAACGACCGAAATATCTATTCCTACTGAATTTAATTCATGTTTCATTGATTCAGCGAGGTTGGTTAACGCGGCCTTGGTCGAACCGTAAGCTGCAGCGCGAGGGAGGCCGCTGTAACCGGCGACGGAGGAGACTATGACAATGTGAGGGCGAGGGCCATCGAGTTTTGACAGGGAGTTTGCTCGAAGAGCGGGTAGCACTGCCAGCAGGCATCTGACTACACCGCGGTAGTTCACATCGATCGTTTTCTCAAAGTGTTCAAGTGTTACTTCATCCAAAGAGCAAGGGTCGTAGTAACCTGCATTGAGTATGATTGTGTCAGGGACGCCGTAATTATCCAGGATTGTTTTGACCCCGGATGTAACTGAATCATCATCGGTTACGTCCATTGGGAGCGGCACAATCGAGCCTTGCAATGACCTGTCAGCAACGGCATCGGCTTCAGTCTGTACTGCCAAATTGGCCAAATTGGCTAGTTTGGTCTGACTTCTTGCGCTTGCAACGATTGTAGCGCCATCTTTGGCATACAGCGTGGCTACGGCGTACCCCAAACCACTGCTGGCGCCGGTTATCCAGACTAACGGTTTGCCATCGTCGTTTTTCATTAAACTCTCTCGTCAAGTTGATAAAGAATGATACTGCCATCATCACTCTTGAATCGCAGTTGAACCCAGCGTCCGTTGTTGTCGTACCAAACTTCAGCTTGCAGGGTACCCGAGTATCGAAAATGGGTGGCTTCAATGCTGCCGGCAGGTAGATCCAGTAACGATTTACCAATCGTTTCCACTTTTACACTATTTTGTTTGCCGCTAAGCGTATTGAAAAGCGAGTTTGACCTCAGGGCAGCCGGGTTCCAATGATTACTCGCATGCTCTAAGCCGGTCACAGATTCTTTGGTGTTGCCACGCTGTAGAACAAACTCAGTCGCCTGACGGGTGGCTGATACAACCGTTTTTTTCGAATTCTCTGTTGTTTCAGCCATTACTTTCGTTAGTGCTCCGTTTTGCCATATTTCAGTTGCCTGGTAGTTGAACGAAAACACGGGCACTTTAAGTATTGTTACTTTAATCCGTGATTTAACGTCTACCGTGAGCTGGTCTGCACCAGCGTCTGTAGATTGCTGAAACTGAATGCTGTGCTTACCTATGCGTTTACCCTTACGCATAATCCTGTAGTTGGTGGGGTTGGCATATAGTTTTGCGGCTTCTGCGGTATCGAGACAGGTAAAATTGGGTAGGGCGGTGTTGTTGCTGTCCAGAGCGGGATCACATGCAGCCTGTACGGGGGAGAGCCCTGAGAAGATGAACAGGCTGATAAATCCAGCAGACAGAATATTTCTATACCGTCTGGAGAGTCTTCGATTTACCTGATGCCCGGTATTCCTGTAGGTAGAGTCAGCGATATGCATATTGTTTCTGCCGTTGGTATAACGTCTGGTGTTCAAAAGTATCCAGCTCTGCATGCCTGTAACTGATTCAAGTTTGTCTCAGCCACACTACGGTGCAAGCGTGTAAATCCTTCAAATTTTCATGATATCGTAAGTAGAGGCGGCATGTAGAGAGGGTATGATTTGGCGTATGTGCTTAGTTACGAGTTTTTGCAAGATCTGGTTTGTAATGTAACATCAGGTTTCTAATGATTAGTATTGTTGCCAGGATGAGGGGCTTGTTGCTGAAATGAAAAAAGTGATGAGGATCACGTGGTGAGTGAGCAAAAAAATTCAGAGCTGCTAATAAAAACAGCGGAGCCGGTAGTTAAGCCAGCGGAGCCGGTAGTTGAATCCGTTTTACTTGATGGGAGTTCACCGCTTTCATCGACAGCTGTGGAGTCGTTGCTGACAGAGTTGGGTATAGCCAGCAACACGGTTAGTCATGAGCCTATGCGAACGGTGGAAGACTCCAAAAAGTTTCGTGATGGTGTTCCCGGAGGATATTCCAAAAACCTTTTCTTGCGAAACAAGAAGGGAAAAATGTGGCTGGTGACATTGCACGAGGATAGGCAGATTGATCTTCGTGAACTGGGTAATTGTATTGAAGCTGGCAGGGTGTCTTTTGCAAGCAGTGATAGGCTTATGAAATACCTTGGTGTCATACCCGGAGCCGTAACACCGCTGGCAGTTGCCAATGACCATTCGCAGCAGGTGCAACTGGTGATCGATCAGCAGCTGCTCGCCCTGGATCCGCTGCACTTCCATCCTTGCGATAACACAAAAACAACCACTCTTAAGGCGGATGGTTTACTCAGATTTCTTGAAAGTTGTAATCACCCACCACAGCTACTTGATTTAGGTCCCTTACATTCGGGTTAACTTACTCTCGGGTTAATACAGTAGCCTGGCTTAGCCTGTTCCGCTTGTTTTAACTGCTCAAGCAGGATGTGTGGCCTGCTTCTTTTGCTTGTCTATCAAGTTCTGTCAGATGTCGGTAGTCCTCGTCGGTCAATTTTTTTGCACCTGCAATGAACAAGTCCTCGCGAATCTCATCGTCGATTTCATAAGCAAAAAGATTTTCTACCTGACGAGCAATATCAGCTTCCAGCATGTTGTCTGCAAATTCACGACTACACACCAGCGGTAGCCCGGGAATTTCCGGACCTTCGCCGATAACACGCAAGGAGTCTGTCACCGCTTTTTCATAACGAAGAGCAAACTGCCAACTAACAGGGTCTACCGCGCAGATATCGGCTTGCCCATCAGCTACCAACTTAATGGACTGTCTATGTGCGCCCGAAACAATGCCTTTACTAAAAAAAGGTGCAGGTAGTGAGGCTGCAGTAAGAGCTGATTTCATTGCCTGGTGCCCGGATTGCGAATCAAGTTCATTTATAGCAACTGTGGCTTCTTTAAACTCTGCTAACGCGCCGCGTTTATCATTGCCACGACAAACCAGGCGGCTACGATGAGTTGTACCACTACAACCGTCAATGTCATAAACGGGGGTGGTTATCAGGCTGACATGTTCATAGAGATGACTGATGAAGGGCCAACCACAAGTCTGGGATAGCAGGCACTTGCCTGATGTCCAAACTGTAGAAGATGCTGTTTCACGATCAAGCGTGGAGGGGCAGTTGATACCGTTGTCCTTTAAAAGCGTTGCAAGCAGATTCCCGAGTTGGTCAGTTTGCGTTTCGACTTCGGGCCAATCATACATTGGCAGTGATACATAGGTCATGAGGTGCGTTTGTGTTTGTTATTTTGATAATGTTTCTGTCTGTTTAGACCCGTTAACCTTAAGATTGGGGTATGTCTATTCGAGTAACCTATGCAATGCTGCCTTGAATGCGATTTCTGCCGATTTCTTTCCAGCATACCCGAGTTCTTTAGCGCATTGGGCGAATTCGAAGCCTGGTTGAGTGGCGCGCACTATCAGCCTGGATTCGGATTCTTGCAAGCCAGCCGCTCGGCCGTTGTTCAGATTCAAATGATCTTTTAGGAAATCAAAAATAAATTGTCGACTGTCCTCAAAAGACCGGTTGGATTTTACGTAGGCTTGCAGAATTTCGGTATTCAAAGTTTTACGTGAAGCTATTGCCTGGGCGTCCGTATCATATTCCGCTGCTAAAGGTGTTGCTGTAAAGTTTATCGAGTACAAATACCGTGCGCGATCTATGATTGCCAACGGGTTTCCCAGTGACTTTATTACGCTCAACGAGCGGGTGCCGCTGCGATTGTTTTTCCGCCGTCCTAAGTGAAATTCGTGATAATCATTCTGGCGCCAATAACGGTTAACGCGTTTATCCTTGCCGAACATGGCACCGATAGCATCAATATTTGTGGTTTCTCTGAGTTGCTGTTCGATGCATTTCAGGAAATGACTACCCAGCCCGCGATTCTGGTGTTCAGGGTGAATGGCAATCCTGACAATCCTGGCTATTTTAAGATCCAGTGCTTTTTCATCCTGTGTCCATTGAGCAAGTAGCTGGGGTAACAAATGTCCTCGAGGTCTACGTCGTTTTTCGACGATGGCACGCCTGAGTTCTACGTCCATAGTTTTATCGCCTAGTGTTTCTATCGCAACCAGAGCTGTGCCAAGGACAGCCGAATCATGCGACAACACAAACGTACGGATGTTTTGACCATCGAGCATGTGGCGAAGATCCATTGGCTTTGTCTGATAATGCGCTTGCACCAGTAGCGCAAAGCATTCGCGCAGAGTCTCAGGTGCTGAAAGTAATCGATCCGCCGGGTAAAAATCTACCGAGCAGTTCTTCACATGGATGGTCCCGTGTTCTACTTTGGCATATTCAGCATTAAGCATAAATGCATCATTGCAAAACATTTCAAGGCGATCATCAGGCAGCCAACGAACCGGTAATTTCAACGTTTTCCATGAGAACGGAATATTGTTTTGTTGTAACCAGCCTTTAAAGCGGATCGAGAAACCTTTGCCTGCGCCTTCGTAGCCATGCACAGTAGTGGCCATGATGACTTGGTTGTAGGTTTCAACAAGCTTCTTGAGCGTGGGCAGTGGCAGTGCTGCGGCTTCATCGACCATCAACACTTTAGTGTTAACGGTATTGGCTAACAAGTCATCAGGCGCTATACAGTGTGGTGGTTGCAAGCCAGACTGTTTGCTGCTCAAGTGTTCCTTGCAATGGCGCATCAAAATATCAGATGCTTGCCGTTTTGGTCCGGTTACAACGCAATGCGTATTCTGCGTGAGTAGATTTGCGCATAGCATGCCGAGTAAAGCCGACTTTCCACGGCCCCGATCAGCTGTCAGGATTCTTACTTCGGCCTGTCCTTCGGTTGATATTCGAGGCGGGTTTTGCCAATGGGTTAGTATGTCTTGTTGCTCTGGATTTGCAGTTGAGCGAGTTAACTCAGTGATACCACCATTCTGTCTGCGTGTGTTGAGTCCAGGGGCCAGATTTTTCATCGCCCTGGTGAGTGCCGGGGCAGGTATTTGACGCAGGTTAAGTTTTCTGACGGTTGTGTTAAGTTCCGCTGGCTGGCCTGTCCGCTCGTTCCCTGCGTTACTCATGCTATGGGTATACTCATAAAGCCGATCGATCAACCAGTAGATGTAGCGGCTCTGTATGCCCTTATGTTGCCTGGTTGAACGCGTATCCAGCTCGTCCTTTGTGTGACCAAACACCGTGAAGCGCTGCATTTCCAATTGATCAGCTTGTGCCCATGTCTCTATACCCGGGGTTAGAAGGTAAAGAACTCCGCCATGCACCAGCATCCCGCAGATTGCCGCAAACGCATCAACGTCGAATCTTTCATAGGCGTTATAAATAATTAGCTTGCATTCTGTTCCAATAAGGTTCCGCGCTTGCGAGGCGGTTTTTTGACTAAAACTATCGTTGACAACGGTGGCCTGTGTACCCGCACCTACCCATAAGTTGTAGCGGCCGTGATCAAGTGGTAATGGGTTTAGCTGAATTTCAGGTTGTTGCAGAAGCAGGTCCAACACTTCTGGTTCACTGCCGGAAATCCAGACTAGCGATCGTTCTTTCAAAAACGTTGCCTCTCAGTTACCACAAATTTTCGCAATATGTTGCCTGAAACAGAAAATATTTGACCAAACGGTGAGAAAATTCTTGCGCCTCACTGAGATTGTGCTATATCTAATGCAGACGTAGGTAGTTATCGAGGTATGAAATTTCGAAGCACTCAGTACTTGCCAAGTTTTGGTAGCTATCATGTCCTTTTGGTTTTTTGTAGATTTTAAAACACTATCGTGTCGGTTTTATTTACCTGGTGGCTTCATTTACACCTGTTGGTTTTATTTATCAGTGCCGATAACCAGTTGTAAGTCCATGTTGTAAAGCAGTCCGGTTGTAAAGCGGAACAGATTTCCATTGCATGCACTCGAAGGTGTATGCGGATACCATACCTCCTCCAAGTGGTATTTAGGCAGGGAGCCACCGCAGGCCAAGGATGGCCAGTTTTTTTCTCCCCAATTACCCCTTATTTTTCCGGCAAAGTAATATTTCAGCTGTCAAGTCAACGGCTCGAAAATTGGCTTTTGGTAATCCAGCTGCTAACCCAGGCGTTTCAGACGTGAAAACGCAAGGGTAGAAAGTTGAACGGTGGTGTTAGCACTATTATGCCACTATTAGATAAATAGTATGTCTGTTCAATGGTGCTTTTTTTAATTTCACGCTTTACCTCGTTCGTCAGACAAACTTGCATCGATATCTATTTTTTTAAAGGTGCGTGTGCTTTTGAGCGGCGTTGATTTTACTTTCTCCAACGCCATCCAGCCTCGTGATATGGCAGTCGGATCTTCCATTGCAATCTGGTAAATTCAGAAGTCTGCAGCGATTTTATTGCTTGAGGAGATGTACATTACTGCAGGAGGATTTGACCGCAGCCATTAGTTATTTTGGGTTTATCGGTTTGGCAACTGGCATTGCAGTCAGATTGCTGGCATACAATGATTTTTGGTCTATCCTAGATAACAGGTAGCTGGTAAATTGGGGATTGGGTTCCTATTTAAGTAGTCTGTCTAGCTGTCAAAACCGCAAAATGCCGTCCTGTGCTTGATTGTGGAAATGTCAGCATTACCAGGTCTTTATCTGGCTCAGGGCAGCACAAATCCTGATGAATTATCAAACGCATATTTGGCGTCAACACACAGAGAAGTCACAAGGGGAATATTGAATGTTTAAGCGCTATCTTGGAATATCGCTGATTGCTGCCAGCTTGGTGGTAGTTGGTTGCTCATCGAGTGATGATGAGGATGATGCGGGTGGAAATACAACACCCGAAGTTGAAATGCCTGTTGAAGGCGAAGGCGAGGCACCTGTTGAAGGCGAAGGTGAAGCACCCGTTGAAGGCGAAGGTGAGGCTCCCGTTGAAGGTGAAGGCGAGGCACCCGTTGAAGGCGAAGGCGAGGCTCCCGTTGAAGGCGAAGGCGAAACACCTGTAGAAGGTGGTGGTGCCGAAGTCAGTGGCGGCGGTAATGTCATCGGTATCAATAACTCAGTAAATGCAACCGGTGCTGCAACTGCTTCAGTCTGGATTGTGCATGGTTCGCAGGGCAGCCCGGCTTTCGAAGTTGTCAACAATGACCAGATCGAAGAGCCGCTAATCACTGATGCCACAGACCCGGGTGGTCAGTTGAACTTTGATACCAGAAAGTCAGCATTTATCTCACTGGATCCGGTATCTAACAGCCTCGACTTTATTGCTGATTACTATTCGCTGGGTAACCGGGATTCCAGCGCAACTGTTGATATGCAAATAGAAGCCGGCTCATCAAGTTTAATTATTGCGCGTGGTTCTATTGGCGACACTGAAACTCCGTTTGAATTGATCGGTTTAACAGCAGAACCTGCTGACCCTGATCTGGCGAAAATTCGCCTGGTTCATGCAGCTCGCGGTTTTAATATCATCAATGCCGGTACTTGTAACAACTGCACTACCAACGCGCTTGATATTTATCTGCAGACCAGTGATCTACCTGCTAACCCGATGGGTGAGCCAGTCGGTCTGTCATATGCCGATCAAACTACCGGCTATCTGTCCGTCGCGCCGGCTGAATACAATGTGATCGTTACTGAAGCTGGTAACGCTGACAATGTCAGGGTCGCGGCAACCACGCTGAATCTGGTTGCTGGTACTGTAATGACGGTCGTGGCTGTTGACGGCGCGTCCTTCGGATCAAGCGTTGAATACATCCCGCTTAATGATCTTGCGGTAGAGTAATCGCTGCTCTTG